>DASUQB010000289.1:0-21507 GCA_036280835.1 Microbacterium sp. | reverse complement strand
CCGAGGCGTCCGGCGGTGTCGATGATGACGACGTCGTGCTGCTGGCGGGTCGCATAGGCCACGCCGTCACGCGCGACGAGCACCGGGTCGCCCACGCCGTTGCCGGGCTCCGGGGCGTAGATGGCGGCGCCGGCCTGCGCGGCCACGACCTGCAGCTGGTTCACGGCGTTCGGGCGCTGGAGGTCGGCGGCGACGAGGATCGGGGTGTGCCCGTCCTTCTCGAGCATCTTGGCGAGCTTGCCGGCGAAGGTCGTCTTGCCGGAGCCCTGAAGGCCCGCGAGCATGATGACGGTCGGCGGGTTCTTGGCGAACTGCAGCCGGCGCTGCTGGCCGCCGAGGATCGCGACGAGCTCCTCGTTGACGATCTGCACGACCTGCTGTGCGGGGTTGAGGGCCTTGTTCACCTCGTCGCCGAGGGCGCGCTCGCGCACCTTCGCCGTGAACTCCTTGACGACGGGCAGGGCCACGTCTGCGTCGAGCAGCGCACGGCGGATCTCGCGCACCGTGCCGTCGACGTCGGCGGGCGTCAGCTTGCCCTTGGTGCGGAGGTTGCGGAACGTCTCGGTGAGCCGGTCGGAGAGGGTGCCGAAGGTAGCCATGATCCCCCAAGTTTACGCGAGCGGTTGCCGTGGCTCCGCGCCCGCCGGGTCGTGCCGGATCAGGCGGGTCCGAGCTCCTGGAACAGAGTGAGCTGCAGCCCGGCCGGGCCGCGGAGGCGCGCGTTGAGCGAGCGCCACGGCGTCTCGCGTGCGGATGCCTCGAGCCGGGCTCCCCCGTCGACCAGCCGATCCGCGATCACGGCCGTGTCGTCGACCTCGAGGGCCACGCGGATCCGGTCGCTCGTCACGCCGTCGGTCTCCACACGATCGATGAAGGCCACCTGAGCAGGGTTCGCGAGCTCCAGAGTCGCCCGCCCGGCGTCGAGGATCGCGACGCGCGCGCCGCCCTCGGCCTCGTACGCTTCGGACTGCGGCATCCCGAGCACATCGCGGTAGAACGCGAGCGTCTCGTCGAACTCGGGCGCCTGCACGACGACCCGCAGCTGCCGCACGGCGCCGGGCGACCCGAGCGGCGCCGCACCGAGAGCTTCGGCCACGAGCGGCGCGAGCCGGGCCCGGCCGGCGCCGGCATCCGCCCACTCCCAGACCGCCGCGAGCACCGCTCCCGCGCCGGCCGCGCCCTGCACCTCAGCGCGGAGCCGGGGCGCTCCTTCGCGCCGCAGCCGTTCGGCGACGGCGTGGGCGAGTCGCGCCTGACGGAGCGCCCGCTCGCGCTCCAGCTCGCCGTGAAGGCCCATCACCGCGGCGTTGGCGACGGCGAGGGCGAGGCTGTCCGGCGCGAAGTCGTCGGCCACGGCCAGCAGGATGTCGCGGGTCGAGGCTCGGTCATCGTCCTCGAGCGCCGTGATGGCGGCATCCACCCGCTCGTCGAAGGCGGCCCAGAGGATGTCGCCCTTCGACGAGAAGTAGTTGAAGAAGCTCGAGCGGCTGACGCCGGCGCGCGTGGCGATGTCGGCGATGGATGTCGCCTCGTAGCCCTTCTCGAGGAAGAGCTCGCACGCGGCCTCCGCCAGGGTCTCGCGGGAGGATGCGCGCGGGCGACCCGCCCGGGGATCGACGGTCATGCACCCACCCTAGGTGCACGCCGCGACCGAGCAGCGGGCGTATTGTTGGACCCGATCCAAGAACGCTCCGAGGAACGAGGACGCCCATGCTCGACATCCTGAATGCGGGGCTCTCCCCCGACTTCGTGCCCTACCTCGCCGGGTGGGATCTGCAGCGTCGGGTGCACGCCGGCGTCGTCGCCGGGGAGCGCGCCGACACCCTCATCGTGCTCGAGCACGAGGCCGTGTACACGGCGGGAAAGCGCACCGAGCCCCACGAGCGCCCCGCCGACGGCACTCCCGTGGTCGACGTCGACCGCGGGGGGAAGATCACCTGGCACGGCCCCGGGCAGCTCGTCGGCTACCCCATCGTGCGGCTGCCCGAGCCCATGGACGTCGTCGCACACGTCCGCCGGCTCGAGGGTCTGCTCATCACCGCGCTCCGCACGCACGGCGTCGACGGGTACCAGGTCGAGGGCCGCAGCGGGGTCTGGGTGCGTCGGCCGCTGTCGGAGGACAAGGTCGCGGCCATCGGGGTGCGCGTGCAGAACGGCGTCACGATGCACGGCTTCGCGGTCAACTGCAACAACTCCCTTGCCGGCTTCCGCGGCATCATCCCGTGCGGGATCACGGATGCCGGGGTGACCACGGTCAGCGAGGTGGTCGGAGCGGATGTCTCCCCCGCCGACATTCTCGGCTCCGTGATCCGCGTCTTCGAGGCGGAGTACGCGGGGGTGCCCGCGTGAGCGGCTGCGGGCCCGCGTGCGGGTCGTCCCACGATCACGCCGGCGGGTCGGCGGGACCCGGCGCGACGGCGCCGGCGGGTCGGAAGCTGCTGAGGCTCGAGATACGCAACGCCGAGACGCCCATCGAGCGCAAGCCCGAATGGATCCGCACGAAGGCCAGGATGGGCCCCGAATACACCCAGCTGCAGCACCTCGTGAAGGACGAGGGCCTGCACACCGTCTGCCAGGAGGCCGGCTGCCCGAACATCTTCGAATGCTGGGAGGACCGGGAGGCCACGTTCCTGATCGGCGGCTCCCAGTGCACGCGGCGCTGCGACTTCTGCCAGATCGACACGGGCAAGCCCGCCGACTACGACATCGACGAGCCGCGCCGGGTCGCCGAGAGCGTGCAGCGCATGACCCTGCGCTACGCGACCGTGACGGGCGTGGCCCGCGACGATCTTCCGGATGAGGGTGCGTGGCTTCACGCCGAGACCGTGCGGCGCATCCATCAGGACAATCCCGGAACGGGCGTGGAGATCCTGGCAACGGACTTCTCGGGCGACCCGACGCTGCTGCGGGAGGTGTTCGAGTCGCGCCCCGAGGTCTTCGCGCACAATGTCGAGACGGTGCCGCGCATCTTCAAGCGCATCCGCCCGGCGTTCCGGTACGAGCGCTCGCTCGATGTGATCACGCAGGCGCGGGACTTCGGGCTGATCACGAAGTCGAACCTCATCCTCGGCATGGGCGAGGAGCCGGAGGAGGTCGTGCAGGCGCTGCAGGACCTTCACGACGCCGGCACCGACATCATCACGATCACCCAGTACCTGCGGCCCACCCCCCGCCACCTCCCCGTGGCCCGCTGGGTGAAGCCCGACGAGTTCGTCGGCTTCAAGGAGGAGGCGGAGCGGATCGGGTTCCTCGGGGTGCTGGCGGGGCCGCTGGTGCGCTCGTCGTATCGGGCGGGCCGGCTCTGGGCGCAGTCGATGCTGTCGAAGGGGCGCGAGATCCCGCCGCACCTGGCTCACATCGCCGACGGCGCCGAGCGGGGGTTCGCGCAGGCGGTGTGACGCGCTGTCCTTCGAGCCCGTCTCAGGGCTTCGGCCAGATGTACGGCAGGTCGTCGGGGATGTCCCCGAACTTCGGTCCGTAGAACACGTGATCCTTGCGCAGCAGATTCGACCGGTGGGCGAGGTGGAAGTCGGGGTCGCCGAGCCATGACGGCACCTCGAGCTGGTCCTGAGGCACCCCGTCGACCTCCGGCGCGAACTCGAGCAGCTGCGGGCGCACGGTGTCCGGGCGGCCCATCGCCGTCCAGGCATCGGTCATCGCCAGTCCATACGACACCAGGGCCGGCAGGTATCCCCGCCACATCTTCGCCGCCGGGTGGTGCCGCCATCCGTAGGTCGGGATCGTGTTCGCGCGCAGAAGCTGCAGGGTCTCGACCCGCTGCTTGCCGAGTCGTGCCGGATCCAGCGCTCCGGCGGACTCGGCGAACGACGGGAACGGCAAGAACGTCTGCATGGGGTCGCTGAATCCGTCTCGGTCGCTGTGGCGCGTCTGGTGGCTGTCCGACGAAGGGCGTCAGTCGGCGCTGGTGACCGACTGCACCGAGCCGTCGGATGCGAGGTTGACGAGCAGCACGTCGTCGGTCGCATCCGGGTCGAGCGCGTACTCGAGCACGGCGAACGGATCGTTGCCGCCGTGCTCGTCGGCCAGGATCGTCATGCTCATCAGCTGCAGCGATCGGATGATGTCGACGCTGATGTCGCCGCTGTTGTCGAGCAGCAGCTCTTCGAGCTCATCGCCGAGGGTCGCCTGCTGCTGCAGGATGTACTCGGTCACCTCGCTGGTGCGGTCATCCGTCTCGGCGAGCATCGCGTCGCGGGCCGCCGAGTCGATGGCCTCGAGCGAGGACACCATGGCGGCGGCGACGTCGAGGGCGTCTTCGGACACGTCGTCCTGATCGGGCGCTGTCAGGTCGACGGTCACCGACTGGTCGCCGAGATCGACGTTCTCCGACCAGAAGATCGACCCGTCCGGTCCGGACTCCAGAAGCCCGAAGAAATCGTGCTCGATCGCCATAACGCTATGAAACCAGGGTGAGGGCGCGGGCGGTACCCCGAATGGACATCGTGACGCAGATCATCGCCATCACTCGACCAGGGACGCCGCGAAGACGTGGGGCGTGAAGCCGGTGAGGTCGCCGATGCCCTCGCCTTGACCGAGCAGCTTGACCGGGATGCCTGTCCGCTCCTGCACGGCGAGCACGAACCCGCCCTTCGCCGACCCGTCGAGCTTCGTGATGACGAGCCCCGTGACGCCGGCGTGCTCCAGGAAGGCCTGCGCCTGCATGACGCCGTTCTGGCCGGTGGTCGCGTCGAGCACGAGCAGCACCTCGCTGATCGGCGCCTGCTTCTCGATGACGCGGCGGATCTTGGTGAGCTCGTCCATCAGCCCGCCCTTGGTGTGCAGGCGGCCCGCGGTGTCCACGAGCACGATCTCGGTGCTCGTGCGCTTGGCGTAGTCGATGGTCTGGAAGGCGACGGATGCCGGGTCCTGGCCCTCCTGCTGCGGGCGCACGATCGCGGCTCCCCCGCGCTCGGCCCACGTAGCCAGCTGGTCGACGGCCGCCGCGCGGAAGGTGTCGGCTGCGCCGACGACGACGGTGCGGCCGTAGCGCTGCAGGAACTTGGCGAACTTGCCGATCGTCGTGGTCTTGCCGACTCCGTTCACCCCCACGACCAGCACCACGGCCGGGCGCTCCGTCAGTCGCAGCGTGGTGTCGAACTTGGCGAAGTGCTCCTCGAGGGTCTCCTTCAGCATCCGCTGCAGGTCCTTCGGGTCGGTCGTGCGGTAGCGCTCGACCTTCTCCCGCAGCTCGTCGACGATGCGCTCGGTGATGTCGGGGCCGAAATCCGCGGTGATGAGCGCGGTCTCGAGGTCCTCCCACGTCGTCTCGTCGATGGTCGGCTTGACGAACATGCCGCGCAGTGCGCGACCGAGCGACCAGGAGTTCTCCGCCATGCCTCCAGCCTAGGTCCAGGGGCGGGGCGGACCGGCCGTGCGTCAGCTGGCGACGCGGTCGCCGACGCGCTGGCCGACGACGGCGGAGACGCCGTCCTGGCGCATGGAGACGCCGTAGAGGGCGTCGGCGATCTCCATCGTGCGCTTCTGGTGTGTGATCACGATGAGCTGGCTGCTCTCGCGCAGCTGCTCGAAGACGCCGAGCAGGCGGCCGAGGTTCGCGTCGTCGAGCGCCGCCTCGACCTCGTCGAGGATGTAGAACGGGCTGGGGCGGGCCTTGAAGATCGCGGTGAGCAGCGCTACGGCCGCCAGCGATCTCTCCCCGCCCGAGAGCAGCGAGAGCCGCTCGATCTTCTTTCCCACCGGCCGCACCGACACCTCGATGCCCGTCGTGAGCATGTTCTCGGGATCGGTGAGCGAGATGCTGCCGGTACCGCCCGGGAACAGGATCGGGAAGACGTCGGCGAAGGCGGCCTTCGTGTCCTCGAATGCGGCGGCGAAGATCGTCTGCATGCGCTCGTCGAGCTCGCCGATGATCGTCATCAGGTCCTTGCGCGTCTGAGTCAGGTCGGCGAGCTGCTCGGTCAGGAAGGCGTGTCGCTGCTCCAGCGCCGCGTACTCCTCGAGGGCGAGCGGATTGACCCGCCCGAGCTGCCCCAGCTTGCGCTCGGCATCCTGCAGCCGGCGCTCCTGCACCCGGCGATCGAAGGGGACGGATGCCGGGTGCTCGTCGCCGTCTTCGGCACCGTCGCGGGGAATGAGCTGATCCGGACCATATTCCGAAACGAGAATATTCTCGTCGAGGCCCAGCTCGGACGCCGACCGCTCGAGCAGCCCGTTGACGTGGAGCCGCTTCTCGTGAATCTGCAGTTCGAGCCCGTGCACGCTCTCGGTGAGCCCCGCGAGGCGATCGCGCACCCCGGCCTCGTGACCGCGCAGCTCGGTCAGCTCCGCCGTCACAGCGGAGCGCTCCGACTCCGCCGTCCTCAGGGCGAGCCGCGCCTCGGCGACCGAGCGGTCGACCGAGTCGAGCAGGTGCGGCAGTTCCGCGACGACGCCGGCCGCGGCATCCCGCTGCGCCCGCCGGATCACCGCGCGGCGTGCCGCCTGGGCGGCCGCTTCGCGCTCCCGCTCGCGCTGCCGCTCCAGCCCGGTCGCACGGGCCTCGCCCGCGCGCACCCGCTCGCGCAGCGTCTCGACGTCGAGCCGCGCGCGCATCTCCGCCTCCCGGGCGGTGTCGAGTGCGGCCAGCATGTCGTCGCGGGCGGAGGCGTCCAGCATCGGCCGGGGCGCCTCCAGCGCCGTGTTGAGCTCGGCGGATGCCGCACGGGCCGCGGCCTCCGCGTCGGCCACGGCGCCCTGCGCCTGCGCGAGACCGGCTGCCAGTCGCTCGCACTCGGCGATCACCGCCTCGTGGCGCACCGTCACGCGGTTGACCTGCTCGGCGTGGGCCGCCAGCGCGGCGTCGTGCTCCCGCAGCGTCGTCAGCGCCGCCTTCGCCCGCTGCCGGGCCGCTTCCAGAGCCCGCACCCGGTCTGCCCGCGCCTCGCGCAGCGAGTCGACGATGACCCGAACCTCCGCCAGGCGTTCGAAGGCGGCGTCGCGCTCGGCCACGAGCTCGAGCCGGGATCGCTCCCCGCCCGATCCCGCCCGGAGCGTGTGCTCGGTGAGCACCTCCCCGGCGCGGGTGACGAGGGTGACGGGTCCGCCGAGCTCCGCCCCCGCGAGGGCCGGGCCTGCGGCGAATGCGCTCTCGAGGTCGTCGGCGATCGCGACGTACGAGAGCACCCCGAGCAGCCCGTCCGGACCCTTGACGACCTCTCTCGCGGCCACGATCCCGGGCAGCTCCGGAATGCTCGGGCGCTTCGTCGCGGCATCCGCGATCACGATGTCGACGACGCCGATCTCGCCCCCGCGCGCCTCCTGTGCCACGCGCATGGCATCGCCCCGCGTGTCGACGAGCAGGCCCTCGGCCAGGGATCCGAGCACGGCCGCGATCGCCGCCTCGTAGCCGGCGGTGACCTGCACCGCGTCGCCCACGATGCCCCGGATGCCGGGGCCGCCCGCCGCGACGAGCCCAGCCGCGGCGTTCGTGATGTCGAGCGCGCTTCCGAGCGCGGTCGCCTTAGCCGTCAGGGCGTCGGCCTCGCGCTCCGCGGCGTGGAGGCGCTCGCGGATGGCCTCGACATCGGCCTCCGTCGTTCCGACCTCTCGCTGAGCCGCGTCGTACGCGGCGGTGTGCTCCGCCGCCGATCCCTCGGGCGCGAGCGAGGGATCGAGCCCCGCGAGAGCCTCCTCGGCCTCCGCGCGCCGGGCGTTCGCGGCATCCAGCGCATTCTGCTGACGCAGCACTCCTCCGCGGACGGCGGCGAGGGCGGATGCGGCGGCCTCCGCGCGACCGCGCAGCGCGGTCAACCGCATGTCGTGCTCGGAGACGAGCGCGCTCTGTGCGGCGATGTCGGTGTCGAGGGCATCGAGCTCGGCGCGCGCCCGGACGACCTCTCGTGCGGCGGCGATGGCGGCGTCGTGGGCATCGCCGAGCCCCTCGGAGATGAGCTGGATCTCGTCCCGGGCCTCGTCGATGGTCGCCTGCGTCACCGTGACGCCGACGCCGGCGCCGGCGCCGTCGTCCTCGGTGCCGAGCAGTGCGAGCCGCTGATTCGCGAGCGTGAACAGGCCGCGCAGGCGCTCCTGCACCTGCTCGAGGGCGAACGACACCCGGCGCGCCTCGTCGACGATCTCGGAGCCCTGCTCGCGCTCGAGCGTCTCGATACGCGAGCGCAGGGTCGCGGACTGGTCCTGCAGCACGAGTCTCTCGGTGTGGCGCTCCTGCTCGGATCGGGCGTGCGCCGCGAGAGCCGCCCGCAGGCCGACGACCTCGTCCGCCAGCAGCCGGGCCTTCGCATCGCGCACGATGGCGGCGATCGTGGCGGCCTCCCGCGCGATCTCCGCCTGGCGACCGAGCGGCTTGAGCTGCCGTCGGATCTCCCCGGCGAGGTCGCTGAGGCGCGTGAGGTTCGCCTCCATCGCCTCGAGCTTGCGCAGGGTCTTCTCCTTGCGCCGGCGGTGCTTCAGGATGCCGGCGGCCTCCTCGATGAATCCGCGGCGATCCTCGGGCGAGGCCTGCAGCACCGTGTCGAGGCGGCCCTGACCGACGATGACGTGCATCTCGCGGCCGAGGCCCGAGTCCGACAGCAGCTCCTGCACATCGAGCAGCCGGCAGACGTCGCCGTTGATGGCGTACTCGCTGGCGCCGTTGCGGAACAGGGTGCGGCTGATGGTGACCTCAGCGTACTCGATCGGCAGCGCCCCGTCGGCGTTGTCGATCGTGAGCTGCACCTCGGCGCGGCCGAGCGGGCCGCGCGTGGCGGTGCCGGCGAAGATGACGTCCTCCATCTTGCCGCCGCGGAGCGTCTTGGCCCCCTGCTCGCCCATCACCCAGGCGAGTGCGTCGACGACGTTGGACTTCCCGGATCCGTTCGGCCCGACGATGCAGGTGACGCCGGGTTCGAAGGCGAAGGTCGTCGGCTGCGCGAACGACTTGAACCCTTTGAGCGTGACGCTCTTCAGGTGCATAGATGCGCCTCCCGGCCCTGCTCGATGACAGCCATACGCTACCGGACGACGCCCTCCCCGCCGGGGTCGCAACGCCCGGGCGTCGATCATTTCTGGGAATTCGCTTGACGCGGGTATCCGGAGCGCGCTAACGTCACTCTTCGCGTCTGAAGTCGAAAGGAGGTCACCATGATGATGCACATCAACACGCCCGGCACTGCGCCGATCGCGCTCGCGCCATTCGGCTGCGTCGTTCGCTCCGTGGTGACCGTTTCCTTCGGCGCATCCACGCCCGCAGCCGCCTAGGCGCTCCAGGGGACGACTCTGCCCACGGGCAGGCTGTCGAGCCGCCGATCCCGCGAGATCACTCCGATCACCGCGATCCGCCACCCCTCTCGAGCGCACTCCCGTCCGCGCGCCGCCACCCCGGCATCCGCGCGGCACCGCCTCTCGGCGAACCCACACCCCACCCCTCCCGTGAAAGAGACACACCACCATGCATGACACCTTGTCGCCCGTCCGATCTCCCGATCGCGACAGGCTCGAGCTCCACGTCCCGGCTCTGCCGGCACCCGGCGCACGTCCCTCACTCGCCGATCGCGCATCCCTGCGCCTCGGCCTGTGGCTGCTGCTCCGGAGCACCCGCAGCGTTCAGCAGAACGCGGCGCACGAATCGCACCACCGCCACGTCGCCAACGACCGTGCCCGCCTCAGTCGCGAGCACGCCGCGTCACAGGAGCAGCTCCTGTGGACGGTGCGCGCGTGACCCGGACGTGACCCGGGGTCCCCATCAGACCCCGGGTCGCGTTCCCGCCCCCATCGGGCAGACCTTCCGCAAGACCCCGCCGTCGCCCAGACGCCGACAGAGAGCACGACATGAACCTCACCCTGACCGGACTCGAGTTCCGGCCCCTGCACATCCCCTCGAGCATCGACGCCGAGGACGCCGCGGACTTCCGCGCGATGGTCGATGTGCGCAACGTCATCTACCGGGAGATCTCCGGGCACGGCGATCACTCGATCACCGCGGCCGAGCTGCTCCCCCACTACGCTCCGAACGAGTACGAGCGGCGCCTGTCGTGGCTGGTCCTCGTCGATGACCGCCCGGTCGGGCGCGTCGGCGTCGACCTCCCGAACGAGGAGGGCTCGAAAGTCGCCTTCCTGCTGATCGAGCTGCTCCGGGATGTCTGGGGCCGGGGCATCGGCACGGCCGCGCTCGAACTCGCCGAGGGGGTTGCGCGCGAGAACGGCCGATCGGTCCTGCAGTCGTGGGCCGAGCACCCGGACGCCCCGGGACCGCGGCTGGAGCCGCCGACCGGCTTCGGCAGCATCCCCGCCGACGACCACGGAGCGCGCTGGTTCGTCGGCAACGGATTCAGCCTCGAGCAGATCGAACGGAACAGCGCCTTCGACCTGCGCGGCTCGTTCGACGGCGTGAAGCAGCTGCTCGAGCAGGCCCGCGCGGCATCCACCGGGTACCGCGTCGTGCAGTGGTTCGCACCGACGCCCCCCGAGTTCGTCGAGGGCTACGCCTGGATGAAGTCGCGGATGGTCACCGACGCACCGGCCGCGGCACTCGAGTTCGACGAGGAGACGTGGGATGCCGGGCGGATCGCCATCCACGACGCGCGCTACACGTCATCCGGGCGCACCCTCCATGTCACTGCGGCACAGCACATCGAGACCGGCGAGCTCTGCGCGTTCAACGAGCTCGTGGTCGGCGCAGACAAGACCGAGGCTTCGCACCAGGAGGACACCCTCGTGCTGAAAGCCCACCGCGGCCACAGGCTCGGGATGCTCGTCAAGTGCGAGAACCTGCTCGCCTGGCGCGACATCGCCCCGCAATCCCCGCGCGTCATCACGTACAACGCCGAGGAGAACCGTCCCATGCTCGACATCAACGAGGCCATCGGCTTCGTCCCCATCGCCTACGAAGGCGCCTGGAAGAAGGTGCTCCATGATTGACCTCACCCTGACCGATCTCACGATCGTCCCCCTCGTCGTGCCGGAGACGCTCGACGAGCCGGAGGCTCGTCCGTTCCTCGAGCTGACCGAGCTCGACAACCTGGTGTGCCGGCACGACGCCGGCCACGACTACTTCGATCACGTCGCGACGGAGGCGCTGCCCTCCTGGCAGGACCAGACCGACAACACCCGGCTGGGCTACCTCGCCTACCGCGGCGACGAACTCGTCGGGGCGGTCACGATCACCATCCCCACCGAGCCGGGCGGCAAGACCCTCGAGTTCGACGCCTTCCCGCATCCCGAGCACTGGGGAGAGGGCATCGAGGACGTGCTGCTCGACATCGTCGAGCAGGTGGCGGCCGAACGAGGTCGCACGATCGCGCAGACGTGGACGCTGCACCGCGGCGACGCACGGGGGGAGATGCTGAAGGCGCCGACGGGTTTCGGAGCGATCCCCGAGAACGACAGGCAGACCCAGCTCTTCCTCCGGCGGGGATACACCTTCGAGCAGACCGAACGGAACAGCGTGTTCGACCTGCGCGGATCCTTCGAGGCGGTCGAACGCCTGCTCGCCGAGGCGCACGAGAAGGCCGGGCCCGACTACCGCGTCGTGACGTGGAGCCTGCCGACGCCGGCGGAATACGCGGAGGGGTACGGCTACGTCATCTCGCGGATGGCGACCGACGTGCCGAGCGGCGGGATGGTGTTCGACGAGGAGACGTGGGATGCCGCGCGCATCGCCCGCCGGGACGAGCGGCTGCTGAAGGGCGGCCAGACGATCTCCGTCGCGGCGGTGCAGCACGTGCCGTCTGGTCGGATCGTCGCCTACAACGAGCTCGTGATCGGCCCTGACCCGACCGGTCCGACCCATCAGTACGGCACGCTCGTGCTGAAGGAGCACCGCGGTCACCGCCTAGGCATGCTCGTCAAGGGCGAGAACCTGCGCCGGTGGCGCGAGATCGCCCCGCAGTCGCCGAGGGTCTCCACCTTCAACGCGGAGGAGAACCGCCCGATGCTCGATATCAACGAGGCGCTCGGGTTCGTGCCGGCGTCGTACGCCGGAGCGTGGAAGAAGGTTCTGGATGACTGACACCCTCACGATCAGCCGCCTCAAGATCCCCGCGGAGGGCGAGCCGGCGCAGGGCGATGACCTCGCGCAGTTCATCGCGCTGCGCAACGCCGACATGCGCCGGATCCGCGGAAACGACGACCATTCCCTGACCGTCGAGCAGGCCCTGCCGTTCTGGCGGGATCAGAAGGACAGGAAGCAGCTGTTCCACCTCGCGCGGGACGGGGACACGGTGGTCGGGTCGGGGTCGCTCGAGATCCCGCAGGAAGCGGGCGATCGGACGGCCGGGGTGAATGTCCGCGTCGCGCACGGGCGAGCGGGCCGCGGTGTCGGCTCGGCGCTGCTGCGGCACGTCGAAGCGCTCGCCGGCGAGGCCGGACGCTCGGTCGCTCAGGCCTGGACCGAGCATCCGCCGGCCGAGGGGGACCGCATCGACGCGCGCACCGGTTGGGGGTCGGTGCCGGCGGACCACTCGGCGCTCTTCGCGCACCGCCGCGGCTACGTGCTCGAGCAGGTCTACCGCAACAGCGCGCTCGACATCGGGGCGAACCTCCCCCTGATCCGGGATCTGCTCGACACCGCCCGGGCCGCCGCGCAGCCCGCCTACCGGTACGTGTCATGGGAGATCCCGACACCCGACGAGCATCTCGAGGACTTCGCGTGGCTCAAGTCGCGGATGTCGACCGACGCGCCCACCGGCGACCTCGAAGTGAGCGAGGAGCACTGGGATGCCGACCGCGTGCGCCGGCTCGACGCCCGCGACCGGGCGGCGGGGTTCCGCAAGATCGTCGGCGCGGCCCAGCACGTGGCGACGGGTCGGCTCGTGGCGTTCAACGAGCTGCTCGTCGACACGGCGATCCCCGCGCTGACCCACCAGAACGACACGCTGGTGCTGCGCGAGCACCGCGGGCACCGGCTCGGGATGCTCGTGAAGTGCGAGACCCTGCTGCGGTGGATCGAGCTCGTTCCCGAGACGCGGCGCGTGGAGACCTTCAACGCGGAGGAAAACCGACCGATGCTCGCCATCAACGAGACGATGGGCTTCGTACCGGTGCTCTACGCGGGCGAGTGGCAGAGGCGGCTGGGCTGAACGGAGCACTGTCGGCCGCTCTCGACCGTCCGACCTCACGCGCCCGAGCTGACCTGGCGGAGGATGCGATCAGACGGCGCGCGGCATCCTCTGGCAGTGCGGGCAGAAGTGGCTCGACCGGTTCATGAACGAGACGCGTGCGATGGGTCGCCCGCAGCGCGGGCACGGCAGACCGCCCCGCCCGTACGCGTTCAGGCTGTGGGCGAAGTATCCCGCCTGGCCGTTGACGTTGACGTACTGGGCATCGAAGCTCGTGCCGCCTTCGGCGAGCGCCTTGGTCAGCACGGCACGCACCTCGGCGAGCAGCCGGTTCACCGCACGCGTCGAGAGCGAGCGGGCCGGGGCCTCGGGGTGGATGCGGGATGCCCAGAGCGCCTCGTCGGCGTAGATGTTGCCCACTCCGCTCACGACGCCCTGGTCGAGCAGCACCCGCTTGATGGCGGAGTCCTTGCGTCCGAGCAGGTACCGGAACTTCGCGTCGAGGAAGGCCGGGTCGAGGGGATCGCGCGCGATGTGGGCGACCTGGCTCGGGATGAGGGCGTCGTCTGTGCCCCAACCGCCGGGGGCGCCGTCCGGCGTTTCGACGAGCGGGTCGATGGCGAGGGAGCCGAAGGTGCGCTGATCGGCGAAGACGACGGCGAGCTCGCCGTGCGCGGGATGCTCGATCGTCACGCGCACGCGCTCGTGCCGCTCTTCCGGCGCGCCGGGCTCTCGCAGCAGCAGCTGCCCGCTCATCCCCAGATGGGCGACGAGGGCCTGCGGCTCGCGCACGCCGCCGGATTCGGCGCGGTCGCTGAGCGGCATCCAGAGGAACTTGCCCCGTCGCGCGGCGCTCGTGATGCGACGATCGGCGAGGGCTGCCTCGAAGTCCGCCGGCGATCCCGCGTGCCGCGTCAGGGCTCGGGGATCGAACGCCTGAACGCCGGTGATCAGTGCACCCGTGACGGCGGGGGCGAGGCCCGCGCGCACCACTTCGACTTCGGGAAGTTCAGGCACTCTCGCCGAGCTCGTGCCATGCGCGCAGCGCGGCCGCCATCTCGGCGGACTTCTTGCTGGTGCCGGTGCCCTGCGTGAGGACTTCGCCCACGCGAACGGTCGCCGTGAAGAGCCGATCGTGATCGGGACCGACCGATTCGACCGAGTAGACGGGCGGCGCGGCGCCGACGCGCGCGGCCAGCTCCTGCAGGCTCGTCTTCGGGTCCATGGCGGCGCCGTAGCGCTCGGGGTCTGCGAGCAGCGGCTCGGTGAGGCGCAGCACGAGGGCCGTGGCGGCCTCCGGGCCCACGGAGATGTAGGTCGCGCCGATCACGGCTTCCATGGTGTCGGCGAGGATCGAGTCCTTGTCGCGCCCGCCGGTCTGCTCTTCGCCTCGACCGAGCAGAAGATGGTCGCCCAGGCCGATGGTGCGGGCGACCTCCGCCAGGGCGAGCGTCGAGACGACACTCGAGCGCCGCTTGGCCAGCGCGCCCTCGTCGAGCTCGGGATGCCGGGTGAACAGCATGACGGTGACGGCCTGCCCGAGCACCGAGTCGCCGAGGAACTCGAGGCGCTCGTTGTGCGGCAGACCGCCGTTCTCGTACGCATACGAGCGATGCGTCAGAGCCAGCGAGAGAAGCTCGGGATCGATGTCGACCCCGAGCTTCTCGGAGAGCGCTGTGCGCTCGGAAGTGCTTGTCACCGCTCGACGATCGGCGGTGTCAGACGTCGGCGACCTTGCGGCCCTTGTACTCGAGGAACAGCTCGGTGCCCTGCGAGTCGGTGACGACCTTCGCCTGGTGAGGACGGCTGTAGACGACGACGCCGTTCTCGACGGTCTTGGTCAGCGTGATGGGCGCCGCCTTCCACTGTGCGCGGCGCGAACGGGTGTTGGAGCGGGAGACCTTCCGCTTCGGGGGGTTACCTGCCATGGCTAGCTCTCTTCTGTGTTCTGCGGCCTCGAAGCTCTACGCTTCGCTGCCCTCGTCTGTGAATTCCTGGAGCGCGCCCCAGCGTGGATCGATGGGTTCGCGTGGCTCTGTGCCGGGCTTCTCCGCCAGTCGCTCGCCCGTGACCGGGTCGAGGCCGGGGCAATCCGGCTGACATACCGGCTGAAACGGAAGCGACAATACGATCGCGTCTCTGACCAGATTTTCAAGATCCACGTGGTCGTCTTGAACCTCGTAGTCAGATGTCTCGTCTCCAGGATACGTGAAAAGCTCCTGAATCTCGACTTCGACAGGCTGGGTGATGGCAGTGAGGCACCGCCCGCACACCCCGTCGTAGTAGGTGCTCGCCTCAGCGGTCACGAGGATGCCCTCATGGACGGACTCCAGACGCACGTCCATGTCGATTTCGCGGCCGTCTTCGACGGAGACGAGTCCCTCGCCCCAGCGCTCGGTCGGGATGACCGTGAGCGAGTGCTCGCGCATCTCACCGGGGCGATGTGCGATGTCACGCACATTGAGCATGTACGGGGTCGGGCGGCGGGTTCTCACCCGGCAATCCTACCCGGGGAGACGGCGCGGCGAGATCGTCAGGCGCCGCGGGCGCCGCTGTCGAGGAACCGCGCGACGGGCGGCGGAACGAAGGGCGAGACGTCTCCCCCGAGCCCGGCCACCTGACGCACGAGCGAGCTGGACACGAGCGCGTGTGCGGGGTCGGGCAGCAGGAAGACGGTCTCGACGTGGGCGAGATGCCGGTTGACGATCGCCATGGGCGTCTCATACGCGACGTCGATCTGCGACCGGATGCCCTTGACCAGCACGCCGGCACCGACATCCGTCGCGTAGTCGACCAGCAGCCCCATGCTCCACGAGGCGACGACGACCGTCGACTCGATGTCGCTCTCGGCGATCGACTGCTCCAGCAGCGCCAGCCGCTGCGCGATCGGGAGCATCGCCTCCTTGCCGGGGTTGTGCACCACCAGCACGTGCAGCTCGTCGTACAGCGTCGCCGCCCGGCGGATGACGTCGAGGTGTCCGAGCGTCGGCGGGTCGAACGAACCTGGGACGACGGCGATCCGGCTGCTCATGGGGATCAGCATATTTGCGATTTCCACCCACCCGGTCCCCGAGCCCCTCGAAGGCGGCTAGTTCTTGGCGAGGGCCGCGCGCTCCTCCATGCCCACGCGTCGCTCGATGGCCGCTGCGAGCCCGGGATGCGCGAGCAGCGCCGGGTCGTCCTCGAGGATGCGCTCGGCCTCCGCGCGGGCGTCCGCGATGATGTCGGCGTCCTTCACGACGCGCAGCAGCCGCAGCGACGAACGGGCGCCCGACTGGGCGTCTCCGAGCACATCGCCCTCACCGCGCAGCTCGAGGTCGACCTCTGCGAGCTCGAACCCGTCGAGCGTCGCGGCGACGGCCTCGACGCGCGCTCGCGCCGGGGTCTGTGGCGCCGCCTCGGTCACGAGCAGGCAGAGCCCGGGCACCCCGCCACGGCCGACGCGGCCGCGCAGCTGGTGCAGCTGCGACACACCGAACCGGTCGGCGTCGAGGATGATCATGGTCGAGGCGTTCGGCACGTCCACCCCGACCTCGATGACGGTCGTGGCGACGAGCACATCGATGTCGCCGCGGGCGAACGCCTGCATCACGGCATCCTTCTCGTCGGAGGGCATGCGTCCGTGCAGAGTGGAGACCCGGATCCCGCCGAAGAGCGGATGCCGCGACAGCACGTCGGCGGCCTGCACCACCCCCCACTGCGCCTTCGGCGCCTCGCCCTCCACGGGCGGCGCCTCGACGTCGGCGTCCTTGGCACCCGCTTCCGCATCGATGGCGGGGCACACCACGAAGACCTGGTGGCCCTTCGTCACCTCCTCGGCCGCGCGTTCCCACACGCGCCCGAACCACGCCGGCTTCTCGGCGACAGGAGCGACGAAGCTCTGGATGCCCGCCCGCCCGGTGGGCATCGTGCGGATGGTGGAGACGTCGAGGTCGCCGAAGACCGTCATCGCCACGGTTCGCGGGATGGGCGTCGCTGTCAGGACCAGGGCGTGCGGGCTCGAGCCCTTGCCGCGCAGCGTCTCACGCTGCTCCACGCCGAATCGGTGCTGCTCGTCGACGACGACGAGACCGAGGTCCGCGAACGTCGTGGAGTCGCTCAGCAGCGCGTGGGTGCCGATGACGATGAGCGCCTGACCGGAGGCGACGCGCAGCGCGGCCTTGCGTCGCTCGGCGGCCGGCATCTGACCGGTCAGCAGTGTCGGCATCAGCTCGGGGGCGACCCTCGGGCCCAGCATGCGCGCGATGGTGCGCAGGTGCTGGCCCGCGAGCACCTCGGTCGGGGCGATGAGCGCGGACTGCCCGCCGGATTCCGCGACCTGCAGCATCGCGCGGAGCGCCACGAGCGTCTTGCCGGAGCCCACCTCCCCCTGCACGAGGCGATTCATCGGCCAGGCCCCGACGAGGTCGGAGGCGATCCGCTCCCCCACCTCCGCCTGATCGGGCGTGAGCTGCCAGGGCAGCCCGGCGTCGAAGCGCTCGAGCAGCCCGCCGGGGGAGGCAGCGCGCGTCGTCGCCGACAGCGCGCGGACGAACTGGCGCTGCTGGAGGAGCGCCGTCTGCAGCACGAGCGCCTCATGCATCCGCAGCGTCTGCCGGGCCGGGCCGATCTGGTCGTCGAAGTCGGGGCGGTGGATGCGACGGATCGCGTCGCCGGCGGGGAGCAGCCCGCGCTTCCGGCGTACGTCCTCCGGCAGAGGATCCTCGAGGGGGCCCAGGCCGTCGAGCACCATCTCGACGATCTTCTGCAGCTGCCAGCTCGCCACCGTGGAGGTCGCCGGGTAGATCGGGATGGGCTGGTTCGCGAACGCCTCGGCGTTCATGCGGGCCTCGCCCTCGTCTTCGAAGAGCTCGTAGTCGGGGTGCGTGAACTGCATCGCGCCCCGGTACTCCCCGACCTTGCCGGAGAAGACGCCGCGTCGGCCGGGTCGCAGGTCCTTCATCCGCCAGCCCTGCCCGAAGAAGGTCAGCGACATCTCGCCGTTCCCGTCGCTGATCACGACCTCGAGGATCGTGCCCTTGCGATTCTGCATGCGGCGCTCGTTGACGCGCTTCACCTCGGCCACGATCGTCACGGTCTCGCCCAGCGGAAGCGAGGCGATCGGCGTGAGCTCGCCGCGGTGCGCGTAGCGCCGCGGGTAGTGCACGAGAAGGTCGCCCACGGTCTTCATGCCGAACGCGCGCGAGAGCACTCCGGCCGTCTTTCCGCCGACGGCGCCGTCGAGACGCGACTCGAGCGTGAAGGACATGCCACGAGTCTAGGCAGGGGCGCGGACCTCCGCGGGTGGGACGGGACGGCCCCGCTGACGGCCCTCGCCCCGCGTCGTGCCATACGGTGAACGCATGCTCCGACGACTGCTCTCCCGCGTCTATTGGGCCTGCAGCCGCTGGACGCTCTCCACCGAGCCGGCCCCGACCCGCCCCACCATCCTGCTGGGGGTGCCGCACACGTCGAACTGGGACTTCGTGCTCATGCTCGGCATCGCCTGGCGGCTCGGCATGAACTTCCGCTGGCTCGGCAAGGCCAGCCTGTTCACGGGGTGGCGCGGGCCGATCATGCGCGGGATCGGCGGCATCCCGGTCGACCGCTCCGACGCCTCCCGCGTCGTCGCCGACATCATCGAGCGCATCAGAGCCGGCGAGGTCTTCGGGCTCGTCGTCACCCCCGAGGGCACGCGCGGGGGCGGCGGCTATTGGAAGTCCGGCTTCTACCGCATCGCCCGCGAGACGCGGCTCGGTGTGACACTCGGCTACGTAGACCGCACCACGATGACGACGGGCCTCGGTCCGACCATCGACCTGACCGGCGACATCCGCGCCGACATGGACGTCATCCGCGCCTTCTACGCCGACAAGTCGGGGGTTCGCCCCGAGCTGCGCATGGAGCCGCGCCTGCGGGAGGAGGGAAGCCCGTGACCCGCATCATCGCCGGCCGCGCCGGCTCGATCGCGCTCGAAGTGCCCGACGCCGGCACGCGGCCGACGGCCGATCGGGTACGGGAATCGCTCTTCGGCTCGCTGGAGTCGGCCGACGCGCTGCGCGGCGCGGCCGTGCTCGACCTCTACGCGGGGTCGGGGGCACTAGGGCTCGAGGCCGTGAGCCGCGGCGCGGCATCCGCCGACCTCGTCGAGAAGGCGCCGCGCGCCGCCGCCGTCGTGCAGCGCAACGCGGCGAGGGTCGCGAAGTCCGTGGGCTCGGATGCCGCGATCCGCGTGCACCGCTCGTCCGTGGACGCCTACCTCAGGACCGCACCCGGGCCCTTCGACCTCGTCTTCCTGGACCCCCCGTACGACGTCACCGAGACCGAGCTCGGTACGAGCCTGGAGCTGCTCGCGGACAGGCTGGCCCCGGGGGCGACCGTGATCATCGAACGCGGGCGTCGCTCCCCCGAGCCGCGACTGCCCGAGGGGCTCGCGCACTCCCGCGACAAGCGGTACGGCGACACGGTGCTGTGGTGGGTGCATCCGGTCGGCCCGTGACCCCGCGCGTCACCCTCGCGCGGCCCTCGTGCGCCGCCCTCGCCCGCAGCCCGCTCGCGGTCATCCGCGCTCATCCGCGGCGGTCGTCCCAGTCGCGGTAGGGGTCCCAGCCGCCCCGGCCCTCGAAGGGCGTCCCGTCCACCAGCACCGGTGCGTCGCGCCTGGGGTGGACCGCGCCGATCCGCCGGAAGCCGTCGGGCAGGTCGGAGCCGGCGCGGAAGGTGGCCAGCAGCGCGTGGTCCTCTCCCCCGTGCAGCGCCCGCCGCGGATCCGTCCCCAGGAGCGCCGGGTCGAGGTCGATGGTGACGTCAGAGGCCTCCGCCATGCGCGTGGCATCGAGCACCAGGCCGTCCGAGACGTCCATCATCGCGGTGGCGCCTGCCACCGCCGCCGCTGCGCCCAGGGCGATCGGGGGATGCGGCCGCAGCTGCCGCTCGAGGCCTTGCACGTCGCCGGCATCGGGCAGGTCGGCGACCGCGTCGGGCTCTACGGGCACCGGTGCTCCGGCGGCATCGATGAAGACGCGGAACAGCACGTCCAGTCCGCGAGCGGCGACGCCGAGCTCGCCCGCGACGGCCACGACGTCGCCGGAGCGGGCCCCGGAGCGCAGCACCGGCGGCCGGCCATCGAGCGAGCCGAGCGCCGTCACCGCGATCGTGAGCGTGTCCGAGACGGTGAGGTCTCCCCCGACGACGCCGGAGCCCGGAGCGAGCTCGTCGCACGCGGCGCGCAGCCCGTCGGCGAGCTGCTCGACGAACGAGGCCCGGGTGTCGTTCGGCATCGCCAGGGCGACGAGCAGGGCCGTCGGGCGGGCCCCCATCGCCGCGATGTCGGCCAGGTTGACGGCGGCGGCCTTCCAGCCCAGGTCGTAGCCGCTCGACCACGCCAGCCGGAAGTCGGGGCCGTGCACGAGGGTGTCGGTGGTGGCGACGACAGAGCCGCCGGGCGCCGCGAGCACCGCCGCATCGTCGCCCGGTCCGACCTCCACCCCGTCGACCGCGACGACGCGCGACAGGATGCGGCGCAGGATCTGGCCCTCCGACAGCTCTCCCACCGTGGGGTCGTCGGTGGGAGAGGTCACCTCTCCACGGTAGCGGGATGCCGGGGCCGACGAACGAGGCGCCGCGCGCCGGTTAGCCTGAAGGGGTGCGCCGCATCCGCTCCCTCGCCCTGATTCTCGCCCTCGGCGCAGCGCTGACGGGGTGCGCCGGCACGGTGTCGATGCAGCCCGCCGAGAGCGCGAACGACCCGCTCTGCGCGGAGGTGAGCGCGCGACTCCCGGGCACAGTGGCCGGCCTCGATCGCCGCTGGACCGACGCGCAGGCGACGGGCGCATGGGGCGAGCCGGCCGCCGTGCTGCTCACCTGCGGCGTCGCGCCCCCGGGCCCCACGACGCTGCCGTGTCAGGAGGTCGGGGCGGTGGACTGGATCATCGACGAGAGCGATGCGCCGATGTACCGGTTCACGACCTACGGACGCACGCCGGCCGTGCAGGTGTACCTCGACTACGACGTCGTCTCCGGCGGCGAGGCGCTCCAGGCGCTGTCCCCGATCCTCGAGCAGCTGCCGAAGGACGCCGAGTGCGTCGCACGGGAAGACGCCACCCCGGCCCCTTGAAGGAGCGTCGAACGCGCGCTAGGCCGCCGCTCGGGCGAGGGCTCCCTCGATCAGCTCGGAGATGAGCTCCGGATAGGTCATGCCGGATGCGATCCAGCACTTGGGGAACATCGAGATCGGGGTGAACCCCGGCATGGTGTTGAGCTCGTTGACGACGAGCCCGTCCTCCGTCGCGAAGAAGTCCACGCGGGCGAGGCCCTGGCCGTCCACGGCCTCGAAGGCCCGGATGCCGAGCGCCTGGATCTCGCGGATGACCTCCTCCGGCAGATCGGCCGGGCACACGACATCCACGCCGTCACCGCCGAGGTACTTCCCCTCGAAGTCGTAGAACTCGCGCGTGGTCAGCACGATCTCGCCGGGGAGCGACGCCCGGGCCGGATGACCGGGCCGGCCGTCGAG
>DASUQB010000288.1:0-11848 GCA_036280835.1 Microbacterium sp. | reverse complement strand
CTCTGCCCTCGGGGAGGGACCACAGGGGTCCCTTGGGGAAGGAACAACATGTTGAAGAAGTCCATCGCTGTCGGCGTGCTCACGGTCGGTCTCGTCCTGGGAAGCGCGGGGGCGGCATCCGCTCACGAGTGCTTCATCCCGAACCGCAGCGAGCAGGGGAACGCGGGCTCGACTCACTCCAAGAACTGGGTCGCGCTGGAGATCTCCGAGCTCTTCGCATCGGGGCACGTGTTCTTCGGGGGCCCGGCGCTGACGCCGGCCCAGGTCGAACAGGCCGTCGCCATGGCGGCCGACGCCGGGATCCCGACGACCCTGACGACATTCGCCAGGGACACGCTGCCGAAGGGCAAGGGCGCCCCGGAGAGCCACTCGACGGACGGCAAGGGGATCGATCACTACTTCCACCTCTACGAGGCGGATCTGTTCGCGATCTTCCAGGAAGTGCAGCCCGGCTGACACCGGACATGGGTCCGGCCCGGGTTCCGCGCGCTGACCGGTGAAGCCACCGGGCCGAGGTGCGGAACCCGGGCCGAAGTCTGAGGGTCAGGAGGCGATCGCCTCCGCGGCGGGCGGCGCCGCCGCCGTCAGCGAGATGACGCCGTAGTCCCAGCCCTTGCGGCGGTAGACGACGCTCGGGTGGTCTGAGCGCGCGTCGATGAAGAGGAAGAAGTCGTGGCCGACCAGCTCCATGCGGTCGACGGCGTCCTCCACCGTCATCCACTCGGCGTCGAAGTTCTTGGTGCGGATGACGACGGGCGTGTACTCCTGCTCGGCCTCTCCATTCGGCACGACCGAGATCTCTCCGGTCGCGACGGCCCGCATGACATCGAGGGATGCCGGCTCCACGTCGAGGCCCTGGATGACCCCGCTCTCCTTCTCGAACTTTGCACCGCGGGGGTGGTGGCGGCCGTCGACGCGCTTGTCCTTCGCGCGGCGGAGCTGTTCGGCCATCTTGTCGACCGCGAGGTCGAGGGCGGCGAACTTGTCGCCGTCGACCGCCTCGGCCCGCACCACGGGTCCTTTGCCCACCAGGGTGAGCTCGACCGTCTCGTCTTCGACGCGGCCGTTGTGATAGGCGCGGTGGGTGACTTTGATGTCGAGCCGCTGAGCGCGAGGCGCCAGGTGCTCGATGCGAACCGCCTTCTCTTCGACAACCGAGCGGAAGCGATCAGTCACTCCCACGCCCACGCCGACGATGCTGGTTTCCATCCTTGACCTCCTTGTTCCGGTCCACCCGGCCAAGGGCGGACCACGTGTCGCCTTGTGTCCCCCACCGTAGCCCGCGCCCCCGACGGTGTCACCTGTGAGTTTGCGATGGGCCGGAACGGCGAGGGGTGGCGGCGACCGTTGCGGCGGCGATCACCCGTGCTCCGGCGGCGGCGAGCGCGCGAGCGGCCTCCTCCAGCGTCGCGCCGGTGGTGACGACGTCGTCCACGACCACGACATCCACGCCCGAGCACCCTCGCGCGCGCAGGCTCCCGGTGACATTCGTGCCGCGCTCCTCCGCGCCGAGGGCGCGCTGGTCGGCGGTCCGGCGGGTCGGCGAGAGCAGTCGTGCGGGGCGCACCCCGGCCCGGACGGCGAGCAGGTCGACCACGCGGTATCCACGCCGCCGCATGGCCGCCCGCGACGTCGGCACCGGCACGACGAGCAGTCCCTGCCGGCCGCCGGATGCCGCGGCGAGGGCGGCCGCGAGGGCCGGCGCGAGGGATCGTGCCAGCCCCGTGCGCCCCTGTTCCTTGAGCGCCCGCAAGGCTCCCGCCGCCGGCCCTTCGTACGCGAGACCGCTCCACACCACGAGACCGGACGGCAGCTCTCGACGGAGCGGATCCGGCAGCAGCGCCGGGACGCAGGACGGACACAGGGCGGCGCCGGGCTCGGTGCAGCCGGCGCACTCCACGGGGAACGCGAGGGCGAGCGCCTCCGCGAGAGCGGTTCCGACGAGGTGAGCGCGCGACCCTGGCTTCATGGCGGGAATCGTCCCACCCCGCCGCCACGCCGAGCGGCCCCGGCCCATCGATCGCGCGAACCCGCACCCCATGCGTGCGTGGGGAGGGACCGCTACCGTGGCGTGCCCTGCTGGGACGCGAGCACCGCGATGCCGGTGGCCGCCTGCGACCAGTTGGACCCTCGCTTCACGTACAGGATCCCGTCCGTGTCGCGGAGGCGCACGGCGCTCACCTGGTTCGCGCCGACGAGGGCGGTGATGCCGTCCGGCGCATCCGTGCTCGAGGCCTCTCCCCCGACGAGCTGATCGACCACCACGGTCGCTTCGCCCTCGACGGCGGCGATCCCGATCGACTGCGGGTTGAGCCACCCGGCCGCGATGCCGGGCCCGGGCAGCCGGCCGAGACGGTGCGGTTCCCCGAGCCCGACGGGCACGCCGTCCTCGTTGCGGATGACGCCCGCCACGACGGCCCAGTGCTGGGTGCCCGCCGTGATCAGGGCGGCGACACGCGTGCCGTCCCGCGACACCCGCATCGCCTGGATCTGGGAGGCATCGCCCCACGCGCCCGCGACGCTCGTGGCCGGGGCGCCCTCGGCACCCGACACGAGCACCGCCGAGGGGCTGTCGCGGGGAACGCTCCAGATGTATCCCTGGGGGTCGATGGAAGGATCGACGAGTCCCGGTCTGGTGTCGGTCTCGAGCACGGTGCCGTCGGCGAGGGCACGGGCCACCGCGCCGCCCTCGATGCGGACGGCGGCGGCGTCGCGGTCGGGTGAGACCTGGATCGCGAGCGCGGGGGCGCCGAGGTTGTCGGTGATCGTCTCGGACAGGCCCGGCAGCGGCGTGATCTCATCGCCCGACAGGAAGCCGAAGCCCGCCTCGGTCAGCACGAGCGGCCGGGTGTCCACGGCCGTGGACCGCGTCGGCGCCGCTGTGGCGTCCAAGGGGGCGCCGCCGACCGCGAGCTGCACCGACTGCACGCCGGCGGTGGCGAGGCTGTCCTCCACCTGCGCCTGGATGCGGTCGAGCGTCGCGGAATCGAGGCCGAGAGCCGCCTCGCTCAGCTCCACCGTGGCCGCGCGGTCCGCGTCCACCGTCACCGATTGCGTGGCGAGGGCCACGTCCTCGGGAACGGCCGAGAAGACGGATGCCGCGAGCCACGGGCTCGGCGCGCCGTCGATCAGCGCCCTCGTCACCCGGGTCGCCGCGTTCGCTCGGGCGGGGAACCAGCGCACATCGGGCACCAGGAACTGCCAGCTCGGGTCGAAGAACATCACCGAGTACGAGTCGAAGACGGCGACGAAGAAGTCGCGGTCCAGGACGATCCCGTCCCTTGCCTGGGTGATGCGCCATTCGCCGTCCTCCTGCTGCGCCAGGCGGAAGGGCAGGGTGGTCGTCGCCCCGCCGTCCGAGACGGCGTAGGCGCCCTGCTCGTCGACATCCGCCGACGGAGTGACGGTGAGGACGATCTCCTCGTCGGAGAGCGCCGCGTACACGCGGTCCTCGGCGATCGTGACGCGGGCTTCGGGATTCCACGTGGCGCTCAGCTCGGGCGCGAGGAACTCGCGGGCGATCGCCCACCCGTTCTCCGGGCTCGTGGCCGCGTCGACGAATCCCTGCACGATCTGCTGCGGCGTCATGCCCGGCTGCGGGCTGTTGGGCTGGAAGAGGAAGTCCGGCGCGTCCGGCACATCCTCCTGCGGCAGGCCGGGGTTGACCGACCCGGACGTGGGCAGGCCCGAGCAGGCGGTCAGCGCGAGAACCGCGACCATCGCGGCCAGCAGCGCGAGGAGGCGCCGGATCATCGCCGGTCACCGCCCCGGCCCGTGACGACCGGGCCCGTCGGGATCTCGATCGGCTGCGTCATCCCCAGGTCCTCGAGCGCGGCGTCGGGCGGCTCGAGCGGGATCGGGGACGCGCCGTCGAGCACCTGGGACTGCCGGGGAAGGGTGAGCACGAAGTTCGTCCCGCGGCCGAGCTCCGACCACACGGCCAGCGTCCCGCCGTGCAGGCGGGCATCGCCGAGCGAGATGGAGAGGCCGAGTCCGGTGCCGCCGATCGACCGGCGCCTCGACGGATCGGCGCGCCAGAACCGGTCGAACACGCGCTCGGCGTCCGCCGGAGTCATCCCCAGGCCGAAGTCGCGCACCCCGATCGCGACGGCGTGCTGATTGCTGTCGACGGTGACGACGATCGGCCGCCCCTCGCCGTGCTCGATGGCGTTGCCCAGGAGGTTGCGCACGACGCGGCGCACGCGCCGGGCATCCATCTCGACCGGGGAATACCCGCCGGGGGCGACGATCCGCACATCCGTGCCGTGCTGCTCCGCGAGCTGGTGCATCGACTCGACGACGTCTTCGGCGAGCGAGGCGAGGGATGTCGGCTCGAGCTCCAGCTGCACCGAACCGGCGTCGTAGCGGCTGATCTCGAGCAGGTCGGTGAGCAGCACCTCGAACCGCTGCACCTGCGTCTGGAGGAGCTCCGCCGCCCGCGCCGTGGCGGGGTCGAAGTCGTCGCGCCGGTCGTTGAGCATGTCGGCCGCGAGCCGGATGGTCGTCAGCGGCGTGCGCAGTTCATGGGAGACGTCGGAGACGAAACGCTGCTGCACGAGGGAGAGCTCGGCGAGCTCCTTGATCTGCGTCTCGATGCTGTCCGCCATCGCGTTGAAGGACCGGCCGAGTGTGGCGAGCTCGTCCTCGCCGCGCACGGGCAGACGCACCTTGAGCTCGCCGGCGGCGAGACGCGCGCTCGTGTCGGCGGCCTCGGTGATCGGCGTCGCGACCGAGCGGAGGATGAACCATGCGATCGCCGCCACCAGGAGCACCAGGACCGACCCGACGAGCCACAGCGTGCGCTGGACGAAGAAGAGCGTCTCGTCGGCAGCCGCGAGGTCGTACGCGAGGTAGACCTCGTACGCGCCGACGCCGGCGCCGGGGAACTGCAGCTGCTGACCCACGAGGATGCCGGGCACGGTCCGACCGTCTCCGACGGGCAGCGCCACCGACTGCCACCACTGCAGCTCCGGATCCCGCTGCACCTGAGCGCTGAGCTCGTCGGGCACGAACTGCTCGGTGAGGGCCCCGGAGAAGATGTCCTGCGGCGCCAGGGGGTTCGGCGTGGAGTCGATCCGGAACAGCGCGATCCGGTCGCTCGAGGACTGCCGCGCCATCTGGTCGCGCACGGTGCTCATGGTCTGCTGCAGCCGCGTGCGGTCGCCCTGCACCTCGGTGGCATCCAGCGTCTGCTGGGCCGTGGCGACGGCGCGGCGCGCGTCGATCAGCACCTCGTTCTTGCGCGACTCGAAGAGGTCGTTCTGGATGGCGAGCGCCATCGTCACGCCCGCGATCAGGATCGCGAGCATCGTCAGCGTGACCGTGATCAGCAGCGTGCGGAACCGCAGCGACCGGCGCCAGAGGGTCGCGAGACTCTCCGGCCACGCCCGCCAGTCCCGCCAGGCCGTCATCGGCGCGCGGGACGCCTGAGCTCGGGCGGGGGGCATGCGCGCCTCAGACGACGGCGCCGGCGCGGTACCCCACGCCGCGCACCGTCGTGACGATCTTGGGGTTGTCGGGGTCGAGCTCGACCTTCGCGCGGAGCCGCTGCACGTGCACGTTCACCAGGCGCGTGTCGGCCTTGTAGTGGTAGCCCCACACCTGCTCGAGCAGCATCTCGCGCGAGAACACCTGCTGCGGCTTGGATGCCAGGGCCACCAGCAGCTCGAACTCCAGCGGGGTGAGAGCGATGGCGCTGCCGTCGCGGCGCACCTCGTGGGCCGCGACATCCACCGTCAGATCGCCGATGCGCAGCGTCTCGTTCGCCGCCTGCGGGGTCGGGCGCAGACGGGTGCGGATGCGGGCGACGAGCTCCTTCGGGTTGAAGGGCTTGACGATGTAGTCGTCGGCCCCCACCTCGAGGCCGCGGACGACGTCCGCGGTGTCGGTGCGCGCGGTCAGCATGATGACCGGCACTCCGGACTCCGCCCTGATGCGCGTGCAGATCTCGATCCCGTCCATCCCGGGGAGCATGAGATCGAGCAGCACCAGGTCGGGACGCTCGGCGCGCCAGACATCCACCGCTTCGGCGCCGTCGGCGCAGAAGACCGTGTCGAAGCCTTCGGTCCGCAGCACGATGCCGATCATTTCGGCGAGTGCGGTGTCATCATCGACAACCAGGATGCGTGAGGTCATAGAAGCGCGATCGTCCTTTGCTGAGATCTCGGGGTCACCCTGCGGCGTGCGCCTTCGACCCCGCGCACTCCCTCAGAGTAATGGACCCACCCTGAGGGCGCGCCGAGCGCACCGCCGCCCTGGAGGATCGGCTTCGGGCGCCGCCTTCCCCGGGTTCACGCCCCACTCTGACACAGGGCGCCGTGTGACACGATAGAACCGCGGTGACCTGCCGGTGCCGCAGCGAGGAGGAACGGCCCGTGACCGCGTACCCGGCATGGACGCCGGCATCCCGCCCAGGGATCATTCCGCTCCATCCGCTGTCCTTCGGCACCATCCTCGGGCGCTCGTTCGCCGCCCTCCGCCAGAACCCCAAGGTGCTGCTCGGCTTCGCCCTCATCGTGCAGACGGCGGTCTACCTCGTGCTGATCGTGGGCATCGGCGGGATCGCCTTCGCGTCGTTCATCCGCCTCGACACCCTGCGCCCGGGCTCCGAGGACTACGAGACGGTTCTGGCCGGCTCGGTGCTCATCACGGTGCTCGCGGGATTCGTGCTCGGGCTGGCCGCGACCGCGCTCAGCGTCATCGTCCAGGCGGTCGTGGTGGCCGAGGTCGCCCACTCGGTGCTCGCCGAGCGGCTCACGCTGCGTGCGCTCTGGCAGCGGGTCAAGCCCGTGGCCTGGCGCCTCATCGGCTACACGTTCCTGCTGACCCTGGGGCTGATCGTGCTCTTCGCCGTGATCGGCGCCGCGATCTTCGGCCTGGCCGTCTCCGTGCCCGCCGCGGCGATCGTGCTCACGATCCTCGTGGTGCTCGCCAGCATCCCTCTCGTCCTCTGGCTCTCCACGAAGCTCGCCCTGGTCCCCTCGGTGCTGGTCCTCGAGCACGAGACGATCCGCGGCGCCGTGGTGCGCTCGTGGACGCTCCTGCGCGGTCGCTTCTGGCCGGCGCTCGGCGTGCTCGTCGTGATCGCCGTCATCATGAACGTGCTCGCCCAGGTCGTGAGCGTGCCGTTCTCGATCCTCTCGGGCGGCATCAGCACGATCATCGCGCCCACCGGCGACCCGACGCCCGGCGCCATCGCCGGCATCGTCATCGCCACCGCGCTCACCCAGATCGTCGTGCTCCTGATCCAGTCGATCGCGATCGTCGTGCAGGCGACGGCCGCCTCCCTCATCTACATCGACTGCCGGATGCGCCACGAAGGCCTGGACCTCGACCTGCTGTCGTACATCGAACGTCGGGATGCCGGTGCGCCGTCGCTCCCCGACCCCTACTCGCTGAACGCCGGGCGCGCTCTCGCCCGCGCACCGTGGGGGGCGCCCGCATTCGCAGCCCAGGGCTACGGCCAGGGCTACCCGACGCCGGCATACGCCGCACAGGGATACCCGACCCAGGGATACCCGGCGCAGGGATACCCGGCGCAGTACCGACCGGCGCCCCCCCGCCCCGAGCGCTCCGCACCACCCGCAGACCCCGCCGGCCCTCCGCCGCCGCTGCCGCCGTACGCCGCGCCGCCCGCGACCGCGTGGACCGCGCCCGGCGCCCCGTCGGGCGACGATCCGGCATGATCGCCGCCGGGCCCCGACACGGCTCCGCGCTGCCCCTCATCCCCGACGGCGAGGAAGCGCGCGAGTGGGCCGAGCGCGAGCTCGCGCGACCGGTGTACGCCGAGGCCGAGCCGACACCGCTGGACCGCATCGCCCGCGCCGTCGGGGAGTTCTTCGAGGGCCTGTTCACCAGCGAACTGCCCGGCGGCTGGGGCGGACCGCTCGCCCTCGTGATCGGCCTCCTCATCGCCGGTCTGATCATCGCGGCGTTCTTCATCTGGGGGCGCCCGCGCGTCTCGCCGCGCTCGTCGCCGTTCCCGCTCGACCTCTTCGGTGCCGACGAACGGCGCACCGCGGCCGAACTTCGCCGCGCCGCGTCCGGCGAGGCCTCCGCCGGTCGATGGGACGAGGCCATCGTGCTGCGCTTCCGCGCGCTCGCCCGGGGCGTGGCCGAACGCGGCATCCTCGAGCCCGCGCCCGGCGCGACGGTGCACGCGTTCGCGCGGCAGGCGGGGCGGGCCTTCCCGGCCGAGGACGAGCGATTGGATGCCGCGGCATCCGCCTTCGACGACGTCCGCTACCTGCGCCGCCCCGGCACGGCGGAGCTGTACGCCGTGGTCGCGGCGGCCGACGAGGCCATCGTCGCCGCGCGTCCGGTGCCCTCGGACGTCCTCGCATGACCGCGGTCGAGGTGGAGGCGGCGCCGCGGCGCCGCACCGCGCTCGTGTGGACGGTGATCGCGGTCGTGCTCGTGACCGCGGGCGTGATCGGAGCGGGCCTCTCGAGCGCGGGACGCTGGGCAGAGAAGGAGTCGCTCGATCCCGAGAGCGCGGGGCCGCAGGGCACGATGGCGCTCGTCACGATCTTGCGCGAGCAGGGGGTCGAGATCGTCGTGGCGCGCGACCGCGCGTCCGCGCTGAGCGCTCTCGGACCCGACGCCACCCTGGTCGCCCCCGACGCCGCCGTATTGTCCGACGAGGCGATGGCCGAGCTGGTGGATGCGGCGGGCGACGCGGTCGTCATCGATCCGCGATCCCGCACCGCTCGCCTGTTCTTCGGCGACGCCGAGTCGGCGGGCGTGGCGCCCGATGCGCCGGTGGGTCCTGGCTGCGACCAGGCCGACGCGGCGCGGGCGGGAGCCGTCGTTCCCGGGCTGCTGTTCACGGGGGGAACCGCCGACGCGGCGTGCTATCCCGCGGAAGGCGGCTTCGGGATGCTCGTCTCCGACCGCTCGCCGACCTCGCGGATCGCGCTCATCGACGGCGGCGAGCTCTTCACCAACGAGCACCTCGCCGAGAACGGCAACGCCGCGCTCGCGATCGGGCTGATGGGCCGGCATCCGAGTGTCGTCTGGTACGTCCCTGCGCTCGGCGACAGCGACCTCGAGGACACGTCCCCGAGTCTCGGTCAGCTGACACCGCCGTGGGTCACCCCGTCGATCCTCCTGCTGCTCGTCGCCGGCCTCGCCGCCGCCGTGTGGAGGGGACGGCGGTTCGGTCCGCTCGTCGCCGAGAACCTCCCCGTCACCGTGCGGGCCTCCGAGACCATGGAGGGCCGGGCGCGGCTCTATGCGCGCTCGCGCGACGCCGTCCACGCGGCGGACGCCCTTCGGATCGGCGCCATCGGACGCCTCGCCCGCCACCTCGCGCTGGGACCCGCTGCGAGCGCGGGCGACGTGTCCGACGCGGCCGCCGATCGCATCGGCGCACCCCGCGTCGCGGTCCGCGGCATCCTGATCGACTCCCTTCCCCGCACCGATGCCGAGCTCGTCGCGCTCAGCGACCGCCTCCGCGACCTCGAGGCGGCGGTCCGTGCCGCCGTCCGCACCGAAAGGAACGCCCCATGAGCGACGCTTCCCTCCCCCGATCCGAGAACCCCGACGCCGCGCTGCGCGACGCGATGAACCGCGTGCGCGTCGAGGTCGGCAAGGCGGTGATCGGGCAGGACGGCGCCGTCACAGGGATGCTCATCGGACTGCTGGCCCGCGGTCACGTGCTCCTGGAGGGCGTGCCCGGCGTCGCCAAGACGCTCCTGGTGCGCTCCTTCAGCCGCGCACTCGGCCTGGACACGAAGCGCATCCAGTTCACGCCCGACCTGATGCCCGGCGACGTGTCGGGATCGCTCATCTACGACGCGCGCACCGGGGAGTTCGAGTTCCGGGAGGGGCCGGTCTTCACGCACGTGCTCCTCGCCGACGAGATCAACCGCACGCCCCCCAAGACGCAGGCCGCGCTCCTCGAGGCCATGGAGGAGCGCCAGGTGTCCGCCGACGGCGTCACGCGCGGGCTCCCCGACCCCTTCCTCGTCGCGGCGACCCAGAACCCGATCGAGCACGAGGGCACGTACTCGCTGCCCGAGGCGCAGCTCGACCGCTTCCTGATGAAGCTGCTCATCGACGTGCCGGGTCGCGAGGCGGAGGTGGCGGTGCTCCGCCGGCACGCCGGCGGCTTCTCGCCGCGCGACCTGCAGGGCGCCGGTCTCGAGCCCGTCGTGACGATCGCCGAGATCCACGCCGCGCAGCGGGCCGCGGCATCCGTCGCCGTCGCCGACGACGTGCTCGCCTACGTCGTCGACCTCGCCCGCGCCACCCGCCAGAGCCCCTCGGTGCAGCTCGGGGTCAGCCCGCGCGCGTCGACGGCCCTGCTCGCCGCCGCCAAGGCGTGGGCCTGGCTGGGCGGCTATCCCGCCATCACCCCCGACCATGTGCAGACCATGCTGGTCCCGGTGTGGCGCCACCGCATCCGCCTGCGCCCCGAGGCCGAGATCGAGGGTGTGTCCGTCGACGCGATCCTCGCTTCCGTGCTGCAGCAGACCCGCGTGCCGATCTAGCCCGCTTCCCTATGTTCATCACCGGTCGCCTCACCCTCCTCGTCGGTCTCGGCGTGGTGCCCGTCGTGCTGCTCTCGGCCGTCGGGGTGAACGCCTGGGTCGCAGCGGGGGGCTGGGCCGCACTGTGCCTCGTGCTGACGGCGGTGGATGTCGCGGTCGCGGCCGATCCGCGTGCCGTCGCGGTCGAGCGCCGCGTGCCGGCGAGGGCGCGGCTGGGCGAACGCGTCGACACCGAGCTGTGGATCGCGAACACCGGAGGCCGCCGGCTGCGCGGGCCGGTGCGCGACGCGTGGCAGCCGACGGCGGGCGCGCCCCTGGCGCGCATCCCGCTCGACGTGCCCGCCGGCGAGCGGCGACGGCTCGACGTGCCCCTGCGTCCGCGGCGCCGCGGGGAGCTCGCGAGCGCGTTCGTGGTCGTGCGCGCCGTCGGGCCGCTCGGGCTGGCGGGGCGCCAGGGACGCACAAACTCCCGGGGCGCCGTGCGGGTGCTTCCGCCGTTCCTTTCGCGCCGCCACCTGCCCTCGCGCATCGCGAGGCTGCGCGAGCTCGATGGCAATACGAGCGTCCAGGTGCGCGGACAGGGCACCGAGTTCGACTCGCTGCGGGAGTACGTGCGCGGCGACGATGTGCGCTCGATCGACTGGCGCGCGACCGCCAGGGCCGGCACGACGATGCTCCGCACCTGGCGCCCCGAGCGGGACCGGCAGGTGGTGATCGTGATCGACACGGGGCGCACTTCGGCCGCTCGCGTGGGAGACGGCACCCGCCTGGATGCCTCGATGGAGGCCGCCCTGCTGCTGTCGGCCCTCGCGACCCGGGCGGGCGACCATGTGCACCTCGTGATGTTCGACAGGGTGGTGCGCGCCCGCGTCACCGGGGTCGACGGCCCCGCCCTGCTGCCGGCGCTGGTCGACGCGATGGCGCCGGTGGAGCCCCAGCTCATCGACACCGACTGGGACGGCGCACTCGCGCAGGTGCGCGCGCTCACCTCGCGGCCGTCGCTGATCGTGCTCCTGACCGCACAGGATGCACCCGAGGCGGGCCACGGCTTCCTGGGCTCGCTGCCCTCGGTCGCGCGCAGGGCGCGGGTGGTCGTGGGAACGGTCACCGACACGGCGCTGCCCGCCATCGCCACCGCCCGCGACCGCGCCGACGACGTGTACCGAGCGGCGGCGGCGGAGCACACGCTGCGCGACGCCGCGCTGGTGGCGAGCGCCGTCGAGCGCGCCGGGGCGGACGCCATCGCCGCGGGACCGGAGGATCTGCCCGTGCGCATCGCCGATCGGTACCTCGAGCTGAAGGCGGCCGGACGCCTGTGACGGCGGATGGCGCAGGATGACGCAATCCAGCCGTTC
>DASUQB010000287.1:0-9265 GCA_036280835.1 Microbacterium sp. | reverse complement strand
CGGCGGAGAGCAGCGACTCGCTCGGGACGAAGCAGATCACGAGCTCGGGGCTCGACGGCAGGCCCGCCCAATAGGCCTTCTTCGCGAGCGCGTCGACGTGGGCGCGCACGGCGCGCACGTGCTTCTGCAGCAGGTCCTTGCGGCGCGCACCCTCTTCGCCCGTCGCGGTGAGGGGGATGCCGCTCGCCTCGAGGTAGCCGTCGAGCGGCACCTTCGCGTCGACGGCAAGGGCCTTGTCGCCGGGCAGCCTGATGATCATGTCGGGCCGGCCGGCGCCGGCATCCGAGGAGATCGCCGTCTGCATGTCGAAGTCGACGTAGCGGATGAGCCCCGCGGCCTCGACGACGCGTCGCAGCTGGGTCTCGCCCCAGACGCCGCGGGTGGTGTTGGAGCGCAGGGCGCCGGCGAGCGACTCGGTGGTCGCCCTCAGCGATTCGTCCGACTCGTGCGCGCGCCGGAGCTGCTCGGCGAGGGATCCGAACTGGGCGTGCCGATCGCGCTCGAGGTCGGACACCTTCTGCTGCATCGTCAGGAGCGTCTCCCGCACGGGCGACAGGGCCGTCAGCACGGCGGCCTCCCGGCGTTCCCGCTCGTGCTGGACGACCTGGTCGGCGCGAGCCCGGTCGATCAGGTCGCGGAATTCGTCGTTGCGCAGGTCGAGCTGCTCGCGCAGGCTCACCGCCGTCGATTCGGCCACGGCGACCCGGGTGAGGAGGGACGCCTGCGCCCGAGCGCCCACGGATGCGGCGCGGGCCGCGTGGGCGCACCAGCCGGCGAGCCCGCCCGCCGCGAGGCAGGCCAGGGCGATCAGTGAAGCGGTCAGGGCGTCCATGGACCCACCCTGCCGCGGGGCACCGACATCGCTCAGGCCACCGCGGCGAGCGCCTCGAGCACGGACGGGACCGGCACGCTGTCGGGACCGGCGATGCGCGAGACCCTCACGCCCACGGCGTCGGCCAGCGTCGCGACATCCGGCGCGCCCGCCCGGGCCGCTGCGTCGATGACGATGTGCGCGCAGGCGAGCGCGTCGGCGGCGGCGTCGTGGTGCGAGAAGGCGCCGAACCCGGCCTCCGCGGCGACGAACGGCAGGCGGTACGACGCGAGCGTGTACGTCTTGCGGGCCACCTGCAGGCTGCACAGGTACCGGTACGGCGGGCAGGCGTCGCCGGTCGCCTCGCACGCGCGCCGCAGCACGTTCATGTCGAAGCCCGCGTTGTGGGCCACCAGCACATCGGCTCCCGCGAAGGCGCAGAGGTCGTCGAGCTGCGCGCTCCAGCCCTTGGCGTCTGCGACGTCGGCTTCGCGGATGCCGTGGATGCCGGTGTTGAACGGCTGGAAGAGGTCGTGGCCCGGAGGGGGCTGGATGAGCCACCCGGCGGTGGCGACCACGCGTCCGCCCCTGACGCGGGCAAGACCCACGGCGCAGGCGGAGGCGGTGCTGGAGTTCGCCGTCTCGAAGTCGATCGCGGTGAAATCCAAGGGCACGGGGTCAGCCTCACGCTCGATCCCCGACCCCCCGTGTAGGCGCGCCGCGCTCGTCGTAGGCTCGGAGCATGGCAGGTCGCGAGGAGATGTCCACGTCGTTCGGCGCCGCCGCCGGGACCTACGAGTCCGGGCGCCCCGAGTATCCGGCCGAGGCGGTCGAGTGGATGCTGCACCCCGTGGCGTCGCACGAGCGCCGCCTGCGCGTGGCCGACGTCGGCGCCGGAACGGGCAAGCTCACCCGCGTCGTGGCGGCAACCGGCGCCGAGGTCGTCGCGATCGATCCGGACCCCGCCATGCTCGCGACGCTGCGCGACGCGGTGCCGGGCGTGCCGACGTTCGTGGGGACGGCGGAGTCGCTGCCCCTTCCGGATGCGGGCCTCGACGCCATTGTGCTCGGCCAGGCGTGGCACTGGGTGGAGCCGGTCGCCGGCTCTCGCGAGGTCGGGCGCGCGCTTCGCTCCGGGGGTGTGCTGGGGCTGATCTGGAACGTGCGCGACGAGGCCGAGCAATGGGTGCGCCGCCTCACCGAGATCATGCACGGCAGCCACGCGGAGGAGATGCTGGCCGCCGGCGACCCGCCGATCGCCGCACCGTTCGTGTCGCTGGAGGGCCGGGAGTGGCGGTGGACGCGCTCCATGACGAGGGAGGCGCTGCTCGCGATGGCGAGGTCGCGCAGCTACCTCATCACGGCCGAGCCGGCCGAGCGCGCGGCGATCGAGGCCGGCCTCGCCGCGTTCTTCGACGGCCTCGGGCTGCAGGGGGAGTCGACGATCGACCTGCCGTACGTCACGCGCGCCTATCGCGCGCTGCGTCCCTGACGGGTCGCGTCATCCTCCGGGGCCTCTCGCCTCGTCGCCGTCGCCGGGCGGCCGCATCCTCCCCACGTAGACTTGACGCCCGTGGCTCTCACTATCGGCATCGTCGGCCTGCCCAACGTCGGCAAGTCCACCCTCTTCAACGCCCTCACCAAGAACAACGTGCTCGCGGCGAACTATCCATTCGCGACGATCGAGCCGAACGTGGGTGTCGTGAGCCTTCCCGACCCCCGGCTCGCGACGCTCGCCGAGGTGTTCCACTCCGAGCGCATCCTGCCCGCCACCGTGTCGTTCGTCGACATCGCCGGAATCGTCCGCGGCGCCAGCGAGGGCGAGGGACTCGGCAATCAGTTCCTGGCGAACATCCGCGAGGCCGACGCGATCGCCCAGGTGGTGCGCGGCTTCACCGACGACGACGTCGTGCACGTCGAGGGCGCGGTGAACCCGAAGGACGACCTCGAGACGATCAACGCCGAGCTGATGCTGGCCGACCTGCAGACGCTCGAGAAGGCCGTGCCCCGCATCGAGAAGGAAGTGAAGACGAAGCGGGCCGAGCCCGCAGCCCTGGAGGCGGCGAAGGCCGCGCAGGACGCGCTCGAGCGCGGCATCCTGCTGTCATCCTCGGGGATCGACCTCGCGCCCATCCGCGAATTGGGGCTGCTCACGGCGAAGCCCTACATCTACGTCTTCAACGTCGACGAGGCCGTGCTGACGGATGACGCGGCGAAGGCCGCCCTCGAGGAGCTCGTTGCTCCGGCGCACGCCGTCTTCCTCGACGCGAAGATCGAGTCGGAGCTCATCGACCTCGACCCCGAGGACGCGGCGGAGCTGCTGGCGTCGACAGGGCAGGACGAGTCGGGGCTCGACCAGCTCGCGCGGATCGGGTTCGACACGCTCGGACTGCAGACCTACCTCACCGCCGGGCCGAAGGAGGCCCGTGCGTGGACGATCGGCAAGGGCTGGAAGGCGCCGCAGGCGGCCGGCGTGATCCACACCGACTTCGAGAAGGGCTTCATCAAGGCGGAGGTCATCTCGTTCGACGACCTCGTCGAGGCCGGCTCCGTGCTGGAGGCCCGCCACCGCGGCAAGGCCCGGCTGGAGGGCAAGGAGTACGTCATGAAGGACGGCGACGTCGTCGAGTTCCGGTTCAACGTCTGACCCGCACGACCCTCCGGCCGCCCGAGCGGTCGGCCCCCATCGTCGCGCGAGCGCAGCGGGACGAATCGCACGAACCCCGATGAGAGGACCCACCCGGATGACCGACACCCAGATCTTCGAGCCCGAGGGCCGCGCCATCCCGTTCGTCGTCGAGGGCGAGGGCCCCGTCTCGCTCGTGCTCTTCCCCGAGCCCGGCGAGGACCGCGATGCCCTCGGCGTCGTGAGCCATTACCTCGTGGAGGAAGCCGGTTTCCACGTCGTCCGGATCGGTCTCCGCGACGGCTCGGACGGCATCGAGGAGCGGGTGCGGGACGCGGCCGCCGTGCTCGACCACCTGGGCCTCGGGCACACCTGGATCGGCGGGCACGGTGCCGGCGGAACGGTCGCACGCGCGTTCGCCGCCGCGCACCCCGACCGCGTGAACGGGCTGCTCCTGCTCGGAGTGGAGGACGAGGACATCGCCCTCGCGCCCGTGATCCCGGTGCTCATCATCCAGGGCGCGGATGACGACGTCACCCCGCCGGTGCACGGCGAGCGACTGCAGTCGACCGCCCCGGAGCGGGCGAGCGTCAAGAACCTCGACGGCGCGGGTCACCTCTTCCCCCTGACCCACCCGATCGAGGCGGCGTTCATCATCGAGGAGTACCTCGACTGGGACTAGGGCGGTCAGGGCCCGGCCGGTGTCGGAGATGGCTGGGATCATGCCCGGCATGGACATCTCACTCCTCCAACCGGCGGGGCTCGTCGTCAGCCCCGCGTTCAGCCACGCGGCCGTCGTGCCGCCCGATGCGACCTTGGTCTACGTGGGGGGCCAGAACGGTGTCGACGACACCGGCTCCCTCGTCTCCGACGACATCGCCGAGCAGTCCGTGCGGGCGATCGACAACGTGAGCGCGGCCCTCGAGGCGGCGGGCGCGTCCCTCGCGGACGTCTTCTCGTGGACGGTGCTGATCGATGCGGATGCCGACCTCGGCGCCGCCTACGGCGCCATCGCGTCGCGGCTCGCACGCGAGGGCGCGCCGCCCCTCGTGACGGCGGCCCGCGTGGCGGGACTCGGTGTGCCGGGTGCGCTCATCGAGGTCGCCGCGATCGCCGCGCTCACGTCGGGCTGACGCGCCCGATCCGCGCAGACGGGGCCTCGTGCGGCCGGATCACCGGCGATATCCTGGTATCCGGAGGTACGACATGCATGCCACGGTGGGCGATCGGGTCCGCATCCACGGGCGCATCGTCGGCGCGGCCGGGCGTGAGGGACAGGTCATCGACGTGCGCGGCAGCGAGGACAGCCCGCTGCTGGTCGTGCGCTACGACGACGGCCATGAGGCCATCCTCTCGCCGGGTGCCGACTGCGAGCTCGTGCACACGGACTGACGCCGGCGCGCCGGCGCCCGGCTCGGCGGCACCCGGCTCGTCAGGGCCGGGCGTCCGGGCGTGCGCGGATACCGACCGGATCAGCCGTCGAGGTCGTCGAGCACGGCTCGAGCTGCTCTCTCGCCCGAGACGAGTGCCCCCTGAATGGAGGCGGTGTCGCGATGGTCGCCCGCGACGTAGAGCCCCTCGGCGTGCCGCACCGGCTGCCTGACGCGCAGCGGGGGCGTCTGGGCGGGCAGGGCGTCGTGGATGTCGTCGCGGCGCAGCAGCCGCCAATCGCTTGTCCCGGCTCCCCAGATCTCCCCGACCTGTCGTCGCACGTCCGCCTCGTGCGGTGCGGATGCCGGATCGGCGCGTGCCGAGGCGGGCAGCAGGCACGTCGCGGCGACGAGGTGCCGCCCGGGCGGGGCGTAGGAGGGGGCGGAGTGCGACATCACCACCGTGTTGACGACGGGACCCGCTCGCCGTCCGTCTACGGCGAGCAGGGCGGATGCCGTCGGCGCGACGTCGGCGGCGAACCACCAGGTCTGCAGGCCCCGCGTACGAGGGCGCTCGAGGTCGAGGAGGTCGGCGACCCGGTCGGGGCCGACGGCGACGACGACCGACCGCGCTCCGAGCGGATCCCCTCCCGCCATATCGACACGCATCGCACCGGCGCGGCGACCGATCGCCTGCACCCGCATCCCGGTGCGGATGACCGCTCCCGCCTGCCGCGCCCTGCCCGCCAGCTGTGCCGGCACCGCCGCGATGCCCCGTTCGGGAACACCCGGTGCGCCGAGCACGAACATCCGGGTGAGCAGCCGGGCGAAGGCGTCGGAGGACTCGCCGCGGTCATCCGCCAGCACGCCGGCGAGGAACGGCTCGAGCACCTCGGTGCGCAGCGGACCGCGGAGCCCGACCCGATCCCACCCCTCTGCGAGCGTGCGGTCCGGTGCGGCGATGACGGCCCGTGGCCGCAGGAGCACGGGGATGACCCACCGGGCGAGCGCAGCGGCATCCCTCGGTCTCAACACCCCGCTGGCGAGGGTGCCCGGCACGTCGCGCGGCCGTCGCAGGGGATGGCTCAGCCGCTTCACGCCGTCGTGGCGTCGCACCGTGACCCCGACCGGGAAGGGCCGAAGACCCAGCTCTCCGACATCCAGGCGCCGCTTCACCGCCGGGTAGGCCGGGTTGAGCACCTGGAACCCGCGATCCAGCAGGAAGCCGTCCAGGACGTCGGTCCGCTCACGGCCGCCCACGACCGGCTCGGCCTCGAGCACGACGACGTCCCGGCCCGCCTCGGCCAGCAGCGACGCGCAGTTCAGGCCCGCGAGTCCCGCCCCGATGACGATGACGTCGTGAGCCTCCACGATCCCACGATACGGGCGGCCGGCACCGTGAGGGCTGCGGGGGGCCGTCTCAGCCGCGGGTGCTCACGCGGCGACGAAGAGGCCGGCCGACCCGAGGATCCGTCCGGGCGAGATCCGGATGACCACACGCCTCGGGTTGACCCGTGGCGGCCGGTAGCGGGCCGCGTAGAGCGCGACCGCATGCGCGACGGCATCGGGCTCGCGTTCGATGACTCCCGTGCCGGCGATGCTCAGCCATTGGGGGCCGGACACCTGCGCGACGGTGGCGCGCGGGTCGCGCTCGATGTTGCGCACCTTCTGGCTGCCGTCGCTCGTGATGATGCGAACGACCCCGTCGACGCAGGTGAAGCCGACCGCGACGACGTGGATGGCGCCGCTCGGGCCGATCGTCGACAGTGTCGCGAGATGGCGGTCGGCGACGAAACGCTCGCCGTCGTCGGTCAGGAGCGGTGCGGGGCGCATCCCCCCATCATGGTGTCAATCGGCGGCACCGGCGGATGCCGCAGCCGCCGACGGGGCGCTCGGGTGCTCGGAATTCATCGGGCCACGCTATCGCCGTCGATGCCGAAGCACGCCTCGATGCGGACTCGCGCCGCTTCCTACACTGAAGCATGGCGAGAGGCGAAGTCTTTCCGATCATCAACTGTGCCGACCTTGCGGGCGCGCGTGCCTGGTACGAGCGCGTCTTCGCCGGCGAGCCGGCCTACCGGTTCCCCGACGACGGCGAGCCGGTCTACCTCACCCTGCGCATCGGGGCGGGCCAGGTCGCCCTTGCGCGGGGCACCGGACCGGCGATGTACGGGACCTCGCCGCTGCCGTCGACAGGGCACGCCGTCGACCTCTGCATCTACGTGCCGGACCTCGATTCCGTCGTCGCCGCGAGCGGGTCCGTCGCGGTACCGCCGACCGAGATGCCGTGGGGCGAACGGGTGGCATACGTCACCGATCCCGAGGGGACGATGATCCTCGTGATCCAGGACGAAGCGTGAGCGGGCGCCATCCCGTCGGGCGGCGGGGTCTGGCGGTGACCGGCCGGATGTCCTGTAATGGACGAGAAGCGGAGGGGGCGGAGCGTGGCACCGGAATCGGGTGAGAAGGCCGTCGAGCTGCTCGGCACGTCGGAGTGCTGGCGCCTCCTCGAGAGCGTGTCGCTCGGGCGCCTCGCGGTGACGGCGCTGGACGGCGCCCCGGATGTGTTCCCCCTCAACTACACGGTGCACAACGGATCGCTCTACGCCCGTTCCGCGCACGGGGCCAAGGTGTTCGACATCGCCACCAGGCCGGTGGCGGCCCTCGAGATCGACGGCGAGGACGAGGCCTCCTACTGGAGCGTCGTCGTCCGGGGCACCGCTGCGCGCGTCGCCCACGATGCCGAGATCCGCGACTCGGGCGTCCTCCGGCTCGGTTCGGCGAACCCCGCCAGCAAGCCCCACGTCATCCGCCTCACGCCGACCGCCGTCACGGGCAGGCGATTCCGGAAGGGCCCGCACAACGACGAGCAGCCTCCGCCGGCGGGCGGCGCCGGCTCGCCGCAGGGTTCCGGCGGCGCAGCCCCGCCTGCCACCGCCCCCACGGAGTCCTCCCGCAGCCGCGCCGAGCGTCCGCAGCCGATTCCCCATTTCGCCCCCGACAAGGAGGATGCTCCGGATGCCTGAGGCGCCGGAGGTCTCCGAGCTCGCCGCGTTCCTCACGGCCCGCACCGCCGGGCGCCGGATCCGCGCCTTCGACGTCGCCATCGCGAAGATCGTGAAGACGAACGAGCAGCAGCCCGGCGCGCTCGAGGGTTGCCGCATCACCGGCGTCGCCCGGATCGCGAAGATGATCGACGTCGCGATGGTCGACACGGGCGGGGCGGAGTGGCATGTCATCGTGCACTTCGGGCACGACGGATGGGTGGTGTGGCACGACACGGTGCCGGACGGGATGGCCCGTACCGGGGAGGCGACGCTCATGGCGCGGGTGCGCCTCGATGACGGAGCGGGCTTCGACCTGACGGATGCCGGACAGTGGAAGTCCCTCACCGTGCACATCGTGCCGCGGGCGAGCGATGTGCCGGCGGTGGCGAAGCTCGGCCCCGACCCTCTGGGCGCCGGCTTCGACGAGACTCGGTTCGCGGCGATCCTGGCGGGCCGCAAGAAGCAGATCAAGGCGCTCCTGCAGGACCAGGGTGCGCTCGCCGGCATCGGCAACGCCTACTCCGACGAGATCCTCCACGCCGCCCGCATCTCGCCGGTCGCCCACGCCGCATCCCTCACCGACGACGAGGTCGCCCGCCTCTTCGATGCCATGGAGACCACGCTTCACGAGTCCAGCGAGGCGCGACGCGGGATCCCACCCGCAGACCTCAAGGCCGCCAAGCACGCCGCCCTGCGCGTGCACCGCCGCACCGGGGAGACCTGCCCCGTCTGCGGCGACGTCATCCGCGAGCTGACGTTCTCCGGTGCTGCGGCCCAGTACTGCGCCACGTGTCAGACCGGGGGAGTCCCGCTGAAGTAACCGGGCCGGGTCAGGCGGTGCGGTCCGCGTGGGCGCCCTCGGCGATCTCCTCGACGACCTTCGCGTTGAAGGCCGGGAGGTCGCGGGGCGTGCGGCTGGAGACGAGGCCGCTGTCGACGACGACCTCCTCGTCGACCCATTCGGCCCCCGCGTTGCGGAGGTCGGTCTTCAGGCTCGGGTAGCTCGTCATGCGGCGCCCCTCGACGACACCGGCCTCGATCAGGATCCACGCGCCGTGACAGATCACGCCCACCGGCTTGTGCTGCTCGAAGAACGCACGCGCGAAGGCGATGGATGCCTCGTCCATGCGGATGTTGTCGGCGTTGACGACGCCGCCGGGCAGCACGAGTGCCGCGAAGTCGGAGGGGTCCGCGTCGGCGGGCACGGCATCCACGGCATGCTTGTGGCCGTCCTTGCCGGTGATCAGATCCGCCGTCGGCGAGATGAGCCTGGCGGCCGCGCCGGCCGCCGTGATCGCACCCCACGGCGCGGTCAGCTCGCTGTCTTCGAAGCCGTCGGTCGCGAGAAAGGCGACGGTCTTCCCCTTGAGTTCGGTCATGCCACGACCATATTCAGCGAACAGTGCGCGAC
>DASUQB010000286.1:0-3631 GCA_036280835.1 Microbacterium sp. | reverse complement strand
GTGCTGCGGGTGCTGCTCGCGGTCTCGCTCGCCATGGAGGTGCTTTCGGGGCTGCTGATCGACATGCCGATCGCCTTCCTCGGCATCCAGGGCAACCTCGCGCTGGGCGGGCCGGTGCAGGGCATCTTCGGCACCCGCAACCTGCTGGGTCTCGTCACCGTGCTGGCGCTCATCACGTTCGTCATCGAGTGGCGCACGCAGTCGGTCAACCCGGGGCTGGCGATCTTCTCGGTGATCCTGGCGGGCAGCCTCGCGATCCTGTCGTCATCGCCCACGGTGCTCGTGCTGGCCGTTGCGGTCGCCGCGGCATCCGGCGCCCTCGCCCTCGTGCGGCACACCGCCCCGGAGGGCAGATCGGTGGTGCAGGGGGCGCTCGGCGCCGTCGTCGTCGTGGGCCTCGCGATCGGGTACTTCGCCCGGCATCCGATCATCGCGTGGCTCGGCGCCGGCTCGGACTTCTCCACACGGGCGACGCTGTGGAACACGATCCTCGACTACGTGGCATCGGAACCGCTGCAGGGCTGGGGCTGGTTCGGCCCGTGGACCAGCAACGACTACCCGTTCCTCGCGATCAACCTCACCCTGCGCGACCGCCACCAGTCCGCGCTGAACGCCTTCTTCGACGTGCTGCTGCAGGTCGGGTGGGTGGGGCTCCTGCTGTTCACCGCCATGGCGGGCATCGCGCTCGTGCGCTCGTGGCTCACCGCGAGCGAGCGGCGCTCGGTGCTCTACGCCTGGACGCCGATCATCCTGATCGCCCTGCTCGTGGACTCGATGTTCGAGAGCTTCACGCTGAGCGGCTTCGGGTGGATGATGCTCGCCCTGTGCGTCATGCTCGCGGGGCAGGCGCGTTCCTGGCGGGAGACGATGGATGCCGCGGGCGATCCCCTGCCGCCGGCCTGGAGCGGCGAGAGGCTGCCGCCCGCTCAGGGCTGACCCAGGAGGGCAGGATAGGCTACGTTCGCCATGTCGCTTGCCTCAGAGACACACTCCCCGATGACCTCACCTCCGCCGTTCGACCCTGCCGGCGCGACGATCACGATCGTCACCTACAACCGGTCGCATCTTCTGCGCGGGCTGCTGCAGAGCATCGGTCGCATGGACCCGAAGCCGGGTCACGTCGTCATCATCGACAACGCCTCATCGGATGACACCACCGAGGTCGTCGAGTCGTTCCGCGACTCGATCGGCAGCGAGCTCGTCTACCGGCGGCTGGACACGAACACCGGCGGCTCCGGCGGCTTCAGCGAGGGCATGCGCGTCGCGTACGAACTCGGGTCCACCTGGATCTGGCTCATGGACGACGATGTCGAGGTGCTGCCCGATGGGCTCGCCCGCATGGGCGCGTGGGCGCCGCGGTTCAAGAGCATCCAGGGTCGGCGCTACGACTTCGACGGCAGCCCCTTCTACTGGCAGTACCGGCTCTCCATCCCGCTCGGCATCCCGATCCCCTTCGCACCCGCCGACTTCGACGAATCCGGTTATCGGGAGATGAACTCCGGTTGCTTCGAGGGCATGTTCATCCACCGCGACATCGTGACCGAGATCGGGCTGCCCGATCCGCGATTCTTCATCTACTGGGACGACTCGGTCTACGGGTGGCTCGCCTCGCGCAAGACCACCTCCGTGATCGTGGACGAGTTCGTGCTCAAGCGCACCCGCGAGATCAAGCAGTGGGACATGGGCATCCGGCACCTCAACGCCTCGAGCAACGCCTACCGGTACTACATCATGCGCAACCGCGGTCACATGAAGCACTACTTCAAGACGCATGGCGCCTACCGGCCGGTGCGGTTCTTCCTCGGGTCGGTGATGACCTTCGGCAAGGAACTCGTGCGGCTGCTCTTCGTGGAGCGGACCGTGCGCGGGACGTCGAATCTCGTGCGCGGCGTGCGGGACGGGCGCAAGCTCGGCAAGGATGCCTCCTGGCGGCCGATGCCGCCGCTCACCGGGGCGAAGAAGGCCTAGCCCGCGTTGTAGTCGGCGTTGTAACGGTCGAGCACATCCTCGATCGAGGCATCCAGCGCCAATCGCCCCTTGTCGAGGTAGAGCCCGCGCTTGCAGAAGCGACGCAGGTCGCGCTCGTTGTGGCTGACGAAGAAGAGCGTGCGGCCCTCGGCGAGAAGCTCGTCGATGCGCTTGTAGCACTTCTCGCGGAAGGCCTTGTCGCCGACGGCGAGCACCTCGTCGACGAGGAGGATGGGCTCGTCGAGCTGCGAGACGACCGCGAACGCGAGCCGCACCTTCATCCCGTTGCTGAGGTGCTTGTATGGCGTGTCGATGAAGTCGGCGAGTTCGGCGAAGTCGATGATGCCGTCGAACCGGCGCGAGACCTCGGCGCGCGTCATCCCGTGCAGGCCGGCGGTGAGCCGCACGTTCTCGCGCACCGTGAGGTCGCCGACGAAGCCACCGGTGATCTCGATGAGCGGGGCGACTCCGCCGTGCACGGTGACCCGCCCCTCGTCCGAGAGAAGCACGCCCGCCACCAGCTTCAGGAGTGTGGATTTCCCCTGTCCGTTCCGGCCGACGACACCGATGGACTCCCCCGGCCGCACGTCGAAAGAGACGTTGCGCAGAGCCCAGAACTCGCCCGGCTTGGAGCGCCGAGAGGAGTCGGCGAAGAGGTCCTTGAAAGAGCGACGTCCGCGGCGGTTGCGGCGGAACCGAACTCCCAGGTCCTTCACCTCGATCGCGAGCCCGGCCATCACAGCTCCTTCAGCATGGGGCGCTCGAGGCGACGGAAGACCCAGACGCCCAGGCCGAGGAACGCGGCGCTCACAGCGACCGACATGACGACACTGAGGGTGTCCCACTGATCGGGGAAGAACCCAACGCGGTACAGGGTGAAGATCCCGGCGAGCGGGTTGAAGGCGGCGAGCTCACGGAAGATCCCCGGCAGGTCCGCGACGCCGTAGATGATCGGAGATGCGTAGAACAGGGCCCGGAGGATCAGCTTCGTCGTGCGCTCGAGGTCGGAGTACATGACGCAGAGCGGCGCCACGAGCAGCCCGAGGCCGACGAGCAGCATCGTCTGGATCAGGACCGCCACCGCGAACCACAGCAGTCCCCAGCCGACGGTGGCCCCGCCGACGATGGCGAAGAGCACCAGCACGGGAAGCGAGCAGAGGAACTCGATCCCCTTGCTCAGCACGATGCGATTCACCCAGATCGAACGCGGGATGGCCGTCGACCGGACGAGCCGGGCATCCTTGTTGAAGGCACGGGTGAAGTCCGAGACGGCGGCGTTGAACCAGACCCACGGCAGGAGCGCGGTGATGAGGAACACGATGTACGGCTCTTCCCCGACGCCGCGACCGAAGACCTGGGTGAAGACGAACCAGTAGATCAGGCTCATCACCAACGGATCGAGCACCGACCAGAGATATCCGAGCGCGCTGGTCGCGTACCGCACCCGCAGGTCCCGAGCCGACAGGAGCCACAGAGAATGCAGATAACGCCGGGCGGATGCCGGGGCCCCGGCGGTGGCGACTGTCACGCTTCGAGTCTATGAGTCGTGCGCGCGCTTGCCGGTCAGCGGCGGGCACCCCGTCCGGGAGTGGCACCGAAGGGTGGGTATCCTGGACAGGTTGCGGATCGCGAGGATGTGAGCTGAGTGATGGATTTCGAGAAC
>DASUQB010000285.1:0-2986 GCA_036280835.1 Microbacterium sp. | reverse complement strand
CTGCGCGATGGGCGTGGAGCCGACGAAGCCGACGGCCTTGACCCGGTCATCGTGCAGGATCGCGTCGACCGCCTCCTTGTCGCCGTTGACGACGGTGAAGACGCCGGCGGGGAGCCCCGCCTCGAGGAAGAGCTCTGCGATGCGCAGCGGCACGGAGGGATCGCGCTCGCTCGGCTTGAGGATGAAGGAGTTGCCCGCGGCGAGCGCGGGGCCGGCCTTCCAGAGCGGGATCATGGCGGGGAAGTTGAACGGGGTGATGCCGGCCACCACGCCCAGGGGCTGGCGCATGGAGTAGACGTCGATGCCGCCGCCCGCACCGCTCGAGTACTCCCCCTTGAGCAGGTGGGGAGCTCCGGCGGCGAACTCGATGACCTCCACGCCGCGCTGGATGTCGCCCTTGGCGTCGTCGACGGTCTTGCCGTGCTCGCTGGAGAGCAGCCGCGCGAGGCTGTCCATGTCCTTGGCGATGAGATCGAGGAACCGGAGCAGCACCCGCGAGCGCTTCTGGGCGTTCTGCGCCGCCCACTCGTGCTGCGCCTCCGCGGCCACGCCGATGGCGGCCTCCACCTCGGCGGCGCTGGCGAGCGGCACCCGGGCCTGCACCTCACCGGTGCTCGGGTCGAACACGTCGGCGAAACGTCCGGATGTTCCGGCGACGTGCTTTCCGCCCACGAAGTGGGTGAGTTCACGGGTCATTGTGCGGGCTCCTCTCGTGCCTTCGTTGGCACGATGGTCATTTTACCTGGACATCCAACTATATAGCAGGACGACCATGCGCCGAAGCGTTCCCGGCCCGTTCACCGGCCCGACATGGGGCGTCAGTACGAATGGGCACGCACAGTCCCGTGCCAGCCGCCCTTACCCGAGGACACGCATGCCCTTCTCCCCTCCCCGCCGCGGCCTGCTCGCCGCGACAGCCTTCGCCGCGACCGCCGCCCTCGTCGCAGGCCCGCTGACCGCGGCATCCGCCGCGATCGTGAGCGACCCGATCGTCTACACCGCGGACGATGCCGCCCTGACGCTCGCGCCGCTCGGCACCTTCGAGACCGGCATCTTCGACGAGTCGGCCGCGGAGATCGTGGTGCCCCACGGGGACCGCCTCTTCGTCGTGAACGCGCAGGCCGGCTCCGTCGGCGTGCTCGACTACTCCGATCCGACGGCGATCGAACAGGAGTTCTCGATCAGCTCGGACGGGGTGGCCAACTCGGTCGCCGTGCGCGCCGACGGCCTCGGCGTGATCGCGTTCGAGGCGCCGGTGAAGACCGACCCCGGGCACCTCGTCTTCTTCGACGCGAACGCCGCCGACGCGGCATCCGCCGTTCTCGGACAGGTCACCGTCGGCGCGCTGCCCGACATGGTGGCGATCTCGGCCGACGGCTCCTACGCGGTCGTGGCGAACGAGGGCGAGCCGTCGGAGGACTTCTCGATCGATCCGGAGGGCTCCATCTCGATCGTCAGCCTCCCCAAGAAGGTCAACAACCGGAACAAGGTCCCGACGCAGGCCGACGTCCGCACGGCGGACTTCCACGCGTTCGAGGGCGGCGCCCTTCCCGCCGCCGTGCGCGTGTTCGGGCCCACCCCGCAGGGCGACGACCTGCCCGTGAGCCGCAACCTCGAGCCCGAGTACATCGTGATCGACGGCGACACGGCCTATGCGGCGCTGCAGGAGGCCAACGCCTTCGCGGTCATCGATCTCGACGCGGCCGTCGTCACCGACATCCTGCCGCTCGGCTTCAAGGACCACGGCGCCGCGGGGAACGGGATCGACGCGAGCGACCGCGACCCGAACGGCGCCCCGACGGTCGGCATCCGGACCTACCCGGGCCTCTACGGCGTCTACATGCCCGACGGCCTGCAGTCCTATACCGCCGGCGGCGAGACGTACCTCGTCACGGCGAACGAAGGCGACGCCCGCGAGTGGGGCGACTACGCCGAGCTTTCCCGGGTCAAGGACCTCGAGGAAGACGGCTACGGTCCGGTCTGCGAGAACCTCGCCGGCTACACGGCGGATGCCGCGCTGGGGCGCCTGAACGTCACCCGCGAGCTCGGCTTCGACGAGGCCGCGGGCTGCTACGACGAGCTGTACGCCTTCGGTGCCCGGTCGTTCTCCATCTGGTCGACGGACGGCACGCAGGTCTTCGACTCGGGCGACGCCTTCGAGCGCATCACCGCCGCCGCGAACCCCGCCTTCTTCAACTCGAATCACACGGAGTCCAACCTCGAGGGCCGCAGCGACGACAAGGGCCCGGAGCCGGAGAGCCTCACCATCGGCACCCTGAGCGGCCGCACCTACGCGTTCATCGGCTTCGAGCGGGTCGGCGGCATCGCGGTCTTCGACGTCACCGAGCCCCGGGCGGCGGCCTTCGTCACCTACATCAACAACCGCGAATTCGCCGTCTCGGTCAAAGACGCCGACGACCCCTCGGCGGTGCTCGCGAGCGCCGGCGACCTCGGGCCCGAGGGTCTCGTCTTCATCCCCGCCGAATCCTCGGCGACCGGGCAGCCCCTGCTGGCCGTCGCGAACGAGGTGTCGGGAACGACGACCCTGTTCTCGATCGCCGATGCGCTCGCGCTCGCCAACGTGTCGGCGCCGGCGGTGTCGGGCTCGCCGCGCGTGCTGACCGCAACACCCGGCCAGTGGAACGCCGAAGGCCTGGCCTTCGCGTACCAGTGGCTGCGCGACGGATCAGCCATCCCGGGGGCCACGAGGGCCGACTACCGGGTGAAGCCGGGCGACGAGGGTCACGAGCTCAGCGTGCGCGTCACCGCGTCGGGGGCCACCGGCACCGCGACCGCCGAAAGCGCGCCCGTGTCGCCGACCAGGGAATTCGGGTTCGTCGTGGTCCGCTGACCCGCGACCCCGCGGGTCCGCGTTCCGCGGGTGCCCGGGTGCGACCCTAGAGGTCGCCGAGCCCCCACGAGTTCGGATCCGTGGGGGCTCTTCCGCGCCCGGCCCGGTGGTGGGATCCTGGCCCCGACGACGCAC
>DASUQB010000284.1:0-4123 GCA_036280835.1 Microbacterium sp. | reverse complement strand
GACGCCTTCCTGCAGAAGCGCGAGCCCGACTGGGCGCCGTACCCGTGGCAGTACTGATGTCGTCATGAGGCTCGAGCCGGTCGGCGGGGATGACCCGCGCGACCTCCTCCGCGCGCTGCGCGCCGCGCTGAACGGCGCAGGACCGGCGCTCGGGCTGGGCATGGTCGGGGCCGCCCTCGAGGGCGCGCCCGACGTGCCCGCCGGCACGGCGGTCGTGATCGCCACCTCCGGGTCCACCGGCACGCCCAAGAACGTGGTGCTGAGCCGCAACGCCCTCACCGCGGCCGCCCTGGCCACCGCCGAGCGGATCGGCGAGGGCGCCTGGCTGCTCGCACTCCCGGCCGGGTACGTCGCCGGGCTGCAGGTGCTCGTGCGCTCCCTGGTGCAGGGCCGAGAGCCGGCGCTGCTCTCCGGCACCTTCTCGGCGCAGGCCTTCACGGCGGCCGCCCTGTCGATGGCCTCGAGCGAGGGCGGCGTGAGGGTGCCGACGTTCACGTCCCTCGTGCCCGCCCAGCTGGCGGCGCTGCTCGACGCGGCGGAGCGCGACGCGGCGGTGGGGACGGCGCTGCGCTCGTTCCAGGCGATCCTCGTGGGCGGGCAGGCGCTGCCGCCGGCCGTGCTCGAGAGGGCCGCGCTCGCGGGGGTCCCGGTGGTGCGCACCTACGGGTCCACGGAGACCAGCGGCGGCTGCGTCTACGACGGCGTGCCGCTCTCCGGCGTCCGCGTGCGCGAGCGCGCGGGCGAGCTGCAGCTGGCGGCGCCCATGCTGGCCGACGGGTACCTCGGCGACGAGGCGGCGACGGATGCGGCGTTCCCGCGCGATCGCGACGGCACGCGGTGGTACCGCACGGGCGACGCGGGCGTCATCGAAGACGGCGTCGTGCGCGTCCGGGGCCGCATCGACAACGTCATCGTCTCCGGCGGCATCAATGTCTCGCTCGACCGGGTGGAGCGCATCGTGCGGGGCGTGCCCGGGCTCGAAGCCGCGGTGGTGGTGGGCGTTCCGGATCCGAAGTGGGGCGAGGCGAGCGTGGTCGTCGCGCCGCGCGGCGAGGCGCTTCGCCGCAGCGAATCGACCCAGCTGCAGGAGGCGCGCGATGCCGTCGCCGCCGACGTCGGACCGCACGCGCGGCCGGGCCGCCTGGTGCTCGTCGACGAGCTCGAGACGCTTCCCTCGGGCAAGCCCGACCGCGAGGCCATCCGCCGGGCCGTCGCGGGCATCGCCCGGCGCGACCCGCCTAGGCGTTGACGTCGACGACGCAGAAGCGATTGCCCTCCGTGTCCTCGAGCACGACGTAATCGGCATCCTCCGGGTAGCCGTCCCAGTCGACCTCGCGGGCGCCCAGCCCGAGCAGCCGCTGGATCTCGGCTGACTGGTCGTCGGCGTAGAGGTCGAGGTGCAGCCGCGGGGGATAGTGCTGCGGGTAGCCGGTCACCGAGAGCGCGATGCTGGTGCCCGCCCCGTCCCACGTGCCCTTCTCCGGGGGGTCGAGGATCACCCAGTCATCCGACGGCTCTTCCCGGTTCACGTATCCGAGCGCCGCCCGCCAGAAGTCGCCCGCGCGGTCGATGTCCTCGACGGTGAGCACCGTCGTCCCGATCGTCAGCATGCCCCCAGTCTTCTCGGGCGGCCCCCGGTCGACAACCCCGCAGGCACAGGGTGGCCCCTCCTCCCCGCGCTGCCGCCGATGCTCCACACGGTGCCGCCGATCCTCCACACGGAGACGCAGAGTGTGCCCGCGCCCCAATAGGATCTCTTCTCGTGGCAGGCAACCCGAGCAAGAACCGCAAGCGTCCCCCCGCGAAGAAGCAGAAGCCCCGCGGCAATCCCGAGAAGGCGCACGTCTCCCGCGACCCGCGGCGCGTCGAGCCGGTGACCTTCCGCGACTGGGTGGGCGCCGCGCGCCTGCGCACGCTGCCGCTCGCGTTCACCCCGGTGCTGATCGGCACGGGCGCGGCCATCCTCGCGACGGGCGTCTTCCACTGGGTCATCGCGCTCGCGTGCCTCGTCGTCGCGGTGGCTCTGCAGATCGGCGTCAACTTCGCCAACGACTACTCCGACGGCGTGCGCGGAACCGACGACCACCGCGTCGGCCCCGCCCGCCTCACCGCGTCGCGGCGCGTGAAGCCCCGCACCGTGCTCACCGTCGCGCTGGTCTTCTTCCTGATCGCCGCGGTCGCCGGCCTGGCCATCGTCATCCGCACGCAGCAGTGGTGGCTGCTCCTCGTCGGCGCGGTGTGCCTGCTCGCCGCGTGGTTCTACACGGGCGGCAAGCGACCCTACGGCTACTACGGCCTGGGCGAGCTGTTCGTGTTCGTGTTCTTCGGGCTCGTCGCCACGGTCGGCACGACCTGGGTGCAGGCCTTCACGATCCCGCAGGAGGCGTGGTTCGGCGGCGTCGCCGCGGGGCTGCTGGCGTGCGCAGTGCTGCTGGCGAACAACCTGCGCGACATCGACCAGGACCGGCTCGCGGGCAAGCGGACGCTGACGGTGCTGATCGGGAAGCGCGCGACGCAGTGGCTCTTCACCGTGTTCGTGCTCGCGGCGTTCGCGATCGGCGTCTACCTCGCGTTCTTCTACCCGATCGCGTGGCTCACGCTGATGGCACTCCTGGCGGCGCTCCCGGCGATCCTGATCGTGTGGACCTACCGCGAGCCGCGCGAACTCGTGGTCGCCCTGGGCCTCACGTCGCTGACCTCGGTCGCCTTCGGGGCGCTGCTGTTCTGGGCGTTCGTCGGCTGACGCGCGGCATCGGTCCGAGGGCGGGTCAGGCTTCGGTCGATGCCTCGCCCCGCCGCGGCGCGTCGGCCGCGGCATCCTCGACCTCTTCGTCGCGTCGCGTGTCGCGACGCGTGGCCTCGCGGGGTGCACGGCGCGCGGCGACGGATGCCGAGACCTCGGCGAGCGGCCGCCGCAGGAAGAGCAGCGAGAGGCTGAAGCCGATCAGGGCGGCGAAGATCGCCGTGAGCCAGTAGTACTCCCGCATGATCGGGAAGAGCATCAGGATGCCGAACGGCACGAGGAATGCGAGCAGCCGCAGAACGGTGTAGACGACGACCGGGGGGAGCTTCACCCCTCCAGTTTAGGTCGCGCCCGCAACGCCTCCCGGCGGGGCGGCTGTGCACCCGCTCACAGTTCGGCAACGACCGTCCAGAGCCGACCCGACGCGCCTAGGATGGGGAGCGTGGCACGGCTGCTCCTGATCCTCGTGTTGCTGGCGACCGTCTTCTGGGTCTACAGCATCGTCGACTGCGCCGTGCAGCCGCCCACCCGGCACCGCGGTGTCTCCAAGGGGGCGTGGATCGCGATCGTGATCCTCCTGCCGGTGCTCGGCGGACTGCTGTGGTTCATCGTCGGTCGCAGCGGCAAGCGCGCGGCCGCCAAGGCGCTGCGGGCGCCCGACGACGACCCGGACTTCCTGCAGAACATCGGCACCGTGAGCGACCAGGACGAGCGCATCCGTCGCCTCGAGGAAGAGCTCGCGCAGCTGGACGCCGAAGACGATGATCCCAAGTGGCACACGCCTCCCACCGGTCCGACGCCCGCAGCGGGCGCCACCGGCGGCACGCCCGCGCCCAAGCCGGACCCCGACGGTGATGACACCCGGGGCCAGCGCGGGGCCGTCGGCTAGAGCGTGACCGATCCTTCCCGGCGCGTCTCGTCGCCCGCGACGGATGCCGCGGCCGCCCTGCTGGGCGAGCTCGTCTCCCTCGGCCTTCGCCACATCGTGCTGAGCCCGGGCTCGCGCTCGCAGGCGCTCGCGCTCGTCGCGGCCCGCCTCGAGGGGCGGGGAGACATCCGGCTGCACGTGCGCATCGACGAGCGCGTCGCGGGCTTCACCGCCCTGGGACTGGCGCGCGAGACCCGGCTCCCGGTGGCCGTGGTCTGCACGTCCGGCACCGCGGCGGCGAACCTCCTGCCCGCAGCCCTGGAGGCGCACCACGCCGGCGTGCCGCTGCTGATCCTGACCGCCGACCGGCCGCCCGAGCTGCGGGGCGTGGGCGCCAACCAGACGACCCGGCAGCCCGGCATGTTCGCCCCGAGCGTGCGGTGGGAGGCCGACCTCCCCGTCCCGGACGAGGTCGACGACGTCGGCGACGCCGGGTCGACGACGATGCTCCG
>DASUQB010000283.1:0-4114 GCA_036280835.1 Microbacterium sp. | reverse complement strand
GCCGAACGGCACGACCGCGATGCCGCGGGCATCGCAGGCCGCCAGCACGGCGAGCACCTCCGCGTGAACGGAGGGAGAGACGACGGCGTCGGGCGCCCGCTGGGGTTCGCGCGAGCGGCGCCCCAGCAGATCGGGCGTGCTCTTGCCGCCGAGATGAAGGCCGCGGACCTCGTCGTCGCGCGTGGCGTGCTGCGCGCCGACGACCGCCGCGAGCGCGCCGAGGTCATCGTCCGTCATCGTGGAGGGGGACAGCACCAGATCGCGCCGGGGCAGGCGGGGGACGGGATGGGCCTTCCCCGGCAGCACCGCGGAGATCAGGGCCTTCGCCCCGGCGGGGAGGCGGGCGGGGTGGGAGCCGTCGCCCCACGCGTCCCACTGCATCCGCGGTCGCTGCGAGGGGCGCACCGTGCCCAGGCCGGCGTCGACAGAGCGGGAAGGCGTCGTCGCATCCATGGCGACAGTATGACACGGTATGTATGGTTGTCACATGGCGGACGCCCGTGGTTCCGACACCGAGACCGTGCTGCTCGACGCGGCGCTCGCCGAGGTGCTCGCCCACGGCATCCGTCGCACCACCGCCTCCGACATCGCGCGCCGCGGCGGGGTGTCGCGGCAGACGCTCTACCGCTACTGGCCCGACGCCCAGGCCCTGTTCGCGGCCCTCGTCACACGCGAGCTGATCGCGGTGCTGCCGTCGGGGTCGGCGGCCTCCTCGCTCGACGCGCTCGTCGCCGAGCTGGTCGACACCGCGGACAGCATCAGGACCCTTCCGCTCGTCGACCGCCTGCGCGACACCGACCCGGAGCTCTTCTCCCGCTACATCCTCGAGCGCCTCGGCACGAGCCAGCGGGGGATCCACGCGGCGCTGGCGGCCCGGATCTCCCGGGGCCAGGACGCCGGTTTCGTGCGGGAGGGCGATCCGCAGCGCCTCGCCGCGATGGTGCTGCTGATCGCGCAGTCCGCCGTGCAGTCGGCGCCTCTGGTGGAGGAGTGGATGCCGCCGAAGGCCTGGCGCGCCGAGCTGGCGAGAGCGCTCGCCGGATATCTCGCGGTGGAGGAGCCCGGATGAGGGTCACGGGCCGAACGCCTCATCCCACGGCGCTGAACCGCGACCGCCGGGCGAGCGAGCTCGGCGCCCTCGGCGACGACCCTCGGGTGGACGTGCTCGTCATCGGCGGGGGCATCACGGGGGCGGGCCTCGCGCTGGATGCCGCGAGCCGGGGCCTGCGAACGGTGCTCGTCGAGCGGCACGATCTCGCCTTCGGCACCAGCCGGTGGAGCTCCAAGCTCGTCCATGGCGGCCTGCGGTACCTGGCCTCCGGGCAGCTCGGCATCGCGCACGAGAGCGCGGCCGAGCGGCACATCCTCATGACGCGCACGGCGCCCCACCTCACCCGGCCCGTCGCCCAGGTTATGCCCCTCTACGCGCCGGGGCACGTGTCGCGCGGGGCCTACTTCGGGCTGGGATACGGGCTGGGCGACGGTCTGCGCCGCTTCGTCGGGACGCCGGACGCCGTCCTCCGCGCGCCGGGCCCGATCGGCGCAGAGGAGACGCGCCGCCTCGCGCCATCGATCCGGCAGGAGGCGCTGCGCGGGGGGATGCGGGGCTGGGACGGCCAGCTGATCGACGACGCCCGGCTGGTCGTCGCGGTGGCCCGCACCGCGGCCGGATTCGGCGCCTCGGTGCTCACCCGGGTCGAGGCTTCGCAGGTCACGGGCGACGGGGCGACCCTGCGCGACACCACGACGGGGGAGACCTTGCACGTGCGGGCCGGCGCCGTGCTCGGTGCGGCCGGGGTCTGGGCGGGGCAGCTCGACCCCGACGTGCGCGTGAGACCGAGCCGCGGCACGCATCTCGTGATCGACGGGGAACGCCTGGGATGGTCGGATGTCTCGCTGACCGTGCCGGTGCCCGGCTCGACGAGCCGTTTCGTCTTCACGGTCCCGGCGCTCCACGGCCGCACCTACATCGGCCTCACCGACGTGCCGGCCGACGGCCCCCTGCCGGACGTGCCCGTCGCGACCGACGCGGAGATCGCGATGCTGCTCGGCACGATGAACACCGTGCTCGCCGAGCCGCTCACCCGCGCGGACGTCGTGGCGACCTTCGCGGGCCTCCGCCCGCTGCTGGCGGGTCCGCGCGGCGCCGAGGACGACACCAGCGACCTGTCTCGCCGGCACGCGATCATCGAGTCGAGCACGGGGGTGCTCAGCGTCGTGGGCGGCAAGCTGACGACGTACCGGCGGATGGCCGAGGACGGAGTGGATGCCGCGATCGCGCGCCGTCTGGGGGCCTCCGGTGCCCCCCGGTCCGGCACGCGCGACATCCCGCTCGTCGGAGCATGGCCACGGGATCGAACGCGGGAGATCGCGGCACCGCCGCGCCTCGTGCGCCGGTACGGCGCCGAGGCGCCCTTCGTCGCCCGCCACCGCGGGGACGTCGACGCGGCCGCCGGGGTCACCGCCCAGGAGCTCGCGTGGGGTGTCGATGTGGAGGGCGCCCTCGACGTCGACGACCTGCTGGACCGCCGCACGCGCCTGGGGCTGCGCGCCGCGGACCGGGAGGCGTCGCTCGCGGCAGCGCAGGCGGCGTTCGCTCGATGACCGCCCACGCCGGGGGAGCGTCCGCGCCGCTCGATAGTGTGTCGGCATGGCAGAGAACAGCAGCTGGAAGACCCTGCCCGCCGACCGGGGCTCGCTCGAGACCCTCGCCGCAGGCGGACTGGACTACCGCGTCATCGACACGGCCGATGCCGCGGTGTTCGACCCCTACCTGCAGGCCGAGATGCGCGGATTCCTCTCCGGCGAGCAGAGCGACGAACAGCTCGCCGGCATGCGGGAGGGACTGGCGTTCCGTCGGTTCATCGGCGTGTACGACGCGGGCTCGTTCGAGACGGCTCAGCCGGTCGGCACGGTCAACTCCTGGGTGACGGACGTCACCCTCCCGGGCGGACGCGGCATCCCGATGTGGGCCATCAGCGGTGTCACCGTCGCACCCACGCACCGCCGCAAGGGCATCGCCCGCTCGATGCTCGAGGGCGAACTGCGCACGGCCGCCGCGGAGGGCGTCGCGATCGCCGGTCTCACGGTGTCCGAGGCGACGATCTACGGGCGCTTCGGGTTCGCTCCGGCGACGTTCGCCACCGACTGGAGCATCGACACCCGGCGAGCCCTGTGGATCGGTCCCCGCCCGGACGGCCGCCTCGACTTCATGTCGCGCGAGGCAGCCAGGGACGAACTGGCCGCGCTGCACGACCGCGTGCGTCCGAGCCGTCCGGGGGAGATCCAGGCATGGCCGGCTCTCTGGCGACGCATGACGGGGCTCGCGCCCGGCCAGGAGGGCGGGAAGAAGCTCCGCGCCGTGCGCTATGCCGACGCCGAAGGGGTGACCCGTGGCGTCGTCGTCTATGCGATCGGCGAGGAACGGGACGACTTCTCCAAGCACGAGCTCACGATCAGCATCCTGCTGAGCGAGACCCCCGACGCGTACGCCGCACTCTGGCGGTTCGTGCTCGAGCACGACCTGGTGTCGGTCGTGAAGGCTTCCCTGCTCTCCGTGGACGAGCCCCTGCGATGGATGATCGCCGACCAGCGCGCGGCCACCCTGGGCACCTCGGAGCACGGATGGCTGCGCATCATCGACGTGCCCGCGGTGCTCGAGGCGCGCAGCTACGCCACCGCCGGCGACTTCGTGCTGCGGGTGACCGACCCGCTCGGCCTCGCCGAGGGCACGTGGCGGCTCACGATCGACGACGCCGGCACCGGCCGCGCGGCGGCAGTCGATGCCGCGCGCGGCGCTTCCTCGGAGCGGCGCGCGCCCGATGCGACGCTGACCGCGGGCGCGCTCGCCGCGATCGTGCTCGGTGGTGTCCGGGCCGAGACGCTCCGCACCGCCGGACTGGTGACGGGCGACCAGCAGTCCGTGGCGGCACTGGACCGCTCGTTCGCCGCGGCCCAGACCCCGCACCTCGGCCTCTGGTACTGACCGCGACCCGAGACGGGACGAGGGGTGGATGCCGCGGCATCCACCCCTCGTCTCCACGCCTGACTAGAGCGTGAGCGCCTTCTGCATGAGCTGAGCGTGCTCCTGCGCGTGCACCTTCGGCGATCCGGT
>DASUQB010000282.1:0-4893 GCA_036280835.1 Microbacterium sp. | reverse complement strand
TGGACGCGGATGAGGAGCTCGTCGGGCTTCGGTTGCAGGTTGGCGATCTGCTCGACGTGGACCACATCAGGACCGCCGAATCGGCGGTAGACAGCAGCTTTCATGATTCTTCTCCAGCAAGTGTTGTGCGGGTCGGGTCGTGCTCTTGATTGAGAACCGTAGGAACCAAGATGGGGATCCGGCATCACCAGATGTGGTGATCTTGAGCCGGTCACCACGTCTGCGCGGCACCTGCATTCGCACACTGCGCACCCCCGACGCTTCGGGTCTTCGGGCATGGGGGACAGATCAAACCGGGAAGCGGCCAAGCAGGGCACGGCAAGCAGTGGGCGACACGCCCGCCCGACTCGCATCATGAAGACCGATAAGGGACCTTCTGCGAGACGACTGTCGACAATTTCGCGACCCGTGCGCGGTGAGGGATTCCTCCTGAGGCCGGGCACTCAGCGAACTGGGATTGTCGGGCTGAGGCCCACAGGGCAACCACCGCATCAGGCTGTAGGCGAGGGGGCGAGTCCAGTGACCTACCCCTCCATAACCGCGAATCGTGTGCCCGAGTCAGAGAACACGACGGACCGTCCGCGGATTTCAAACCGTCCACCCATGGGTCGGCGCAGCACAATGCGTCGGCGATTTCGGCGAGGACGGTCGAGAACTCACAGAGGTCGTGATGCGTGGCGCGTACGTAGCCGTACCGCCCGGTGCTCCACACTCTTCGCGATGAATTCACTGAAAAGGCGATGGCCCGGTCGCTGCGTGGCGCAGGGAGGCTGCAGATCCAGTTGAGCCCGACACCTCTATCGCAAGCTCAGCGCTCTCTACGAGGCGAACCCGACGGGGCGACCTCAAGCCTCACCCTCGCTCCGACAATCGACTGATCACGCGGGGAGGTGAGGTCGTAGTGCGGCGCCTGTGCCACACTCGCGCGGAGCCGTGGAGTCCCCTACCCGTTGAACGCGATCGACGTCTCGACGCCGGAGCCTCCGATCCACGCCTCGAGCTCATCGAGCGCGTAGACGACTTTCCGACCGAGCTTGCAATACCTCGGCCCCTTATGTTCGTAGCGCCACATCGCGAGCGTGTTCTTGGTCACGCCCGGCTGCCACCGAGCCGGTGGGGTCCAGCCTTCGGATCGCCCCGGCCTTCGTCGCAACGGGCACAGACGACGAGACAGGTCTCGAGACCGGGCTTGAAGCGCATTATCGGCGGGACGCTGGGCGATACATCGTCACGACCATCGTTAACCGCTCGGTCACCGATGACTTCGACCCGGAAGCCTTGCGGCGGGTCGTGACCACGCCGATCTTGCAGGCGGCGATCCCGCACTGCATCTCGATCTACCTCTTCGACGAATGGACCACGGTGGCAAAGCTGAGCGCCACCGAAGGTCGCCTGATCCCCGTCTCGATCGCGGCCGAAGTGGTCAAGCGCGGAGCTGAAGATGCGCGCATGGACGCGATCGAGATCATCTACGGCGCGGCTGCTCTTGCTGGCCTACCGCCCGTGCAGGCCGTGCAACGACCGGGCCAAGCGCGAATCATTTGTTGTCACGCCGTTGTCAGAAGAGGGTGATCGCGAGGTCTGAATGACCCGCGATCCCTACTCCCGACTGGTGCCCCCGACAGGAATCGAACCTGCGACCTTTGATACCGGAAACCAACGCTCTATCCCCTGAGCTACGGAGGCGCACCGATCGAGGTTATCACCGCCACGAGGTCTGCTTCGCACGGTCCAGACACGTCAGCGGGCTGAGGAGAGACGTTCCAGCACCTCGAGCTCCTCGGCGCGGGTGAGCCCCGAACGCCGCTCGCGATCCAGGCCGCGGGCGCGCTCGTCGCCGAGCGTGCGCTCGAGGGTCTCGCTCAGCGGCCGGAGCGCGCCACCCATCCGGTCGTACGCCGCGTGGGAGCGCCGGGCGAAGCCCGGCCTGTCGGCCGGCAGCCAGAGCGGCAGCGACCGCGGGCCCGCCCAGTGCGCCACGCCGGCGTCGACGAGGTCGGCGGCGGATGCCTCGATCCGCTCGCCGGTGAAGGCTGCGGCGTCCGCCGCCTGCGCGAGCAGGTCGCGGAGGGGGACCGGCTCGCCGACGGCATCCACCGCACCCGTCTCCCGGGCGTCGCCCGCCCGGCGCACGAAGGTCGCAAGGTCGGCGACGTCGATGACCTGCGCCCACGCCCCCTCGAGCGGTGGCACGAGCACGCGCTCGTCTCCGGCACGCGCGAAGCGCGCCGGCCAGTAGCCGAAGCGATCGCTGCGGTCCCCCGGTCCGACGATGAGGCCCGGCCGAACGACCAGCAGACGGTCGCCGAGGGCCTCCCCCGACGCGCGCTCCGCCGCCACCTTCGCCTTGCCGTAGTCGGCCGGGTCGTCGGGTTCGAGCAGCCGCGCGGACTCGTCGGCGCCGATCTCGTCGCCCCGTGCGTAGACCGACACGGACGACACGAGAGTCCAGTGCCCGGCGCGGCCGGCGAGCGCGGACAGGGCACCCCTCACGAGGTCCGGATGCCAGGCCAGCTCGACGACCTCGTCCCAGTCGGTGGCGGCCACCCGGTCGTACCCACCCGGTTCGAGACGGTCGGCCGGAACGAAGGCGACCCCGTCGGGCGCCGACCCCGACGCACCACGCGCCAGGCAGGTGACGGCGGCGCCGGCATCCCGCCACTCACGCGCGATCAGCGCCCCGAGCCATGCCGTGCCGCCGAGGATCAGGACGCTCGTCATGTCCCCAGTCAACACGCACCTCCCGAGCAGGTGAGCCAGATCGTTCCGCGTTCGGCGGCGGGCGCATGAAGAACGCCCTCGGCCGGAGCCGGGGGCGTTCATCGTGCGATATGCGGTTTCTGTTTCCCGTTCCCTTGCGGGTTCTTCTGTTCCCGTTTTCTCTTCGCAGGCAGAAATATACTCCGCTCTGCGCGGCCGTCAAGGGGTGCGGGTGAGTTCCTTCACCCTCACCGGAAAGGCTGCGGATTCCGTCCTCGGATCACTCCGCGTGCCCGACGAGCTTCAGCCCGACGACGCAGCCGACGAGCCCCAGGATGAGCAGCATCCGCACGAGGGAGAACGCCTCGTCGCCGGTGATCATCGCCCACGCCACGGTGAGCGATGCGCCGATGCCGACCCAGACCGCGTAGGCGGTGCCGGTGGAGATCTCGCGCATCGCCCAGGCGAGGCCGCCCATGCTGGCGATCAGCGCGACACCGAAGACGACGCTCGGCCAGAGCTTGGTGAAGCCCTCGGACTTGCCGAGCGCGGTCGCCCAGACGGCTTCGAGGATTCCCGAGAGAACAAGGATGACCCACGACATGAGACTCGCCTCCATGGCCAGTCTTGTCGCTCACCGGGTACTGATCCCTCGTCCGGGGGTCGTTCCTCGACCCGCCTTCAGGCTAGCGATCCGGCCTGTGCACCCCCTGTGCAGACCTCGGGCGCGTCAGACCAGGAACAGCCCGTCCAGCGCGCCGGGGTTGTGCGCGTGCACGAGCACCAGGAACACGACCGCATCGAAGAGCAGATGCACGGTCACGACGTAGGCGAGAGAGCGCGTGCGCACGAAGATGTAGCCCTGCAGCAGCGCGAACGGAATGGTGAGCAGCGGTCCCCACGCCTGGTAGCCGAGCTCCCACAGGAACGAGACGAAGACGATCGCCTGCAGGATGTTGGCCTGCCACATCGGGAAGTGGCGGCGCAGCAGCGCCAGAACGGTGCAGATGAAGAACAGCTCGTCCCAGATGCCCACCGCGCCGACCCCCACGAAGAGGCGCGCGATCAGCTCGGGGGAGTCGACGACGGGCCAGTTCATGTACACGCCGGAGGTGATGAAGTAGAACGGCAGGATCAGCCACCCGAGCACCAGCACGGCGACGAGCCACGCCCACTGGAAGCGGGTCCACCGGCCGCCGCCCCGCCACGGGAAGCGGGTGGCGTAGTCGCCGAACGCGAAGCGCGAGAGCAGGTAGGGCACGACGACCGCTCCCCCGAGGGCGAGCGTGAAGCGCAGCATCGCGAAGTTGTCGAGCTCGGCCTTCAGCGGGATGGAGCTGACGATCAGCATCCCGAGGGCGATCAGCCCGAGATCGCGCACGAGGTTCGGGCCCGGGCCGGTCACCCGCTCCGCGAGCGATCCCGTGCCGAGGGCCAGGGCGACCAGCATCCCGGCTCCCAGCAGCAGATAGCCGGCCCAGGGAATCTGGACTCCGAAGAAGGCCACGGCGGCCGCGCAGACGAGGAAGGCGGGGATGAGCGCGGTCGACCATGCGGGCCGCGCGGCGGTGTCGGGAGCGGCGGGCACGAGTTCAGTCTGTCAGGGGATGTGCGATCCCGGCCCCCGGCACCCGGAAGGCGGGGGTGCGCTCGAGCGGGCGGCCGCTCACGACCGTGGGGTGCGCCGGTACGCCAGGTCGCGGATGTCTCGACCCTTCGCCGCGCCCTTGCGCTCGAACGCGGTGCGCACCCGGCCGTCGAAGCGCGGGGCCCAGTCGCCCTCGAACGCGCGCTCGAGGTCCGGCGCGGCATCCAGCACGTCCCGCATCTGGAGGGCGTAGTCCTCCCAGTCGGTGGCGAGCCGCACGACCCCGCCGTCCCGGAGCGCACCGGCCACGACGTCTCCGAACGGCGGCTTCACGAGGCGGCGCTTGGTGTGCTTGTTCTTGTGCCATGGGTCGGGGAAGAAGATCCAGACCTCGTCGGCGGCGCCCTCCGGAAGGAGCGTCTCGAGCACCTCAGGAGCGTTGGCCTCGATGAGGCGGAGGTTCGTGATGCCCGCCCGCTCGGCATCCAGCATCGTGCGGGCGAGCCCCGCCCGGAACACGTCGACCGCGAGGAAGTCGTCGCCGGGACGAGAGGCCGCGGCGTGGATGATGGCGTGACCCTGGCCGGAGCCGATCTCGACGATGA
>DASUQB010000281.1:0-12594 GCA_036280835.1 Microbacterium sp. | reverse complement strand
TGCCCCGATGTGTGCAGGGTGGTGCGCACGAAGTCGTGCAGGCGCCCGTGCGACATGCGCGTGGCGAGCACGATGGCACCGGCCGTGATCACCACGAAGCCGAGGAGCACCAGGGTCGAGACTCCGGGCTCGCGCGTGCCGAGGAAGAGCGAGATGGCGACCAGCGGGCCGAACTCGCCCACGGCGCCGATCGCCGTCGCCGCCCGGCCGAAGGGCGTGTGCAGCTCGCCCGCGTCGCGGAGGATCGGCATCAGGGTGCCGAGGGCGGTCGAGCTCAGGGCCACGGCGATGATGACCGCCGTCTCTCCCGGCGCGACGAGCACGCCCACCGCAAGGCCGATCACGAGGCTCGTGAGCCAGCCCAGCGATGCGCGGATGATCGGCCGCCCCTGCACCGCCTCGAAGTTGATCTCGCTGCCCGCCACGAAGAAGAGGGTGGCGAGCCCGAAGTCGGAGAGGTGGTCGACGAAGTCGGAGAGCTGCACCCATCCCAGAACGTCCGGCCCGATCAGGATGCCGAGCACGAGCTCGAACACCACGATCGGCACGCGCACCCACGTGGACACCCCGCGCGCCATCAGGGGGGCGAGCACCGCGATCAGCGGGATGAAGAACATGTCGGGCTCGACCACGGGTACAGAGTATCGGCGGCTTCGGCATCCCGATTCGCTCGCGGGCCGCTCCCTCCGGGAGAATCGCACGCATGCCTCAGACCGACACCGCCCGCCTCCTGATCGCCTGCGAGGACCAGCCGGGCATCGTGGCCGCCATCGCCGGAGTGCTGGCCGAGCACGGGGCGAACATCATCTCGCTCGATCAGCATTCGACCGACGCCGCGGGCGGGCGCTTCTTCCAGCGCACGGTGTTCCACCTGCCCGCTCTCGCGGCCGGGCGCCCGGCCCTCGAGCGGTCACTCGCCGGCGTCGCGGAGCGCTTCGGAATGGAGTGGTCGCTGCACGACACCGCCATCCCCAAGAAGGTCGCGATCTTCGTCTCGAAGTACGACCACTGCCTCATGGATCTGCTCTGGCGGGCGCGCCGCGGCGAGCTCGACATCGAGATCACGCACGTCGTCTCCAACCACGCGGACCTCGCGGCCGACGTGCGCTCGTTCGGGGTGCCGTTCGTGCACATCCCGCTCGAGGGGGGCGACAAGCCCGCCATGGAGCAGCGCCAGCTCGACCTCCTGAAGGGTCAGGTCGACCTCGTGGTGCTTGCCCGCTACATGCAGATCCTGAGCGACGACTTCCTGACGCGGCTCGGCGCTCCGGTCATCAACATCCACCATTCGTTCCTGCCCGCCTTCATCGGCGCCAACCCCTACGCGCGGGCGAAGGAGCGGGGCGTGAAGCTGATCGGGGCGACGGCCCACTACGCGACGGCCGACCTCGACGAGGGCCCGATCATCGAGCAGGACGTCGCGCGCGTGACCCACGCGCACTCGACCGCCGAGCTGCAGACGCGCGGCGCCGACGTCGAGCGGCTCGTGCTGGCGCGGGCCGTGCAGTGGCACTGCGAGGACCGCGTCATCGTGCACGGGCGGTCCACCGTGATCCTGTAGCGGCGGGTCAGACCGCCGTCACGCGCGGCGGCGTGGAGCCGCTCCCCCGCACCTCGTGGTGCAGGCGCTCCATGCGGGCGTCGAGCTCGGCGGCCGAGTCGGCGGCGTCCTTCAGCGAGGCCAGGAGCTCGCCCGGCACCTGGGTGGCGTACTTGTAGTAGATCTTGTGCTCGAGGCTCGCCCAGAAGTCCATGGCGATCGTGCGGAACTGCACCTCGACCGGCACCTGCACCCGACCCGAGGAGAGGAACACCGGCACCTCGAGGATCGCGTGCAGGCTCTTGTAGCCGTTGTCCTTCGGCTCGGCGATGTAGTCCTTCACCGAGCGCACCCGCACGTCGTCCTGGCGGGTGAGCAGGTCGAAGAGCCGGTAGGCGTCGGAGACGAAGCTGCAGGTGATGCGCACCCCCGCGATGTCGGTGATGTGCTCGCGGATGCTGGCGAAATCCGGGGCGATGCCCTTGCGCGTGACCTTCTCGACGAGGCTGTCGGGGCTCTTCACCCGGCTCGTGACGTGCTCGATCGGGTTGTAGTCGTGCGCCTGCTCGAACTCCTCCCGCAGGATCGAGATCTTGGTCTCGATCTCGCGCATCCCGAACCGGTACTCGAGCAGGAAGCGCTGGAACTCGTCGCGCAGGGCACGCGCCTCGGCGATGGCCGCTTCGTCGGCCGGGAGCATCGTCATGCGGCCACGCTACGGAGGCTCGATACGAGAGTGCTGAGAACGCCCGGCCATCGCCGGTGCCTCACACCCCGGTGCTCAGTGGATGAGGGCCTTCATCAGCATGAGCACGAGGCCGAAGGCCGCCGTGGTCAGTCCGCCGAGCACGCGGATCGGCCACGCCGCGCCGCGCCGGGCGAAGGCGATGTAGCCGAGGATGGCGAGCACCAGCACGCCGGCCCACAGGGCGAACCAGATCGCCAGGTAATCGGGCACCGCCTCCGTCGCCCCGAGCAGCAGGATCAAGCACGGGATCAGCGCCGAAGCCAGCAGTCCCCACGAATGGGCGACGGCTTCGCTGAACGACTCGCGAAGGCCGAGCAGGCGCCCCTGGTCGAGCCCGTGGTGGGCGACCGTGCCCGCGTAGACGTGTGCGAGCCAGAACACGACGACCGTGATGACGACGGTCCAGAAGACCTCCCACGATGTGGAGTCGTGCGTCCCCGCGACGACGATCATGCCCGAGACGAGGATGACGCCGTAGACCGACTGCTCCGTCGCGAAGCTCGCCCGAATCACGTGGGGCGGGATGTAGTCGACCATGGCCGCGATTCTACGGGCATGATCGGTCCATGAAACGTGACTGGTCGCCCCTCGCCGTCGCCTACCTCGCGCTCGCGTTCGCGGGACTGATCGGCACGTGGATCTACAACGGAATCGCGATCGCGCAGATGAACGACTTCATCACCGATCTGGCGACGAGCGGCCCGGCGGTCTCATCCATCACGATCGATCTGCTGGTGGCCGCCGTCGCGGGCAGCGTGTTCGTGATCGTCGAGGCGCGGCGGCTCGGCATGCGCTACGGCTGGCTCTATGTGGCCGGATCCGCCCTCACCGCGTTCGCGTTCACGTTCCCGCTGTTCCTCGCGATGCGGCAGCGCCGGCTCACGGTGCTCGAGCGCGACGCGGCCGCGCGCCCCTAGCGCGTTTGCACCCGGCCGGGGGCCGGCCCGATCGACCGGCGCTCACCCGGCTGACGGGCGCCCGTAGTCCTCGAGCCAGCGCAGCCACACCTCGCTGAGCGTCGGGTACGACGGCACGGCGTGCCAGAGCCGCTCGATCGGGACCTCGCCGACGATGGCGACGGTCGCGGAGTGCAGCAGTTCGGCGACATCCTGGCCGACGAAGGTCGCCCCGATCAGCACCCGGCGCTTCTCGTCGACGATCGCGCGCGCGGTGCCTCGGTAATCGTCCGACAGCGTGCTCGCACCGGCGACCCAGGAAAGGTCGTAGTCGAGGACGCGGATGTCGTAGCCGGCCTTCCGCGCCGCCGCCTCGGTGAGGCCAACGGAGGCGACCTCCGGGTCGGTGAAGGTGACCTGGGGCACGTGCCGGTGGTCCGCGGTGGCCGCGTGAGCGCCCCAGGGCGCGTCATCCACCGCTCGCCCCTTCGCGCGCGCGGCGATGACGTCGCCCGCCGCCCGCGCCTGGTACTTGCCCTGGTGCGTGAGCAGCGCCCGGTGGTTGACGTCGCCGACCGCGTACAGCCAGTCGAAGCCGTTCACCCGGAGGGTGTCGTCGGTGTCGAGCCAGCCGCCGGGCTCGATGCCGATCGCCTCGAGCCCCAGGTCTCCCGTGCGAGGCGTGCGGCCGACGGCGACCAGCACCTGCTCGGCGACGACGCGCCCGCCGTCGCTGAGCGCCAGCACCGCGTCGCGGTCGGTGCGGTGCGCCTCGACCACGTCGACGCCCGTCAGCACGGTGGCACCCATCGCCTCGAGCGATGACCGCACCATCGCGCCCGCGAACGGCTCCTCGCGCGTCAGCAGGCCGGAGCGGGCGATGAGGGTGACCTTCGTCCCGAAGCCGGCGTAGGCCGTCGCCATCTCCGCGCCGACGACCCCGCCGCCGAGGATCGCCAGCGAGGCCGGCGCTTGTTTCGCGCTCGTGGCGTCGCGGCTCGTCCACGGATCGATCTCGGCCAGCCCGGGGATGTCCGGCAGCAGCGGCAGCGAGCCGGTCGACACGGCCACGGCGTGCCGGGCGGTCAGCTCGGTGACGGCGCCGTCGTCGGACGTGACCGTCAGCGCCCGCACCCCGGTGAACTCGGCATGGCCACGGAGAAGCTCGATGCCGGTCTTGTCGAGCCACTTCACCTGCGACGCGTCGTCCCAGTCGTGCGTGATCCCGTCACGGCGCCGGAGCACTCCCGCGACATCCAGCTCGCCCGTGATCGCCTGGCGGGCGCCGTCGACCGCGCGCGCCGCGCGCAGCGCCGCCGCGCTCCGCAGCAGGGCCTTCGACGGCATGCATGCCCAGTACGAGCATTCGCCCCCGACCAGTTCGCTCTCGACGATCACCACCGAGAGCCCGCCCTGCACGGCGCGGTCGGCGACGTTCTCACCCACCGCCCCTGCGCCGATCACGATCAGGTCGTATTCGCGTGCCGTCATGCCCCCACGCTACGCCCGCCGGGCGGCATCCAGCCCGGCATCGGGGGCCGTTGCGGGCCCCTGCCACGCGTTAGCCTGTGCGTATGCGTGTACACGTCGCGGACCATCCCCTGATCACCCACAAGCTGACGGTGCTCCGCGACGAGCGGACCTCGTCTCCCGTCTTCCGCCAGCTCACGGAAGAGCTCGTCACGCTGCTCGCGTACGAGGCGACCCGGAGCGTCCGGGTGGAGCCGATCGAGATCACGACGCCCGTGACGACGACCACCGGGGTGAAGATCGGCGAGCCGCGACCGCTCGTCGTGCCGATCCTGCGCGCGGGCCTGGGGATGCTCGACGGCATGGTGAAGCTGCTGCCGACCGCCGAGGTCGGGTTCCTCGGGATGGCGCGCAACGAGGAGACCCTCGAGCCGACGACGTATGCGGAGCGACTGCCGGTCGACCTCAGCGACCGCCAGTGCTTCGTGCTCGACCCGATGCTCGCCACCGGCGGGTCCCTCGGCGCAGCGATCGACTTCCTCTTCAAGCGCGGGGCACAGGACGTGACCGCGATCTGCATCCTCGCCGCCCCCGAGGGCGTCGCCGCGATCGAGAAGCAGGTCGAGGGACGCGATGTGACCCTCGTGCTGGGTGCGCTCGATGAGCGCCTCAACGAGAAGGGCTACATCGTGCCCGGGCTCGGCGACGCCGGCGACCGCCTCTACGGCACGGTCTGACGCGCGCCCGCCGGCGGATCCCTACGCCATCGCCCCCATGATCGGCGTCGCGCCGGTGCGGACCCGAAGGCCCTCGGCGCGGGGAGCCGCCACGGCATCCATCGAACCGGATGCGGGAGCCGAGCCCATCACGGCGATACGGGGCGACGGGCGCCCGTTGAACCGGGTCGCGGTCACCGCGGTGTAGGCCCCCATCGCCGGGCTGACCACGAGGTCTCCGACGGCGAGGCCAGGAAGCAGCACTTCCCGCGCGATGACATCCGCCGAGTCGCACGTCGGCCCTGCGAGCGTCGCCCAGCGGTGCGTGCCGTCGTCCGGGGCTCCGGAGAGCTCCTTCTCGGCAAGCAGCAGCGGGCGGGCGTCTTCGGCGATCACGTTCGAGTAGGCGCCGTACACACCGTCGTCGAGGTAGTACCAGCGGCCGTCGGCGCGTTCCGCGACACCGACGACGCTGGTGACGGCGGTCATCGCCTCGGCGACGAGCACCCGGCCCGGCTCGGCGATGATGTCGAGGTCGCTACGGCGCGGTTCGAGCAGTGGCCGCAGGATCGACGCCACGGTCTCGATCGACGCGACGCTCCTCTCGTAGGCGATCGGGAAGCCGCCCCCGATGTCGAGGGTGTCGAAGCGCACGGGATAGACGTGCTGCAGATGATCCATGAGCGTCAGCGTGTCGGCCACCGCGTCGCCGAAGCGCTGCGGGTCATCGAGCTGGCTGCCGACGTGGAAGCTGAATCCCGCGATGCGGGTGCCCTGCGCGAGCGCCTGCTCGATGAGGTGCGAAGCCTCGAAGGGGCCCACCCCGAACTTGCTCGAGAGGTCGCTCTTGGCGTGCGGGCTGCGGTAGGCGAGCCGGATCAGGACCGCGATGCGCGACCCGAGACCGGCGAACTTCGCCAGCTCGGTGGCGTTGTCGACGACGAAGGTGCGCACACCCGCTTCGATCGCCTCGCTGATCTCGACGGGCTTCTTGATCGGATGGGTGTGGATGATGCGCTCGGGCGAGACGCCGTGCGCCGTCACCGCGGTGAGCTCCTCCGTCGTCGCGATGTCGAACCCGCATCCCTCGTCGGCGAGCGCCGAGAGCACGGCATCGTGCGCGAGCGCCTTCACCGCGTAGTGGAAGCGCACGAACGGCAGCGCCGCGCGCAGCCGGCGGTACTGGGCGCGCACGCGGTCGGGTTCGAGCAGCAGCAGCGGAGTGCCGTGCAGCGCGAGCGCGGCGCGCGCGTCGGCGCTGGCGAGAAGAGTGGATGCCTCGGCCAGGCGCACCTCCCGTACCGTGCGAGCCGCCCGCCGTTCGCGGCGGGTCGCCGCGGCGTTCACGAGGCCCCCTCGACCCGCGGGCGCGCTTCGCGCAGCCCCGCACGATCGGTCAGGGTGAAGGCCCCCGCCGCGAGGGCGTAGAAGACGAGATCGGCGACGATCTTGCCCGCGAGCAGGCCCCACACCGGGTCGGGCAGCACCAGCACCCCCAGCACCAGGGCCGCAGGGCGGATGAGCAGGCTGTCGAGCAGCTCCGCCGGGCCGAACTCGGCCAGCAGCAGCGCGAAGGTCCGAGCGACCGCGCGCCCGCGGCCGTGGCGACCGCCGACCGTCTGGGCCGCCTGCTCGCCGTAGATGGTGACGGCGAGCACGAGGTAGAAGCCGACGCTCTCCCCGACCAGCGCGGCGAGGGCGATGACGACCGGTGCGGTCGTCCAGAACGTGACGAGCAGTCCGGCGGCGATCATGGCGGCCGTGCCCGCGACCTCCGCCGGCAGATACCGGCAGATCCAGAAGATCAGGCGCCGACGGCGACCGGGCTCGGCGGTGTTCTCCGGGTCGCTGACGGCCGCCGTCTGCGGCCCGGTCGCCGCCGCTCGCGGCACGCTCGCCGGGACCCGCTGGGTGCCCGCTTCGGTGATCGACATGATGTCTCCTTCTCGCCAGGAAGGAGCGGCCCGTAGGGGCGCTGATACATGCGGCGGCCACGGCCGCCCCGAGGGCAGGACGGGCGGGTCCGGGTGGGTCCGGGCCGGGACGGACCGTGCGGGTCCGCGTCACGTCGCGGCAGGGCGCTCGCGGGTCGGGTTCGCTGTCGCGCCTGTCGGGTGTCAGGCGTCTTTGGCGATCTCGCCGACGGACGGCATGCCGTCGCCCATCGCGGAGCCCTTGAGCGGACCTGCGGGGCTCGACGACGGAACTTCCTCGTCCTCCTCGCGGAATTCGCCGTCGGGACCGCCACCGGGGATCGACAGGGCGACGCCGATGCCGGGAGCCAGCAGCAGGTCGGTCGCCGCCGGAGTGCCCTCGCCGTAGTTCACGCGCAGCCAGTGCGGCTCGCCCTTGCGGACCGCGGCCATGATCTCCTGGCGCAGGTCCTCGGGCTCGCGTCCGCTCACCGAGAAGGTGGTGCCTTCGTAGATCACGTAGATGCGCTTCACGAGTGCCTCACTCCGATTGTTCGATTGCGGGCTCCGGCTCGGGCACGACCTGAAGCCCCATCGGGGCGTTCGCCGTGGCGGTCAGAGCATCGATCCAGGCCCGGTTGATGCCCGGCATCCGAGAGCCGTAGAACTTGAACGAGATGGGCACAGCGGGGTGCACCCACACGCTGGTGCGGCCATCTCCCACCCCCGGGTCGTCCCTCCATGAGAAGTAGAAGGACTCGCCACGGCGGATCTTCGCGCCGATCACCAATTGCAGGTGGGCAAGAAGACGGTCGTCGAAATCGACGACGAGCGCGTCCCCATAACGGAATCGTCCCACGCCGGTTCCCTCCCTCGGGCTGGTCCCCGACTTAGGGGATCTCAATGATGATAGCCGCGAAGCAAGGCGCCGTCGTCATGACAGCGTCGCGATCGGGCGCAGGCGCCCCGCCGGCTCCTCCCCGGGAAAGGAGGAGGCCGCGGCAACCGACCTCGCCGATGCGGTTGCCGCGGCCTGCGCTTTCGCGCCCGGCAAGACTACGTCGGGAGGATTTTTCTTCCGTAGGGGGTTGACACGGAGAAGGTCGAGCCACTACTCGCTCGCGGCCGAGAGCACGTCGTCACGCCGCCGACCGGCGAGGTCGACCACCCCGGCGAGCAGCGCGAGCGCGAGCAGCACGGCCACCGCGGTCATGCCGATCGCATAGGCGTCGTGGTACGTGACGGTCTGCGGTTCGTCCGCGCTCTCGCGGAAGATCGTGGCGTAGAACAGCGAGAGCGCGACGGCGGTGCCGATGGCCGCCCCGATGCGCTGGCCCAGCTGCCCCACAGAACCGGCGAGTCCGCCTTCGGCCACCGGAACGTCTTCGAGGGCGAGCGTCTGATTCGGGGCGATCACGAGACCTCCGCCCGCGCCGCCGATGATCATGACGGCCGCGACTGCCCAGGGCACCACGTCGTCCGGCAGCACCCGCGTGGCGATCACCATCAGCACGACGCTGACCAGGATGATGACGACGCCGATCACGACGATGGGCCGGCCGATCCGGTTGACCATGAGGCCGCCCCACCACGAGGTCGCGGCGCTGGCCAGCGCGAACCCGATCGAGGTCATGCCGGCGAACACCGCGGCCAGACCCAGGCCGTCCTGCAGGAACAGGGTCGTGAGCAGGAACATCGCGGGCGTTCCCGCGAAGTACGCCGTCGCCAGCAGGGTGCCGTTGCGGTACGAGCCGATCCGGAAGAGCGAGAGCTCGACCAGCGGATGCCGGCCGGATGCCGCGTAGCGGCGCTCCCACCACACGAAGACGGCCGCGGCCAGCACGAATACCACCAGCAGCCACCAGCGGGCGGGGTCGTCCTCCGGCGATCCCGTCGTGAACAGGAACGGCCACATCAGCGCCACGACCGTCACGCCGAACAGCAGCAGCCCGACCGGATCGAGGCTCAGCTTCTCGTAGGCGGTCGGGCCGCGCGCCGGCAGCAGCACCATGATCGCCACGAGCGCCGCGATGCCGAGCGGGACGTTCATCCAGAAGATCCACCGCCAGCCGTCCTCGGCGCCGCCGAGCTGTATCGCGAGGCCGCCGAGTGTGGGGCCGAACGCCGTCGCGATGCCGATCGTCGCGCCGAACAGCCCGAAGGCGCGGCCGCGCTCCTCTCCCTGGAAGAGCTCCTGCACCATGCCGATCACCTGCGGCATCTGGATGCCGGCGCCGATGCCCTGCACGAGCCGGGCGATGAGCAGCACGGATGCCGTGGGGGCCAGCGCTGCCACGACGCTCGAGGCGGTGAAGACCGAGAGGCCGATGATGAACATCGTCCTGCGGGATCGCTGGTCGCCGATGCGGCCGGCGGGCACGAGGGCAAGACCGAACGTGAGCACGTACCCGCTCACCACGAGCTGCAGCTCGGTGGACGACGCCGAGAAGGCCTGCTCGATGGACGGCAGCGCCACATTGACCTTGGTCAGATCGACGATCGTGAGCGCGGCCACGGCGACGCAGGCCCAGTAGGCGCGCCAGCGGTGCCGTTCGGCGGAAGGAGTCGTCACGCGAGGAGTCCGGGCACGGTCACGGCGACAGGTTCGACGTCATCAGCCTCGAGGGCTTCCGTCGCCGCCGTCGAGGATGGGACCGGCCGGAGGCCGCCGGCCGGTCTCCTGCTCCCAGAACTCCAGCTGCTGAGTGAGGGCCTTGGCGAGCTCGAAGACCTGCTCGGGTGGGATGCGGATGCGGCTGACGACGCGTGCCGGCACCACCATGTGTCGCTCGTTGGTGTCGGCGTCGGTCTCCTCGCGCGGCGGCTGCGCGAGGGTGACGAAGTCCATCACGAAGACCGTCGGCGTGTGCCAGACGTTGGCGAAGTCGGCGTAGTGCCCCGGGACGATCTCCGTCGGCAGATCGATCTCGAACTTCCTCGGCAATTCCTCGGCCACGGTGTTCCCTCCGTTCCCGCCAGTCTATGGCGCGGCATCGGCGGGGGCTCCGGCGAGCGCACCGCTCGTCAGCGCCGCGCCGTCGCCACCGGAGAGGTCTTCGAGGCCGGCGCCCGTGTCATCCCGTGCGTCGCCGGTCACCCCGACGAGGCGCGCGAAGGCGCTCAGCCGCGCGACGCCCTCGGGCGTGCGGGGGAGGTCATCGAGCAGACCCGGCGAGTACACGAGGTAGGCGGCGACCTTGGCGCGGGAGATCGCGACGTTCAGCCGATTGCGCAGCAGCAGGAACTCGATCCCGCGTGGGGCGTCGGCGGCCGACGATGCCGCCAGAGACACGATGGCCACCGCGGCCTCCTGGCCTTGGAACTTGTCGACGGTGCCCACGGGTACGTCGGGGAACCCGGCATCCGCCAGCGCCTTCTCGACCTGGGTCAGCTGCGCGTTGTACGGCGTCACGACGATGATGTCACGCGGCTCCAGCGGGCGCGGGTCGCGCGCGGTCGGCGATCCCGTGGGATCCGTGTCGACGTCGGTGTACGGCGAGCCGATCAGACCGGCCACGATCGCCGCGACCCTCGCCGCCTCTTCCACCGACTCGGTCGTGTTGCCCCGGTGCGCGACCGGCTGCACGTGCAGACCGGGCTCGATGCCCTCGACGCGGCGGATCGATGCGCAGGCGTGGGAGGCGAGCCGCCCGTCATAGGAGAGCACCGAGACCGGCCGCGCGACGGCCGGGTGCATGCGCCAGCTCTGGGTGAGGAAGTACCCGAACGGGTCGGGCAGCACGTCGTTGTCGCCGATCACCCAGCCGAGCGCCGACGTGTCCACGGGCTCCGGGTGCGTGCCCTGACTCACCTGGGGCAGCTGCTGCGGATCGCCGAGCAGCAGCAGCCGCGGCGCGACGAGCGACACCGCGATCGTCGACGCGAGCGAGAACTGACCGGCCTCGTCGATGACGAGCAGGTCGAGCCCGCCCCTGGCGAGGCGCCCCTCGTGGCTGAAGTCCCACGCCGTGCCGCCGACGACGAAGCCGGATTCGGTCCGCTCTGCGGCGAAGGCGGCCACGCCGTTCTTGGCGAGCGTCGTATAGGCGTGCCGGCCCGGTTCGTCCGGCTTCTTCGGCGCCTTTCCGACGAGGTCGGGCGCGACGCCCGCCTCGACGACGCGGTCGAGCATGTTCTCGACGACCGCGTGCGACTGCGCGACGACGCCGATGCGCCAGCCGTGCTGCGCGACCAGCCGGGCGATGACGTGGGAGCCGACGTAGGTCTTGCCGGTTCCCGGGGGGCCCTGCACGGCGAGGTAGCTGCGGTCGAGATCGAGCAGCGACGCGGTGATCGCGGAGACGTCGTCGCCGTCGATCACCGGTGCCAGGGCGCCGCTGAGGGTTCGCGGCGGCCGCAGGCGCAGGATGTCGGTCGCCGGGTCGGCCGGGAACTGCAGGCCCGCCTCCAGCAGCGCATCGGCCCATGCCTCGATGGCGTACTGCTGGTTGCCGGCGGGAGGCGGCGCGGCGGGCGTGATCGCGACCGGCAGCTCCGACCAGGTGAACGACTCGACCGCGGACTCCTCGACCAGCACGCCGTCATCGCGCACCTCGAGCACGCGGCAGCGGTGGTCGCCGTGGATCCACCTGGGCGAGGCGGTGAAGGGAAAGGGCGTCGGCAGCTCGTAGAGCAGGTAGGGGTTCGTGTCGGGCGAGAGCCGGGTGCCGGGCGCGAAGGAGCCGCGGATGAGCAGGTGTCGCCGGTCGGTGCGCTGGCCGTCGTCGCGGTGCCAGTCGCGCACGACCTCGGACTGGTCGGCGTCGACCCGCACGACGTCGCGCGCGTCCTCCCACAGGCTGATCGGCTCCCGCAGTCGCAGGAAGTGCATCGCCCAGAAGCTCTTGGCCTCGCGGGGGTAGTAGTCGATCGCCGCTCCGGCCAGCCGGAGAGCCCGTTCGTCGGGGGTCGCCTTCTCTCCGCCCGCCGTGGATGCTGCGGCCTGCAGCTCGTCGGCGCGGCGCGCGAGCGCGACCGAACGCGCGGAGGGCTCGTACGGACGCCCCTCGGGTTCGCTGTCGTCGACGGCCCGCACGTGGAACTGCGCCGCCAGTCCCTGCAGCCAGTCCCTCAGGCGGAGGGTGGAGACGCAGTCGTCGCGGTTGTACTCCGCGATGTCGTCGAAGATCCTCCGCGCAGCCTCGTCGTCTCCGTTGGCCCGCAGCTCGCTGGCCTCGACGAACTGCACGATCGACTCGTCGCCCTTCTGCACGTCGCTGGTGCGCACGTCATCGCCCATGTAGAGGGGCTCGAGCTTCTTGATGGAGTACGACGGCGAGCCGACTCGCAGCGCCCGGCGCACGATCGGGTA
>DASUQB010000280.1:0-3773 GCA_036280835.1 Microbacterium sp. | reverse complement strand
GTGTCGCACTTCCCCGAGGTTCGCAGCCCGCGGCTGCGGCCCGGCCGCTGCTATCTCGTGCGACCGGATGGGTTCGTCGCCGCCGCGGGTCCGCTCGCCGGCGCCGTGTCCGGCATCCGCCGCGCGCTGCCGTTTCCGCGCGCGGGTACCGCGACCGGGGCGAGTGCGCGTTCCTGACCAAAGACCCGCGCTTCGTCGGGTCCCGGTTACGCGGTGAGACGTCGCGGGGGCCGCGGCGGGGGCCGCCCGATCTCGCGACCGGGCGGCCCTCACAATCTGCGCGGCGCCGGACTCCCCGGTGCCTTCGATCAGTCGTCAGCGGTCGCGACGCGAGACGTCGTCGTCCTCCAGTTCGATCTCTTCCTTGCGGACCTCCGCGCCGACGCGCTCGGTGTCGGTGACGGTCTCCTTGCCGAGGCGCACGCGCTCGACCGGGACGGTCTCCTTCTCGACGACGGGGCGCTCCTCGGTCAGGACGACCTCGTGCTCCTCTTCGCTGATGTCGGGGCCGCTCATCGCGTCGCCGGCGTTCGCGTCGGTGATGGGCTCGCGCTCGAGACGGACCTCCTCGCGGGAGACGGGCACGGTGACGTTCTGCTGCTCGGTCACGACGTACTTGCGCAGGCGCGCGCGCCCCGTCTGCACCTTCTCGGTGCCCACGTTCAGGCGCTCCTCCGAGCGCGTCATGGCGTCATCGGTGGTCGGCCCCGACGTGTCGTAGCCCTCGGTGCGGCGCCCGGCGTCGTCGCCGGTGCCGGTGGAGCCGCCCGCACCGCTGACGCCGCCCGAGGCGGTCGTCCCGGGGGTGCCGGTCGTGGCGCCGGTGCCGGCCGGGCCGGTCGCCGCCGCCGTGTAGCCGGCCGTGCCGGCGGTGTCGTCGCCCGTGCGGAGGCCGCTCGAGCCGGTGGTGTAGCCGCCGGAGCCCTGGTAGTACGAATAGAGGTTGTCGGTCTCGTCCTCCTCGAGCGCGCCCTCGTGATCGATGCGCGGGGCGTCCTTGACGAAGTCCTTCGAATACGGAACGCGGAGGTCGTCGCCCACCTGCTCGGCCGCGTCCAGCGGCACGAACGACTCCTTCATCCCGAACAAGCCGGTCCGCACCGTCACCCAGTTCGGACGACCCGTGTCCGGGTCCACGTACACCTGGCCGACCGTTCCGATCTTGTCGCCGTCAGAGTCCGTGACCGTCGAACCGATGAGGCCGCCGATGTTCTCAGTGTTGATCATGCTCTTCCTTCTTGTCTTCCGATGGACAGGCGAGGGTTTTCCCGGGGGGAGATCGGGGATCAGCGCTCGAGGCCCACTCGGTCGACCTTGCGGTGGAAGCGCATGCCCGCGATGCCGCCGAGGATCGCGCCGGCAAGGGCGATCACGGCCGCGACGATCGCGGTGATGATGCCCGTCACCGTTGCGGTCTGCGCGTCGAGCGGGATGCGGGGGAAGCTGTTGAGGTTCGCCAGGATGTCGAACTGGCTGCCGGCGATGGCCGTGAGGATCGCCACGACGATGGCGATGACGACCGCCCACAGCCAGACGGCGATGCCCTGCTTGGCGCCGTCGAAGCGCGCCATCCGACCGGCGACGTAGCCGCCCGCGTAATAGGAGACGAGCAGCACCACGGCGACGATGATGGCTCCGACGATGCCCACGGTGTCGGCGTTCTGGGTGGCGGCATCCGTCGCCTCTTCGACGCTTCCTCCCGCGGACTGGAGGCCGACCGCCGCGGCGATCGCGCTCAGCAGCGCGGTGAGCAGCACAGCGAGACCGGTGGCGGTGAGCCATCCGAAGAACGCCGAGCCGAACTTGAAGCCGCCATAGCGCTCCTTCTGGCGCTCGACCACCTCGTCGCGCACCGATTGCGTGCTCTCGACCGGGACCGCTCCGTCACGGGAGTCCGCGGGATATACCGGCCGGGACTGGTTGGGGTCTGGTGTCTGTGAACTCATGCCCACGAGGTTAGGTCGCGGTGCGACGCGCGTTCACACGGTTGCCACGGCTCTCGAGGCCGCGTATCATCCCGCGCGGGGATGCTCAGCTCTCCTTCGCCGGCTCCGCTTCGCCGGTCACTTCGCGGGCCGTGTCGGCGGGCGAGTGCTGCGCCCGGCTCATCAGGATGAGGGGCACGGCGACCGCCGAGATCACGCCGCTCCACACCATCGACGCGCCGTAGCCGCCGACGTCCGCCACCCGCCCCAGCACCGGCTGGAACACCACACCTCCCCCGGAGCCCATCAGGGAGTCGAACGACAGTACGGTCGCCCGCTGCTTGGAGGGGATCATGTCGTTGAGGTACGCGCGGTGCACGGGATCGTCGATCGCCGACGCGATGCCCCACAGGGCGACGAGCACGACGGCGAACCAGAACTCCCGCACCAGCCCGATGCCGATCAGCACGACGGCGCTCGACACCGTCGCCACGAGGATCGACGACGTGCGGCGCCGGAAGAGCTTGCGCACCCGCGGCGCGAGAATCCCGCCGAGGATCGACGCCCCCGACAGCAGGGCCGCCGCCAGGCCGGCGACCGTGTACGCCTCTTCATCGCCCCAGAGCTCGAGCAGGTACGGCTGGAGCGCATAGAAGACGTAGATTCCGACGCCCGCCGTGAAGGGGCTCGCGAGCATGAGCCACCGAACGGGCGGAGAGCCCAGACCGTACTTGACGGACGCCCGGAAGACGGTGCGGGTGGCGCGGAGCGGACCCTCCCCGCGCTCGGGCTCGAAGCCGAGGTCGCGCATCAGCAGCGCGGCGACGACGAACATCACCACGAGGATGGCGCCCCGCACGAGGAAGGGCACCCCGAGGTTCGTGACCTGGGCGAGCACTCCTCCGAGCACAGAGCCCGAGAGCATCGCGATGCCGCCGACGATCTGCGCACGGCCGAACACCGTCTCGAGGCTGCCGCGGTAGCCGGTGGCCTTCAGCGCGTCGACGAGCCAGGCGTCCACCGCTCCCGAGAAGAACGTGAAGCCGAGCCCCAGCAGCACCGAGACGATGGCCCACGCCCAGAACGGCGACTCCCATACCCAGAGCAGCCAGTACAGCACCGTCGTCACGGCGAGGGTGATCGTGCCGAGCAGGTACGACGCGCGCCGGCCGACGGTGTCGGCGACGACGCCCGTCGGGATCTCGAAGAGGAGCATGCCTGCCGTGAAGAACGCGTTCGCGCTGAACGCCTCGAGGTTGGAGAGCCCGGCGTCGAGCAGGAACAGCGTGTTGATGCCCCAGATGAACGACGCCGCGAGCGTGTTGCCCAGCATGAGCGTGTAGTAGGTTCCCTGCACCCGGCGGGGAGTGGGCAGCGACCGCGCGCCCGGGTTCCGGGAGGCGGATGTGTTCCTGGCGATGGCGACACCGTTCTTTCGACGAGTTCCACGTGCGGCCGCTCCTAACGTAGCGCTCCCGACCGACACGCGGCGTATATCGCCGGGACGCGGGGAATGCAACCCTGTTCCGCGCCGGTCGGCCGGTTCCTAGCATCGCGGCGACGGCAAACGGAGGAGGAGCGGCGATGGTGGCGGTACCGACGACCGAGACGCGCACGCAGACCCCGCTCACGGGCCGGCCGACCGGCATCCCGCGCCGGCAGGCCGAGCTTCTGGCCGCTACGCGCGTCGAGCAGAAGGGCAACATCGTCGTCAAGTGGATCACCTCGACTGACCACAAGACGATCGGGTACATGTACCTGATCTCAGCCTTCCTGTTCTTCTGCATCGGCGGTGTGATGGCACTGATCATCCGCGCGCAGCTGTTCGAGCCAGGGCTGGCCCTGCTC
>DASUQB010000279.1:0-15916 GCA_036280835.1 Microbacterium sp. | reverse complement strand
GAGGCGCCGGTCGCGCTGAGCGGGCGGGTGGCGCGGCGACGGGCGTAGTCGTCCTCGTGCTCTTGGAGGCGCCGGTCGCGCTGAGCGGGCGGGTGGCTCGCCGCCGGCGCGGTCCGTATACGCGCCGGCGGCGAGGTCGTGGGGCCGTGCGCTCGGGGCGACGGAGCCGCGTGCCCGCGGGGGAGGAGGGGCGCGCCGTGTCGGTGCGCGTGACCGGCGCGACGAGAAAGCGCTTGCCGAGTGACCCTAAGCCACCGCGCCGCGTGCGCGCAAGCCTTCGGCCAGAAATCGAAAAACGTTTCGCCGCGGGCTTGCGCGTTTCGGCATCCCCGTGTCAGCATTGCGATCACGTCGTTCGGAATGCGTTTTCCCGGGTTTGGCAACATATCACCCGGGTGACATCGAGGCCGACGATCGTGCCGGGGGCGAGTCCGTACAAGCCCGGTTCAGCGGCAGGGGCGCGCGAAGTCGCGCTGCGCCTGACGCATCCTTTGCCATCGCTGACCAAGGAGGAACCGTGCCACAGCCGTTCGCTCGCACCGCACCCGCTGCCCGCCCCCGCCGCCGATCCGCGCTCGCCGCCGCCGCTGCGGCGACCGTCATGGCGCTCGTCGCGACCGTGATCGGGGCGAACCCCGCGGTCGCCATCGAGCCCGCTGTCGACGGCGCGTACCGGTTCGACTTCGGCACCGCGACGAGCCCCGTCGCCGCAGGCTACGAGCAGGTGACGAGCACCGACCTCTACACGGCGGAGGCCGGCTTCGGCATCCAGCTCCCCGCGGGAAGCACGCTCATCGAGCGCAACCGCACGGGCAGCCGCACCCCGGCAGACCCCGTCGCCGAGGACTTCGTCGCCGGCCTGAACTGGTCGTTCCTGGTCGACGTGCCCGCGGGCGAGTACGACATCAGCGTGTGGATCGGCGACGCGCTGCCCACGGCATCCGGCACGAACGCCACCTTCACGGTGGAGGGAGTCGCTCAGCCCCGCCTGACGAACGGCCGCGGCACGACCGGCACCGCCACCTACCGCAGCGTCGTGACCGACGGCCAGCTCACGCTCGGCATCGTGGGCAGCGGCATCGGCGCCGCCGTCAACGGGATCGTCGTCGCGCCGGTGACCCCCGCGACGCCGGCCGACCTCGTCGCGAGCCGGATCGCCTGGAACGGCGTCGACCTCACCTGGTCGGCCGCCGACGGGGCCGCGAACTACACGGTGGAGCGCGCCGACGTCGTCGACGACGCCCCGGGCGCCTTCGCCCCGATCGCCGAGGACCTCACCACCACGGCGTTCACCGACGAGACGGTCGAACCGGGTGGCTCCTACGCGTACCGCGTGATCGCCCTGAGCGCGTACGACCGGGCCTCGGCTCCCAGCGCCGCGGCGTCGACGGGCGTCATCCCCGAACTCGTGCGGCCCGCAGCCCCGACCGACCTCGCGGTCGGCGCGGTCACGAAGCAGGCGGTGGGCCTCACCTGGTCGGCCGTGCCGAACGCCGGCGAGTACGTCATCGAGCGCGCCGCGGCCGGGTCGGGCGCCTTCGTCCAGATCGCCACGACCACGACCCCCGGACACACCGACGAAGTCGACACGACGGTCGCATACGACTACCGGGTCTCCGCCCGGAACGAGGCCGGATCCTCGCCCGCGGCATCCGTCACCTCCACGATCTACACCTCGCCGGCGCCGCTTCCCGAGGGCGCGACGGTCACGTTCGACTTCGGTCCCGGTGCCGTGGCGCCGAACGCGCTGCCGGTCGCGGCATCCACCGCCTTCAACCCCGAATGGGGCTACGGCTTCAGCGTCGCGCCCGCCGGTGAGGCCGACCGCGGCACGGCCGACCCGCTGCGAAGCGACTACGTCGCCGCCCAGAACGCGACCTTCGAGGTCGAGCTCGGCGCAGGCGACTACAACGTCGCGCTCATCGCGGGAGATGCGACAGCGGCCAGCGACATCGCGATCACCGCCGAGTCGATGGCGAAGGTGCAGCCCACCGCGAAGGCCGCGGGGGAGTACCTCGAGATGGTGTTCCCCATCGCCCTCGTCGACGGCCGCCTCACCCTGCAGGTCACGGGCACGTCGGCGGCCCTCAACGCGCTGACGATCACGCGGATGCCGGAGCGCACGCCCGGCTCGTTCGACACCGTCTTCCTCGCCGGCGACTCGACCGTGCAGACCTACGACCCCGGCTTCGCGCCGCAGGCCGGCTGGGGTCAGATGATCGACCGGTACTTCGGCGACGGCTACGAGGTCGCGAACCACGCGATCGGCGGGCGCAGCTCGAAGAACTTCATCACCCAGGGCCGCCTCGACGAGATCCTCCGCGCCGTGCGCCCGGGCGACTACCTCTTCGTGCAGTTCGGTCACAACGACGCGACCCAGGGCGTGGACGACCGCTACGCGTCGCCGGCCGACTACAAGGAGTACCTGCGGGTCTACGTCGAGGGAGCCCGCCAGCGCGGCGCCACGCCCGTCATCGTGACCCCCGTGTCGCGCCGCAGCTTCGACGCGGCGACGGGCGTGTTCAACGTCAGCTTCCCGGAGTACGTCGCGAAGGCGACCGAGCTCGCGGTCGAGGAGGACGTGCTGCTCGTCGACCTCTCGGCCTCCAGCCGTGCATACCTGAACGAGATCGGTCCCGAGGCCGCCAAGGCCGTGTTCCTGCACGTCGACCCGGGCGTCTTCCCGGGCCGCCCCGCGGGCACGGTCGACGACACGCACTTCCAGGACTACGGCGCCATCCAGATGGCGCGGCTGGTGGCCCAGGATGTCGCGGCCCTCGGCGACCCCATCGCCGAGGCGATCGTCGACGTCGAGCCGCCGGCGGAGGCGCCGGCCGCGCCGGCGAACCTCGTCGCGGGCGCCATCTCGAACGCGGGCGCGAACCTGCAGTGGGACGCCTCACCGGGCGCCGACATCTACAAGGTCTACCGCCAGTCGGTCGCCGACCCTGAGCCGACGTGGACCCTCGTGACCACGACGACGCAGACCAGCGCGATCGTGCAGGGGCTGCTCGAAGGCGCGACCTATCGCTACCAGGTGGTCGCCACCAACGGCCGGGGCGACTCCGCCCCGAGTGCGACCGTCACTTTCACCACCAAGCAGGCGCGGTGGAAGTTCGATGTGCAGCCCGTCGGCGCCCCCGTCATGCCGGGCTTCACCGAGGTGAACCGCACGATGCAGTACAACCCCGAGCGCGGCTTCGGCTTCCTGGACATCACGGGGCTCGGCGACCGCGATCGCGGCTCGACCGGCGGAGTGCCCAACGACCTGCAGCGCGACTTCGTCCTGCCGGGAGCGAGCGCCACCTTCGCCCTCGACGTGCCGAACGGCACCTACTCGGTGAAGACCTACTCCGGTGACTGGATCGGGTCCTCCAGCACGGCGTTCGCCCTCGAGGGCCGGGCGTTCGGCTCCGGCAACGCGGGTCGCGCCGCCGTCAACGAGTCCGTGCGAGGACCCGTGCTCGTCACCGACGGGCAGCTGAACATCACGGCATCCGGCAACGCGAACGGCACCCGGCTCAACGGTCTCGAGATCACGCCGATCCTGCTCGGGCCGGTGGGCCTCGAGGTGACGGACGTCGTCGCCGACCCCGCCGCCCCGACCGTGTCGCTGGCGTGGGATTCCGAGGCCGGCCTGACGTGGAAGGTGTACCGCCAGTCGGCGTTCGACGCCGAGCCGGTCTTCATCGGCACCGTCGCCGAGCCCGCCTTCACCGACACGAGCGCCCGCGTGGGTCTCGACTACGGGTACTCGGTGACGGCCGTCGATCAGACCGGCCTCGAGTCGGTGCCGTCGAAGACGGTGGATGTCTCCCTCGTCGATCCGGATGCCGCGGCCCCGGCCGCGCCGACCGGCATCACGCTGGAGCGCATCGACAAGCGCGAGCTCGAGCTCTCATGGGCGGAGCCGGTGGGTGCGCTCTCGTACCTCGTGTTCCGCTCCGAGGTCGAGGGCGAACGCGGCGAGCTCGTCGGCGTCGCCGAGACGAACCGGTTCACCGACACCGGCGTGCTGACCACGATCGAGTACTTCTACACCATCGTGGCGGTCAACGCCGGTGGTCCCGGCGTCGCATCCGATCCGTTCACCACCCCTGCGTCCACCGTGCTGCAGCGGCAGGCCGAGTACCTCGACCGCGCTCCCGCGGCCGTGCAGACCGACGAGGGCGTGCTGGTCACGTGGCGCATGCTCGGCACCGATCCGGATGCGGTGGCCTTCCACGTCTACCGCGACGGCGCCCGGATCACCGAGGAGCCGATCAGCGACTCGACGAACCTGCTCGACGCCGACGGCACGGAGACGTCTCAGTACTTCATCACGAAGCTGCTCGACGACGTCGAGGTGACCGAGACCGAGCCCTTCGCGGTGCGGACGGCCGACTACCTCGCGGTGCCGCTCGACAAGCCGGCGGATGCCTACACGAAGGACGGGCAGCCGTACTCCTACCGCGCCAACGACACGAGCGTCGGCGACGTGGACGGCGACGGCACGTACGAGCTCATCGTGAAGTGGGACCCGACGAACTCGAAGGACAACTCGCAGGGCGGGTACACGGGCAACGTGCTGCTGGATGCCTACCGGCTCGATGGCACGCGTCTCTGGCGCATCGACCTCGGCCAGAACATCCGCGCCGGCGCGCACTACACCCACTTCATGGTCTACGACCTCGACGGCGACGGCCGTGCCGAGGTGACGATGAAGACGGGCGACGGCACGATCGACGGCGCGGGTCAGCCGATCGGCAACGCCACCGCCGACTACCGCAACAGCTCGGGCTACGTGCTCACCGGTCCCGAATACCTCACGGTCTTCGACGGCGAGAGCGGCGCGGCCGTCGACACGATCGACTACACGCCGCCGCGCGGGGATGTCGGATCGTGGGGTGACACCTACGGCAACCGGGTCGACCGGTTCCTGGCGAGCGTCGCCTACCTCGACGGCGAGAAGCCGAGCGTGATCTTCAGCCGCGGGTACTACACCCGGGCCGTCGTGGCCGCCTACGACTTCGACGGCGCGAACCTCAGCCAGCGCTGGGTGTTCGACACGCAGGAGGAGGGAAACGGCGCGGCCTACAGCCAGGGCAACCACGCCATGTCGATCGCGGATGTGGACGGCGACGCCAAGGACGAGATCGTCTACGGCTCCGCGACGATCGATGACGACGGCGACCTGCTGTACTCGACCGGCCTCGGGCACGGCGACTCGCAGCACGTCAGCGATCTCATCCCCGACCGCCCCGGCCTCGAGGTCTTCTCGGCGCACGAGGACATGGGGTCATCGGGCAACCGCGGCGCGACGATGCGCGACGCCCGCACCGGCGCGATCATCTGGGACATCCCGGCCGTGCGCGACACCGGTCGCGCGGCCGCCGGCGACATCGACCCCCGCTTTGCGGGCGCCGAGGGCTGGGCGATCGGCGGGGACTCCGCATGGAACTCCGAGGTCGGGCAGCTCAAGTCGTCTACGGGCGAGCTGATCGCCGAGAAGATCCCCGCGGCCAACTTCCTCGCATGGTTCGACGGCGACCCGCTGCGCGAGATCGTCGACCACGACTGGACCGACGCCACGGCCACCGGCATCCCGACGGTCTCGAAGTGGAACTGGGAGACCCAGAGCGAGGACGTGATCCTGCGCGACGAGGGCGCCCGCACGAACAACAGCACGAAGGGCACGCCCAACGTGCAGGCCGACCTCTTCGGCGACTGGCGTGAGGAGATCGCGTGGCGCTCGGCCGATTCGTCGGAGCTGCGCATCTACTCCACGACCGCGGAGACGGACATCCGCATCCGCACGCTCATGCACGACCTGCAGTACCGGGTCGCGGTGGCGTGGCAGAACACCGGCTACAACCAGCCGCCGCACCCGAGCTTCTTCATCGGGGACGGCATGGCCGAGCCGGCCGCGCCGAGCATCGCGGTGACGGCGGCGCCCGGCGGGATCGCGGATGACTCGGCGCCCGTGCTGACCGGGGTGCCGGCCGACGGTACGCTGCTGCCCTCCACCGGCTCGTTCACCGTCGGGGTGGCGGCGACCGACCCGGAGTCGGGTGTGCGCAACCTGGATATCGCGTTCGACGGCGAGCCCGTGGCACCGGGTCAGGTGATCCCGCTCGCACAGCTGGTCGGGACGCACACCCTGACGGTGCGGGCGGCCAACCACGCGGGACTCGTGACCGCGGCATCCGTCGAGCTGCTCGTCTTCGAGGACGAGCGGCCGGCGAAGGCGCCCGGCCGCGGAACGCTCTCCTCCAACAGCGGCTGGGAGGACGGGCTGCACGACGGCTCGTACACCGTGTCGATGAATCTGTGGTCGGGGGTCAACGGCTCGGTGTTCCGCCTCTACGAGAACGGCACGCTGATCTCGACCCAGCTGCTGACGCCGAACTCGCCGAAGTCGCAGCTGGTGACGGTGGATGTCGCGGGCAAGGCCAACGGCACCTACGCGTACACCGGCGAGCTGATCAACGCGAAGGGCCGGACGGCGACGACATCGGTCACCGTGACGGTGAAGGATGCCGCGCCCGGCGTGCCGGTCGTCAGCCACGACAACAACAAGGACAGGGACGGCAACTACACGGTCACCGCGAACCTGTGGTGGGGCACGAACGGCACGACGTACCGGCTGTACGAGAACGGCGTGCTGATCGACGAGAAGCCACTCGTGGCGTCCTCGCCGAAGGCGCAGGCGGTCTCGACGTACATCGCGGGACGGGCCCCGGGCACGTACACGTACATCGCGGAGTTCGCGAACGCCGCGGGGGCGACGAAGTCGAAGCCGGTCACCGTGACCGTGCGCTGATCCGATGGGCGAGAGGGCGGGGTGCTTCGGCGCCCCGCCCTTCGCCTGCCCGGCGGCCCGTGCGACGCGCGGCCGGGACGCCCGCGTCGCACCGATCGCAGGACGACGGACCGATCCCGACCGGTACCCTGGCGCCATGCACGAGGATGCGACGGGCCGGGCGCCGGCGGAGGCGGGCGGGGGCTCGGACCCGCTCGAGGTGCTGAGGGAGCTGACGGGAAGCTCCACGATCGGGGACCGGCAGTGGGCGGATGCCGTGCTGTCCGAGCTCGACCGCAGGATCGGCGACGGGACGGTCATCCGGCGGGATCCGGCGCGCGTCGAGGATCCGGAGCGGCCCGGCGTGCTGGTGCCGGGCGGACGGTGGCACGTCAACCTCAGCGCGATCCGCGGACGGTGGCCCGAGCTCGCCCTCGCCGCGCTCGCTGCGGTGGTGTCGCGCGACCCGCTCGCCGTCGCGGGAGCGCTCGTGTCGCTGCGGCACACCCTCACGCAGCTCTCGGAGGACGAGGCCGAGGTGGCGGGAACGCTCGCGCGGCTGGGTGTGGATCGGGGCCTGCCGGTGACCCGCGCCGAGCTCGAGGCGGCGTTCGCCTACGATCCCGGGCGCGACGGGGAGATGCCGCCCGGCATCCGCCCCATCGACGCCCCGGCCGTCATCCGCGAGCTGCTCCGGCGCGGCGTGCTGCTCGAGGACGGCGGGACGCTCGCCGTCCAGCTGTGAGACCTCGACGCTAGGGGCGGCCCATGCCGTGGTAGGTCCAGCCCGCCGCGCGCCACGCGGCCGCGTCGAGGCAGTTCCTGCCGTCGATCACCACGCGCCCGGTGACGAGGGAGCCCGCGTGCTCGGGAGAGAGCTGGCGGCGGTACTCGTCCCACTCCGTCACGACGATCACGGCATCCGCGCCGCGGAGCGCCTCGTCCCGGTCCTCGACGTAGGAGAGCTGCGGGTGGATGCGCCGTGCGTTCTCGATCGCGGCCGGATCGGTGATCGTGACCCAGGCGCCGAGCCCGTGCAGCCGCACGGCGACGTCGAGGGCCGGGGAGTCGCGGATGTCGTCGGAGTGCGGCTTGAACGCCGCCCCCAGCACGGTCACGTTCTTCTTGAACACCGAGCCGCCGAGCGCCTGCACCACGAGTTCGACGGCGCGGTCGCGGCGCCGCAGGTTGATGGCATCCATCTCGCGGAGGAAGGCGATCGACTCGCCGCGTCCGAGCTCCTCGGCGCGGGCGGAGAACGCGCGGATGTCCTTCGGCAGGCATCCGCCGCCGAAGCCGATGCCCGCTCCCAGGAACCGGCGGCCGATGCGGGCGTCGTGCCCGATCGCATCGGCGAGCTGGGTGACATCCGCGCCGGTCACCTCCGCGATCTCTGCCATCGCGTTGATGAACGAGATCTTGGTCGCGAGGAACGCGTTGGCGGCCACCTTGACGAGTTCGGCGGTCGCGTAGTCGGTGACGATGAAGGGAGTGTCCTTCGCGACCGAGGGGTGGTAGACCTCCCGCAGCACGTTCGCCGCGGCCTCCCCGGTTTCCCCCGCGGGGACCCCGGCCACCAGGCGATCGGGGTCGATGGTGTCCTGCACCGCCCAGCCTTCGCGGAGGAACTCGGGGTTCCACACCAGGGTCGCCCCGGTCTCCTGGACTCGCGGAGCGAGGTCGGCGGCGGTGCCCACCGGGACCGTCGACTTCCCCGCGACGACATCGCCCTCGGCGAGGTAGGGGAGGAGCCCGTCGATGGCGGCGTTCACATACGTGAGGTCCGCGGCGTAGCCGCCCTTCTGCTGCGGCGTGCCGACGCCGACGAAGTGCACCTTCGCCCCTGCGGCCTCGGCCATTTCGGTCGTGAAGCGCAGCCGGCCCGACTGGATGCCCTCGGCGAGGATCTCCTGCAGCCCGGGCTCGAAGAACGGCGCCTCGCCCTTGGAGAGAGTGGCGATCTTGCGCTCATCGACGTCGATGCCGACGACGTCGTGGCCGATCGAGGCCATGGCGGCGGCATGGACGGCACCGAGGTACCCACAACCGATGACTGACAGACGCATACTGCTCCTCACGTCGCGCGCTCGGGCGGAAGCTATCCCCCCGGAGGCTTCTTATTGGAATGGTAGGGGGGATCGGCCGGATCGGCCCGGGCCCGACGGTCGGGCGGCGTCGTCCCGCACGGGCGTCCGGGGCGGCCGAAGCGTGGGGGCCAGCAGCCAGGGTGCGCGACGCGCCAGAGCCGCGAGACCGAACCCGGCGAGCATCGCCACCGCGGTCACCGCGAACGCCACCGCGATGTTGACGGGGATCGGCCAGTCGGGGCTCAGCGCGCCGAGCCCGAGCGCAAGGGGAGGGATGACGAGGATGTGCACGAGATAGATGGGCAGCGACACCCGCCCGGCGGCCGACACGAACGCGAGGGCGGGCAGGCGGGCGAGCAGCTTGGATGCGACGAGAAGGGCCGCCACCCCGATGCACTGGCCGAGGAGCACCACGAACGGGAGGCGCGCGGCGCCCCGGAACAGGAACAGTCCCGCGACGATGCCGATGTAGGCGGTGGCGAGGATCGCCAGATGGCGCCCGCCCGCCGGCCGCATCGCCGCCGGGATCTCGCGGCTGAACAGCACGCCGACGGCGAAGAAGAAGAGCAGCGCCCCGATGCGGTTCCACGCGATCGTGTGGGTGTTCACGATGCCGCTCGTGAAGAGCGTGGAGATCACGGCCGTGCCCGCGACCAGGATCCACCGCGGCACGCGTCGCGCGAGCCAGAGCACGAGGGTGAACAGCCCGAGCGCGTAGAGGAACCAGTAGAGGCTCGCGGGCAGCACCGGCAGCATGACCAGCGAGAGCGGGTCGGCGGGGGCGATGTCGGTGTCGCGAGAGGGGAGCGCCGGGAACAGGGCGAACAGGGCGAACCTCAGCGCCGACCACAGCACGTACACGTACGCCAGCGGCAGCAGGCGCTTGCGGGCGAGATCGGCGAAGCCGCCGTCGAGGATCCCGCGCGCGCCGAAGATCCCCGCGATCAGGAAGAACGCGGGCAGCGGCACGAGCTCGAACGCGAGCTTGACGCGGCCGAGGGTGTTGTCGATGCCCACGAGGTCGAGGAAGAGGCTGGCGTGGAAGTAGACGACGCAGATGATCGCGGCGCCGCGCGCGAAGTCCGCCCAGCCCAGCCGGCCATCGGAGGGGGCGCTCACGAGAGCTCGCCCGCCGGTGCGCGCTCGGCGGCGGCCGCGGGGTCTCCCGTACCGCGGGTGCGGGGCAGGGGGCGCCGCGGCATTCCCGTGAGCAGCTGAGAGGCGCGCGTGTGCCGGACCACGAGGGCCAGGCTCCAGGGCACGAAGAGCGCGAGGGCGAACTGGAGGATGGGCGGCAGGGCGAGGGGGTCGAGCGCCCACAGGATGCCGGCATGCGTCAGCGTCACCATGAACGTCGACTCGGCGAGCAGGCTCAGCGTCGGGGCGGCGTGCATGCGCGTGGCGTCGACGAGGGCGCGCAGCATCCACGACAGCCCCGTGACGATCGCGATGGCGAGCAGCACTCCGAGCACGGGGGTGCCGAAGTCGACGAGCTTGAGGTCGACGGGGTGCACCAGCCCGGTGCCGAACGCCGCGAGCGATCCGGCCGCGAGGACCGCGCCGAGGATCGGGCGCGCGAACGAGGGGAGCCGGCCCTCGTAGCGGCGCACGGTGCGACCGGCCATCAGGAACACCAGGCAGCAGACCCCGGTGGCCGCCGCCCAGGGCGACATGCGCACGAGGTCGGGAACCAGGTAGGCGGGCACGAGGAGGGCGACCGCGATCGCCCACTGCGCCCAGAACGGCAGGCGACGGATCAGCCAGTACGCCAGGACGAGCACGAAGAGCGCGGTCGAGAACCAGAACGCCCAGAACGGCTTTCCGTACATGTAGCGCCCGCCGAGCAGCTGGCCCGCGACGAAGCGGAGGGTGGCATCCCCCGTCACCGCGACGAAGAGAACGCTCCACACCACGAGCCAGAAGGCGTACGGGAGGAGAAGCATCTCGGACCGGCGCCTGACCATCGCGCCGAAGGGGCGATCCTTCCACAGGTAGCCCGTGAGGAAGAAGAAGAGCGGCATGTTCCAGCTGAAGATGAACGCGTGCGCCCACTCCTCGCGGAACCACACGTGCGCCACCACCACGGCGGCGATGCCCACCACGCGCAGCACGTCGAGCGTGACGTCGCGCTTCGGCGGGGCCAGGCGCGCCGCCGCCGCTGATCGCTGCCGATGCGAGCTCGCGCTCATAGGAACCCCCGCTGCCAGGATGATGATGACCCCCCGCAGCGAGCGACTCCCGATGCGGGGGAAGTCCCGACACCCCATCGGCGGCAACCCCTGCGGCCAGGATAGGCACCTGTGGCGTCCCATCCCGGTCGGTTCATGGAGAATTTACACGCGCGTAATCCCGCGGGATTCTGCCGGTCAGCGGCCGTTGAAGGCCCGGGGCGGCCCCGTCCCGCCCCGTCGCGGGGAACCCGGCGGCGCGTCGCTCTTGACGCCCGAGGCCCCCCGATCCACGCTTGCAGGGGCAGCATCCTGGGGGAGACCACGGTCCGTCGCAGCAGCGACGCAGACGGAATCGAGCGGTCATGTCACGCGAAGAACAGAACACGCACGTGTGGGGCAGGAGGGAGTTCCTCTCCCTCAGTGCACTCGGGGCGCTCACCCTGGTGGGCGCCGATGCGGCGGCGCCGCCGGGTGCGGCGGCGGCATCCACCCCGTGCCCTCGTCTGCCCGGCGAGCTGTCGAGGCACGTCGGGCTGGTGAGCCGGTACGGCGGAACGGTCTTCGAGCAGATCCGGGTCGACATCAAGGGGGACCGGGCGCGCCTCTTCGTGCCGCGGGGAATCGTGCCGGGAAGCAGCACGCCCGCGCCGGTGCTGTGGCTCTTCCATGGGGCGGAAAGCAATGACGACGCCCTGCTCGGCGGGTTCCGCGGCATCGGCGAGCGGGCGGTGGATGCCGGCCTGCTGGTGATCTGCCAGACACTGGGCGGCACCCTCTACTCGCACCCGACCGCCCAGCAGATCATGCGCGACGGGTACACCTACCTCTCGAGCGTCTTCTCCCTGTCCTGGAGCTTCCTCCGGGGAACCTCCCATGGCGGCGCGCTCGCCGTCGAGGCGCTGGCCGCGGACCTCATCCCGCGGATCGGCGGCGCGTACATCGTCAACGGCGTCTACGACATCGAGCACCTCTACCGGTACGGGCCGCTCCGCGCCAAGGTGAGCGTGGGCGCCCCGTTCGGCTACAGCACCAGCCTCATCAAGGCGAACAACCCCGCCCGGCACGCGTCGTCGGCGTACACCGGCACGTCCCTGCGCGTCGTGTACTCGACCCCGGACAGCTCGGATCAGACCACGCCGCCGCCCGCGCACGCCAAGAAGCTGCTGGCGAGGGCCGCCCCGACCGCGGCCGAGGCATCGGCGCGGACTCACACGCTGGGGCACACGACGCCCGGCTTCGCCGACACCGACAACATCGCGGCGATCCTGCGCTGGCCGGCCTGATCCCGAACCTCGGCGGCCGGTGAGCAGAGCCCAGGATTAATCGTCCCGAAACAGAGCCTTCACGTTGGGCGGCTACCTTCCTAGGCATGGGGACCGTTCCGACCGTGTCGACGCGCTGGTGCGCGCGGAGCGTGCGCGGATGAGGGCGCGCGGTCATCTGGTCGCGCTCCGGTCCAGGCGCGACGCACGCGGGACGGCGCTCGTGCTCGCAGCCGGGGCGGTCGGCGTCGCGCTCGTCACCGCCGCCCTGCTGCGGCTGCTCGATCCGACCCTCGAGGTCGCGCTCGTTCTGCCGATCCTGGCGGTCGTGGCCGTGGCGGTCTTCGTCGTGCCGGTGCAGTGGATCCCCGTCCTTGCCCTCGGCGTCCTCGCCCTGTTCCCCACGAGGCTGATCCCGAACGACGGACCCTTCAACGCCCTGCCGCCGCTCGCCATCCTGCTCGGGATCTGGGTGTTCCGGCGTGCGATCCTCGGGCAGCGCCCGCCCGGCGACGAAGGAGACCCCCCGGAGCGCGCCCGCATGGGCCCCCGCTTCGCCGTCTACGCGACCGCGGGACTGCTCGTGGTGTGGCTCGCGTACAGCGTGGTGCTCGCCGGCGGCGGTGAGACATCCATCGGCTGGACGCTGAGCTTCCTCGTCGGCGCGCTGCTTCCCGTCATCGTGTTCGACGCGCGGGCGGAGGCGCGCCTGCTCGCCGGGGCGTTCCTCGTGCTCGGCGCCGCGGTGGGGGCGTACACGGTCATCGAGATGCTGCTCGGCATGTCTCCGGTCTACGGCAGCCTCGCCGCGGTCCTGGGCGGCGGATCGGAGTTCGGCTTCTCCGTCTACCGTGCCAGCGCCGCCTTCTCGCACCCCCTTTTCGCGGCCGCGTTCCTCTGCATCCCGGCGGCCCTGGGAATCGGCCGCTGGCTGACGTCCGGGGCCACGTGGCCGCTGCTGTGCGGCCTCCTCTCCGCGGCGGGTGTCGTCGCGACGGTTTCCCGAGGGTCGATCGTCGCGGTCGGCGTGGCGGTGGCCTTCGCCCTGCTTCTCGCGCCGGTCTTCATCGGCTGGCGGAACATCTCCCGCTGGCTCCAGCTGCTCGTCCTCACCGTGGTCGGCGGCATCGCCGTGCTGAACTTCGGTCCCCTGGTGGAGCGCGCGGACTCGATCGAGTCGCGGCTGTCCGCCGGGGTCCGCGAGCGGGCGATCGACGTCGCGATCCTGGCGGCCGACTACTCGGGATGGCTGGGCACCGGGCCCGGCACGTCCGGCCAGACCGGCCGCCTCTTCGACACGATCATCATCGAGAACTCGATCCTCCAGCTGCTGATCAGCATCGGCATCCCGGGTCTGCTGCTCTTCCTGCTCCTCCTCGCCTCGCTGATCTGGAGCGCGTGGTCCCACCAGGACCTCGGCGTCATCCTGGCGATCATCGCCTATACGGTCGCCATCTCGGGCTTCAATTCGCTGGATGCCGTGCGGAACATGCACATCGTCATCGGCTTCCTCGTCATCCTCTCCCTGCACACCGGTGCCTCCGCTCCCGCGGTCGTGCGCTCGCCCGCGACCGTCGATCGACGGCTCGCCACCCTGGCCTGACTCCCCCCACGCCAGTCCCAACGGCGGGACGCACCGACTGACCGGAAGGACTGACGTGACGCTTCCCCTGTGCGCCCCGAGAGTGCCGAGCCGCGCGGGCGCGCCCGGCCGGGAGAGGCGGCCATGACGACGGTCCAGGGCAGGAAGGGGCTCGGCGCGATCGCGACGCGCGGGGCCGCCGTCACGTTCTCGGGGCAGATCATCCGCATCACGGTGCAGCTGGCCGGGATCGTCCTGCTCGCCCGGCTGCTGTCGCCCGTGGACTACGGCGTGACGACGATGGTGATCGCGATCATCGGCGTGGGGGAGATCCTGCGCGACTTCGGGCTCTCGAGCGCCGCGATCCAGGCGAAGACCCTCTCCGTGGGTCAGCGCGCGAATCTCTTCTGGATCAACGTCGGCATCGGAGGGGCGCTGACGCTCGTCGTCGCGGCGCTCGCCGTGCCGATCGCGGCGTTCTACGATGACGACCGCCTGATCGCGATCACCCTCGTGCTCTCGTCGACGTTCCTGTTCAACGGCATCGCGACCCAGTACAGGGCGGATCTCAACCGCAGATTCCGGTTCGGCCAGCTGGCGGGGCTCGAGATCTTCGCCCAGGTCGTCGCGCTCGGGGTGGCCCTGATGCTCGCCCTGTGGGGGTGGGGCTATTGGGCGCTCGTCGCCCAGCAGGTGCTGCAGGCGCTCCTCCAGGTGCTCGTGCTGCCCTTCATCGGCGGGTGGTGGCCGGGGCTCCCCAAGCGAGGGGAGCAGATGAAGCCGCTGCTGACCTTCGGCGGGGGCCTCGTCGGAGCTCAGGTGCTCAACTACGCGAGCCGCAACGTCGACTCGCTCGTGATCGGGCGGATGTTCGGCGCACAGAGCCTCGGCTTCTACAACAGGGCGTTCCAGCTCATGCTGCTGCCGCTGAATCAGATCAACGCCCCCTCGACCCGCGTGGCGCTGCCGACGCTGTCGCGGCTGCAGGAGCAGCCGGCGCGCTACGGCGAGTTCATCGCGTTCGGTCAGACGATCATGCTCAACCTCGTCAGCTTCGTGCTCGCCATCTCCGTCGCGCAGGCGCCCGCGGTGATCGCCATCTCCCTCGGACCGCAGTGGGGTCCGTCTGTGCCGATCTTCCAGATCCTGGCCGTCGCCGGCTTCTTCCAGGCCGCCGCGTACTCGACCTACTGGGTGTTCCTCTCCCAGGGGCTCACCACCCCCTACCTCTGGTACACCGTCGCGACCCGTCCGCTCGTCATCGCGCTCATCATCGCCGGCTCGATCTGGGGCGTGAACGGCGTCGCCGTCGCCTACGCGGTCGGGGCGGCGCTGATGTGGCCCGTCGGCTGCGTCTGGATCGCCCGCTGCTCGACCGCCCCTGTGAGGCGGCTCTTCCTGAACGGCCTGCGCATCCTGGTCGTCTACGGGCTCGCGGCGGGGGCGTCCTTCGCCGCCACGATCGCCATCCCCGAGGAGCTGGCGCTGATGCGCATCCTCGTCGGCTTCGCCGCCCTCGTGGGCGCGCTCGGGCTGGCCGCCCTCGTCTTCCCGCCCTTCCGCCGGGACCTGACGGGCATGCTCTCCGCCCGGCGCTTCTTCGGCCGGGCGGGAAAGACCCGGGCCCCCGCCGTCGAGACGGTGCAGGCCGAGACTTCCGACCACCCCGACGCTCCCCTGGAGGACAGATGAAGCTGCGCAGCCTGACCCGACGATTCCGCGCCCTGCGGCGCGACGTCGTGGACGGGACGGGATGGACGTCCCGTCGCTTCCGCGCCGACTTCGCGGCATCCGCGGGTCGCCCGGGCCGCGAGCGCCACGTGCTCATCGCCCCGCCCGGGGCGGGCAACATCGGCGACCAGGCGATGGTCGAGGCCTTCCTCGCCGCCGCCGACCTCCCCGTCACGGTGGTCACCCGCAACGCCGACGACTTCCGTCTTCCCGGCGACCTGGCGCCGCGGGCGACGATCCTTCCGCTCTCCGAGCTCTTCTACGGCCAGGGCGCCGGCCATCGCCGGGACGTGCGCGCGCTC
>DASUQB010000278.1:0-6129 GCA_036280835.1 Microbacterium sp. | reverse complement strand
GCACATCGTCGGCGACAAGGGCCGCAGCGTCTCCATCGAGCACTTCGGCGCGTCCGCCGACTACAAGACCCTGTTCCAGAAATTCGGCATCACCACCGAGGCCGTCATCGCGGCCGCCCGCGAAACCCTCAAGGAGAACGCGTGACCAGTGACGCGATACGACCGGGGGCGCCTCAGTAGAACTGGCTCATCGCGGCGGAGCGGATCGACGAGTCCACGATGTCATGCCAGCCGAGCGCGGCGTCGCCCGTGCCGTGGTCGTGCGCCGAGACCGCCTCGATGATGCGGTTGCGGAACAGCTCCCCGTCCTCCCAGCCCGTGACATCGAGCGTGATCACGTCGATGTCACGGCCGCGGGTGCGTTCGAAGCCGGCGTGCAGGCGGGTGGCCGCCTGCGCGGCGGTGCCGAGGCAGGAACCCTCCGGCAGCGAACCGCCGTGCGTGTAGACGACGAATAGGTGCGCGAGCCGCGGGTGGACGGCCGAGTACGCGCCGACTTCCTGGCATACCTTCTTCAGGCGCTTCTGCGCCGCGTGGCGCGAACGCTCGCCGGCGAGGTCGACGCCCCAGACCAGGGCTTCAGGAGAATCGGAACCCGACGACTGGGCGACCGCGAGAGGGACGAGCACGGGAAGGTGGTCGCCCCGGACGATGAATGCTGCCGTCATGATGGTGCCCTTCGTTCAGCCTCATCGAACGCGCCGGCCGGACTTCCTGCGCAACAGCTCAGCCCGGCGATCGCTCGAACCCCAACGACGATACGCCTGTCGCACGCACTTCCGGGCCACGGCACGCCCCCTGGGCCGCCCCGCGGCGACCGCGCGGAAGAGGCGCTCGCTCAGTCCGCCGCGGGCACCAGGTAGCGATCGATCACGTAGTCCGCGATCGCGATGGAGGATGTGGCGGCGGGCGAGGGCGCATTGCGCAGCAGCGTCACCGGGCCCACCTGGTCGACCGCGAAGTCGTCGAGCAGCTCCCCGGCGCGGCCCCATGCCTGAGCACGCACGCCCGCGTGGATCCTGCTCGCGAGGTCCGACATCCTGAGCTCGGGGATGAAGCGCCGCGCCTTGCGGAAATACAGCGGCTTGATCAGCGACCCCGAGATCTCGTCGACGCCCATGCGCCAGTGCTGCTTCGCCAGCGGCCACGCCCCCGGCCACGTGAGCGATTCCCACGTGTCCTTGGGCGAGACCGACAGCCAGGAGTAGCCCTCACGCGCGAGCGCGGGCACGGCGTTCGGGCCGACGTGCACGGTGTCGTAGACGCCGCGCGTGAAGTGAACTCCGAGGAAGGGGAACCGCGGGTCGGGCACCGGGTAGATCATGCCCTTCACGAGGTCCGCCCGCGAGGGTGCGAGTTCCCAGTACTCCCCCCGGAACGGCAGGATCTTCGGCGACGGGTCCGCACCCACGAGGCGGGCGACGACGTCGGACTGGAGGCCCGCGCAGACGATCACGCGGTCGAAGACGTCGTCGGATGCCGGGCTGATGACACGCACACGCTCGCCCTCGAGGCGGATGCCGGTCACCTCGTGGCCGAGCCGTATCGAGCCGCCCGCGGAACGCACGTCCTGGGCCATGGCCTCGGTGATCGTCGCGTAGTCGACGGCGGCGGTGTGCGGCGAGTGGATGGCGGCGACTCCCGCGGCGTGCGGCTCGATCTCCCGCAGGCCAGCCGCGTCATCGACGCGAGCCAGGTCGGGCACCCCGTTCTCGCGTGCGCGCCGCTCGATCTCGGCCAGGGCGGTCAGCTCTGTCTCGTCGACCGCGACCACGAGCTTTCCGACCTCGCGGTACGGCAGCTCCTTCTCTTCGCAGAACTCGCGCATCGACACACGGCCCGCCGAGCACAGGGTCGCCTTGAGGGAGCCGGGCCTGTAGTAGAGCCCGGCATGGACGACCCCGGAGTTGCGTCCCGTCTGGTGCTGGGCGAGGCGCGTCTCCTTCTCGAGCACCGTGACCTCGTCGCCTCGCGCCGACAGCGCCCGCGCGAGGGCGATGCCGACGATGCCGCCGCCGATGACGGCAGTGGTGCGCGCCATCAGCCGACCCCCACCGCGGCGAGCACGCCATCGAGTGCCCTGGCCGACACCGACGGCGAGAATCGCTCCTCGGAGGCGCCGCGCATCCCGGCGCACATGGCCCCGGGATCCGCGTTCCGGATGCTGCGGGCGACGCCGTCCACATCGGCCCCGTCCGTGATGCGCACGTACGACCCGGCGCAGTACTCCTCGATGACGGGCGGCACCGCACCCGGCGCGGGAACGAGCAGGAAGGTGGCGAAGCAGAGCAGCCTCCGAGCCGACATCACCCCTCCCCACCCGAGTTCTGCGATCCTACCGCCGGCCGCCGCGTAGGCTCGGGCGCTATGGCCATCGGCGCAACAGTCCACACGTTCGCGGTGCAATTGGCAGACGTCGACCGGGGCGTGTACGACGAGCCGGCCCTGCGCGTGGCGCGCGCTTCGTCGGAGACCGATGCGCACATGCTCACCCGCGTGCTCGCGTACTGCCTCGAGTACGAGGAGGGCATCGCCTTCAGCGAGGGCATCTCCTCGACCGATGATCCGGCCGTGTTCGTGCGGGATCTCACGGGCAGGCTCACGGCGTGGATCGAGGTCGGGTCGCCGGATGCCGCGCGCCTGCACTACGGCAGCAAGCTCGCCGATCGCACGACCGTCTATACGCACCGCGATCCCGCGAAGCTGCTGCCGCAGTGGGCGGGAAAGTCCATCCACCGCGCCGACACGATCACGCTGCACAGCTTCGATCCGGGCTTCATCGACGCCGCGTCGGCGGCCCTGGAGCGCCGGAACACGATGACCCTCTCGGTCACCGAACGGCAGCTCTACCTGGAGCTGAACGGATCGACCTTCAGCTCGGCGGTGCACGACCACCCCCTCGGGTGAGCCGGATGAGGCGTCGCTACTCCTGCGCGAGAAACGCCACCGCGGCATCCCGGAAGACGCGGGAGCCGGGTGCGTTGAAGTGGTGCCGCCCCGGGATCTCGGTGAACTCGCCCAGAGGGACGGCCGAGGCCAGCTGGCGCGACCCCTCGAGGATCGCGTCGTCGCTCCCGGTGGCGAACAGCACGGGCTGCTGCGGCGGCCGGGCGGGGTCCGGGTCGGCGTCGCCGAAGCGCATGCCCGCGGCGAGCGCGACGAGCACCCGCAGGTCGTTCCCGGGCACGCGCTCCGCGAGGGTGACGTAGTTCCGCGTCACCTTGTCGGTGATGGCCGTGCCGTGCTCGGCGAACGCGCTCGCCTGGTCGATGTCGAGGCGGGCGAGCGGCCGCCCGTCCGGGATCCCGCCGAGCACTCCGCGCGTGACACGGCCCGGCGCATCCACCAGCAGCTGCCAGCCGACGCGACCCCCCAGGGAGTACCCGGCGTAGACGACGCTGTCGAGCAGGTACGTCTCCAGCACGGTCACGAGGTCGCCCACGAGCGCGGTCATCGTGTAGTCGTGCGGATCGTGCGGCTTGTCGCTGAGGCCGTGCCCGCGCTGGTCGACCCCGAGCACGCGGAAGCCGGCAGCGGTGAGGTCGCGCACCCACCCCGTGTCGACCCAGTTGTCGCGGCAGCTCGAGGCGAATCCGTGGACGCAGAGCACGGTCGGCGCCGCGGCGTCGCCCCACGAGTAGGTCGCGATCCTGTGACCCTCGGCCGACATGACGAACTGAGGGGCCGGCATCTCGGTCAAAGGAAGGGAGGCGGGGCTCATCAGCCCATCATCGCCCGGTTTCACGACGCCCGGCGAACTCGGTAGCCTCGGCCTCAGTGTCGAGGAGGATTCAATGACGAACACCGGCGGTCCCATCGGTCAGCGCGACATCCCGGGCTACCCCCGTTACGCGGGGCTCCCGACCTTCGCGCTCCTGCCGCGCCTCGAGGACGTGCCCCACGCCGACGTGGCCGTGCTCGGCATTCCCTTCGATGCGGGCACGAGCTACCGGCCCGGCGCGCGCTTCGGGCCCGGCCACATCCGGGAGTGCTCGAGGCAGCTGCATCCGTACCACCAGACGCTCGACGTGCATCCCTTCGCCGTGCAGCAGGTGGCCGATGCGGGCGACCTCGGCGTCACTCCCTACGACATCGGAGCTGCGGTCGACGCCATCGAGACCGCGGCCACCGCCCTCGGCGCGGACGGGACGAAGATCGTCGCGCTCGGCGGCGACCACACGGTCGCCCTCCCGCTGCTGCGAGCGGTGGTGAAGACGAACGGACCGGTCGGCGTCATCCACTTCGATGCGCACCTGGACACGTGGGACACCCATCTGGGGGCGGACGTCTGGCACGGATCGCCTTTCCGGCGTGCCGCCGAAGAGGGGCTGCTGGATGCCGGGCGGTGCGTGCACGTGGGCCTCCGCGGCGGCGTCTACGACAAGGGCGAACTCGAGGCCGACGGGCACCTGGGTTTCCAGATCATCCGCGCCGACGACTTCGAGCACGCGTCGATCGCCGACACCGCTGCGAGGATCCGCGACAGGGCGGGGGAGGGGCCCGTCTACCTCTCCATCGACATCGACGTCCTCGATCCCTCCTTCGCGCCGGGGACGGGCACGCCGGAGCCCGCCGGGCTGAGCAGCCGCGAGCTCTTCGCGACCCTCCGCGCGCTGACGGGCATCGAGATCGTCGGCGCGGACGTCGTCGAGGTGGCGCCCGCTTACGACCACGCGGGCGTGACGGGGCTCGCCGCCGCGCATACGGCCTGGGAGGTCATCTGCCTCATGGCGCACGCCGTCGGGTCGAGGGCCGTAAGCACGAAGGAGCGGTACGCATGACTGAGGAATCCGCACGGAGCGCCAGCGACCTGCTCGACATCGACGACGAGTTCAGCCCCGCCGAGCTCGCGTTGCGCTCCCGCGTGCGCGAGTTCGTCGACCGGCGCGTCAGACCCGGTATCGCCGACTGGTTCGAGCGCGCCCACTTCCCGGTCGAGCTCATTCCCGAGCTCGCCGAGCTCGGCCTGCTCGGCCTGCACCTCCCGGGCTACGGATGCGGCGGCGGGAGCGCCGTCGACTACGGCCTCGTCATCCAGGAGCTGGAGGCGGGGGACTCCGGCATCCGCACGTTCGTCTCCGTGCAGGGGTCGCTCGCGATGTCGGCCATCCACAAGCACGGCTCCGAGGAGCAGAAGCAGGTCTACCTTCCCCGGATGGCCCGGGGCGAGGTCATCGGCTGCTTCGGTCTCACCGAGGCGGGCGCGGGCTCCGATCCGTCGAGCATGGTGACGCGGGCACGCCGCGACGGCGGGGAGTGGGTGCTCGACGGCGAGAAGCGGTGGATCGGGCTGGCCTCCATCGCCGACATCGCGATCATCTGGGCTCAGACCGACGAGGGGCTCCGCGGGTTCATCGTCCCGACCGACGCCCCCGGATTCACGGCGACGCCGATCGAGCCGAAGCTGTCGATGCGGGCGTCGATCCAGTGCGACGTCCGGCTCGTCGACGTGCGGCTGCCGGAGGACGCGCTGCTGCCCGGCGCGGTCGGGTTCAAGGGCCCGTTCTCCTGCCTCAATGAGGCCCGCTACGGCATCTCGTGGGGCGCGGTGGGCGCGGCTCGCGACTGCTTCGACCAGGCGCTCGCCTACGCGCTCGAGCGCCGGCAGTTCGACACCCCGCTCGCCGGCTTCCAGCTCACTCAGCAGAAGCTGGTGAACTGGGCGCTCGAGATCCAGAAGGCGCAGCTGCTCGCGCTGCGGCTGGGCAGGCTGAAGGACGCCGGAAAGCTCGAGCCGCACATGATCTCCGTCGCGAAGCTCAACAACACCCGCATCGCGATCGACATCGCCCGCGACGCGCGCTCGGTACTCGGCGGCAACGGAATCACGCTCGACTACTCGCCCCTGCGGCACGCGAACAACCTGGAGTCTGTGCGCACCTACGAGGGCACCGACGAGGTGCACACCCTCATCCTCGGTCAGCGCATCACGGGCCTCTCGGCGTTCCGGGCCTAGCCCTCGGCGCAGCGCCGAGCCGGCGGCGATGCGGTCGACGATGTGCGTCGTGGCGTGGTCGCCGAAGAAGCATGCGGAGCGCATCGAAGAGCCGCTGCAGCGGAGCCGGATCGCACGACAAACGCCCGATTCGGGCCCGAGGCGCCCAGGGGTCGGTACGGTCGAGGGGTGAC
>DASUQB010000277.1:0-2739 GCA_036280835.1 Microbacterium sp. | reverse complement strand
GTCATCTCGTGGGGCGAGGACCGCGCACAGGCGCTCGCCACCCTCGACGGCGCGCTTGCCGAGACCGCCGTGCTCGGGCTCGACACGAACATCGCGTTCCTGCGCGCGCTGCTGGCGGATGCCGCGGTGCGGGCCGGCGACCTGGACACCGACCTCATCGACCGGATGCCGCCCTTCGTGGCGCCCGAGCCGACGGAGGCGGCCCTCGCCGCCGCGGCCGGTGCGGTGGCTCGGAGCTCGGGCTCCCATCCCGCCACCGCTGCGGCATCCGCGCTCTGGCGTTCGGCATCCGGCTGGCGACCCGGCGGAGACCCCGTGCCGCGTCGGCACCTCTTCGCAACCGATGCCGGTGAGATCCTCGATGCCGCCGTGCCGCCCGACGGGCAGCCGGTGAGCACGGGGAGCCGGGCGGGCCGACGGGTGATCGGCTCCGCCGGCCCGGCAGGGACCCGGCTGGCCACCGACGCCGATGGGACGCTCTGGGTGCACGCAGCCGGGGCGACCCATCGCCTCACGCCCCTCAGCCGCCGCGCGGCGCTCGAGCGCCGCCTGGCCGAGGCCGACGGCGACGTCGCGGCCGCGCATCCCGAACTCCTCGCCCCCATGCCCGGAACCGTCGTCGCCGTGCACGTCTCCGACGGCGCCGCGGTCGAGGCGGGGGACCGCATCGTCACCATCGAGGCGATGAAGATGGAGCAGCCGGTCATCGCGCCGCACTCCGGAACCGCGCGGATCCTGGTCGCCCCCGGCGATCAGGTGCGCCGCGAACAGATCCTTGCCCGCGTCGAACCCGACGCCGGGGCATCCGTCGACTGAGAACCAGAGGACACCTCATGTACGACTCACTGCACACCAACGACCAGCTCAACGAGGACGAGCGCGAGCTCGCCGCGATGGTGCGCGACTTCGCCGACCAGGTCGTCGCGCCGGTCAGCTACGAGGCCGACCGCACGCACACGCTGCCGCTCGACGTCGTCGCGCAGATGGGCGAGATGGGGCTCTTCGGCCTCCCGTTCCCCGAGGAGGTCGGCGGGCAGGGCGGCGACTACTTCGCGCTGTGCCTCGCGATCGAGGCGCTCGGGCGGGTCGACCAGTCGATGGCGATCACCCTCGAGGCGGGCGTCAGCCTCGGCGCGATGCCGGTCTACCGCTTCGGTACCGACGAGCAGAAGGCCGAGCTGCTGCCCGACCTGCTCGCGGGGCGGGCGCTGGCGGCCTTCGGCCTCACGGAGCCGGAGGCGGGCTCGGACGCCGGCGCCACGCGCACGACCGCGCGGCGCGAGGGCGATGAGTGGGTGATCAACGGGTCGAAGCAGTTCATCACCAACTCGGGCACCGACATCACGCGCTTCGTCACCGTGACCGCCGTCACCGGCGAGGAGAACGGCCGCAAGCGCATCTCGACGATCATCGTGCCGCACGGCACGCCCGGCTTCACGGTCGAGCCCGCCTACGACAAGGTCGGCTGGAACGCGTCCGACACCCACCCGCTGACGTTCCAGGACGCCCGGGTGCCCGTCGGCAACATCCTCGGCGAGGAGGGCCGCGGATTCGCGAACTTCCTGCACATCCTGGACGAGGGCCGCATCGCGATCGCCGCGCTCGCGACCGGAGCGGCCGAGGGATGCCTCGAGGCGGCCATCGACTACGCCAAGAAGCGCACCGTCTTCGGCGAGGTGCTCTCCACCCGTCAGCACATCCAGTTCACGATCGCACGCATGCAGGCCCGCGTCCACAACGCCCGCCTGGCCTGGCACCACGCCGCGCGCCTGCGCGACGCCGGTCTTCCGTTCAAGGTCGAGGCGGCCATCGCCAAGCTCACCTCGAGCGACGCGGCGATGGACAACGCCCGCGACGCCACTCAGATCTTCGGCGGCAACGGCTTCATGAACGAGTACCCGGTCGCCCGCCACTACCGCGACTCGAAGATCCTCGAGATCGGGGAGGGCACGAACGAGGTGCAGCTGCTCGTGATCTCGCGCGCGCTCGGCCTGCACGGGTAGCGTGGCCAGCGTGTCTGACATCGAGGGGCCCGGCCGCGAGATCGTGCAGCGAGGGCTGTACTTCGAGGAGTTCGAGGAGGGGGCGCGCTACGCGCACCGACCCGGGCGCACGGTCACCGAGGCCGACAACATGCTGTTCTCGGCGCTCACGATGAACACCCAGGCCCTGCATCTCGACGCGGCCTTCTCGGCCACCCAGCCGTTCGGTCAGCGGCTGATGAACTCGATGTGGACCCTCGCCACCATGGTGGGGGCATCCGTCACCCAGCTGACGCAGGGCACGCTCGTCGCCCAGCTCGGGCTGTCGGACATCGCCTTTCCGCATCCCCTGTTCGCCGGTGACACGCTCTACACCGAGACGACGGTCGAATCGAAGCGGCTCTCGTCATCGCGCCCCGGCCAGGGCCTCGTCACCATGCGGCACACCGGTCGCAACCAGGACGGCGTCGTGGTCGCCACGGCGACGAGGGTCGCGCTGATGTGGTGCGCGGACGCCCATGCCGGTGCGCAGGGCGGCCCCGCCGGAGAGCACCGCACCGCGCCCGTCGAGGGGGCGTCGTCGTGATGGACTTCACCCTCGGACCCGCGCTGCTCTTCTGCCCAGCCGATCGCCCCGAGCGCTTCGCGAAGGCCCTCGAGCGGGCGGATGCCGTCATCCTCGATCTGGAGGATGCCGTGGCGGCGCCGGACAAGGCCGCCGCCCGCGGCGCCCTCATGGAGTCGGACCTCGACCCCG
>DASUQB010000276.1:0-14009 GCA_036280835.1 Microbacterium sp. | reverse complement strand
GGCGTCTACTCCGCGCACCCCGACGACATCGACGTCGAGATCGCGGCCCCCGGCCTGAACAGCGCCATGACCCGCGCCGGATCCCTCTCCGGCGCCGTCGGTCTGATCCGCGGCGAGCGCACGGCGACCCCCGGCGCTTCGATCGAGGGCATCGACGGCGGCGTCACGCGGCTCGTCGAGGCGCTCCGCGGCCGGCTCGGGGAGTTGGGCGCCGAGGTCGTCACGGGCGTGGCGGTCGAGGCGATCGAGAAGACCGACGGCGGCTGGATCGTCACCGCCGAGGGGCACGCCCCCGAGCGTGCCGACGCGGTCGTCGTGGCGACGCCCGAGGCGCCAGCGCGCCGCCTGCTCGGCCGCGACGTGCCCGAGCTGGCCGCCACCGCCCCGCGTCCCGGGCCCGATGTGCACGTCGTCACGCTGGTGATCGACGCGCCGGCGCTCGACGCCCACCCGCGCGGCACCGGCGTTCTCACGGTCGCCGGGGCGCGTGCGGCGAAGGCGCTCACCCATTCCACCGCGAAGTGGCCGTGGCTCTCCGCCCGGGTCGCCCCCGGCCGGCACGTCGTCCGCGTCTCGTTCGGCAGCCAGGGGGAGGCCCCCGCCACCGAGGGGCTGAGCGAGGAGGAGGCCGCCGCGCTCGCCCTCGCCGAGGCATCCGCCCTGCTCGGCGTGCCCCTCGACCGCGACCGGCTCGTGGGGTCCCGGCTCGAGCGCTACGGGCAGGCGCAGCCGGCCTCGGTGCGGGGTCAGCGCGCGGCGGCCGAGTCCGCGCGCGCTGCCGTGCACGCCGTCGACGGGCTTGCGGTCACGGGCGCGTGGCTCTCGGGAACGGGTCTGGCACAGGTCGTGCCCGACGCGATCGCCGCGGCCGAGAGGGTGCGCCAGTCCGCTCTGTGGGGCTGAAAGCCGGGGCGGCTAAGCATTCGGGTCCTCCGGTGTCAAGGGTGGATGCCGAGTTCGGCATACGGGTCTAACCTTGAGGCAGACCAGCAGGCGAATCGAGCTAAGGAGACCCCATGAAGGGCAAAGTCGGACTCGTTATCGGCCTCGGAGCAGGCTATGTACTCGGCTCTCGCGCGGGCCGCGAGCGCTACCAGCAGATCAAGGACCAGTTCCTGAAGGCGTGGAACACCGAACCCGTGCAGCAGCAGGTGGCCAAGGTGCAGGACTTCGCGAAGTCGAGCGTCGCCCAGCTTCCGTCGACGCTGTGGGACGGCGCCCAGAAGGTGAAGAACGCCGTCAGCAAGCAGGGAACGCCCGGCCAGAAGCCGGACTCGGGCATCAAGGCGGGCACGTCCTCGGCCGAGGACGCCAAGCGGGCGGCGGCTGAGAAGACCGGAACGGCGAACGCCTCGTTCGACGAGGTCTCGGGCGTCGCCGACGACGACATCAGCGGCCCCAACGCCGCGTCGTTGCCCACCGGCCAGATCTGATGACGACGCCACGGGGCTTCCGCGACCGGGCGGACGACAGCCTCTTCACACTGCTCGGCGATGTGCCCGAGCTGGTGCGGAACCTCGTCGTCGCCGAGGTGGACAGCGCGAAGAAGTGGGCGGCAAAGACGGCGAAGGATGTCGGCGTCGGCGCCGGATGGTTCGTCGCGGCCCTCTTCTTCCTCTTCTGGGCGATCGCGGCCTTCGGGGCGTTCGTGATCATCGGCCTGTCGTCGTGGTGGCCCGCATGGGTGTCGGCGCTCGTCGTCTTCCTGCTGCTCGTCGTCGTCGCCCTCGTGCTGGCCCTCCTCGGATACCTGCGGTTCCGCAAGATGTCGAGCAGTCGCACACCGGTAGATTCGGTGCAGCAGGACGTCCGCATGGTGAGAGAGGTCGGCGATGAGTTCTAGCAGCGCGATTACGCCCAAGAAGCAGGCTCCCGTCCCCGTGCCACGCACCGCCGTGCCCCTGGGCATCGCCGACCCGGTCGAGAGCGCGCGCGCCGAGCTCAAGGCGGCGCTGATGGCCATCGAGGTCAAGGCGAACGTGCCGAAGCGCCTGACGCTCGCCACCGACGAGGGCGTGCGCAAGGCGAAGATCTTCGCCCGGCGGGAGCCCGCCGCCGCGGTGGCCGCCGTCGTCGGTCTCGCCGCCGCCGTCGGCGCAGCGGTGTGGGCCGTGGTTCGGGCCTACACGCGCTGAGCGGCGCGTACCGGCGTTTGGACGAGGCCCCCCGGCGGGACAGACTGGATCCATGTCCGAGTTCACAGCACCCGCGCCCTCGCAGGATTCGCCCGACCCGCTGACGGCCTCCCCGAGCGGGTTCACCCTGTGGGCCGTCTGGCGCTGCGATCCCGCGCGCCCCGTCACGGAGCCCGACGAGACCGAGCTCGTCTCGATCGTCGATCTCATCGAGCAGGGCGGCGTCACCGTGCGCGGCTTCTACGACGTGAGTGGGCTCCGGGCCGACGCCGACCTGATGGTATGGCTGCACGGGCCGAACGCGGAGGACCTGCAGCGTGCCCTTCGCCGCCTGCGCCGCACCGAGCTGCTCAAGAACCTCCTCCCCACGTGGAACGCGATGGGCGTGCACCGGGACGCCGAGTTCAACCGGCAGCACGTGCCCGGCTTCCTCCGGGACATCCCGCCCAAGCAGTGGCTGTGCCTGTACCCGTTCGTGCGCAGCTTCGAGTGGTACCTCCTCCCCGAAGAGGAGCGCCGCCGGATGCTGGCGGAGCACGGGCGCAAGGGTGCTGCCTTCACGGGCGTGCTCGCGAACACCGTCGCCTCGTTCGCCCTGGGGGACTACGAGTGGCTGCTGCCCCTCGAGGCCGACGACGTGACCGACCTCGTCGACCTGATGCGCGACCTCCGCGCCACCGATGCGCGCCGCCACGTGCGCGAGGAGGTGCCCTTCTTCACCGGGCGCCGGCTCGAGCTGCGCGAGATCCCGGAGATCCTGCAATGAGCGGTGCAGCCGTGACGCCCGCCGCCACCGGTCCCCGGGATCGCCCATGACCGCACCCCTCCGGCTCGGGACGCGGCGGAGCGCGCTCGCGCTCGCCCAGTCGACCCACGTCGCCGACGCGCTCGCGGCCGCATCGGGCCGCGAAGTCGAGCTCGTCCCGATCGTCTCCGAGGGCGACGTCTCGCGCGCCTCGCTCGCGGAGCTCGGAGGCACGGGGGTGTTCGCGACCGCGCTCCGCGAGGCGCTGCTCGCCGGCGAGTGCGACCTGCTCGTGCACTCCCTCAAGGACCTCCCCACGTCTGACCCGCCGGGGCTGGTCATCGCCGCGATCCCCCTCCGCGAAGATGCCCGCGACGTCGCCGTCACGCGTGACGGCACCCCCCTTCACCGGCTTCCCCCCGGCTCGACCGTGGGCACCGGGTCTCCCCGTCGCATCGCCCAGGTGCGCCGGCACAATCCGCGCATCGATGTCCGCGACCTCCGCGGCAACGTCGACTCCCGCCTCGGACGGGTGCGCGACGGCGAGCTGGATGCCGTCGTGCTCGCGGCCGCCGGGCTCTCCCGGCTCGACCTCCTCGGCTCGAGCGCGTTCGGGTTCGAGCACCTGGGCCTGGCCGAGTGGCCCACCGCCGCCGGGCAGGGGGCGCTGGCGGTGGAGACGCGCGAAGACGCGGCATCCGAGCTGCGCGAAGCGCTCGCCGCCCTCGACGACGCGGCCACGCGCATCGCCGTCACCGCCGAGCGCACGGTGCTCTCCGAGCTCGAGGCCGGCTGCCATGCGCCGGTGGGTGTGCACGCCGAGCTGATCGCCGGGGAGCTGCGCGTGCGAGCGGTCGTCTACGCGCCCGGCGGCGGTCGCCGCCTGGCCGTGGACCGGACGGAGAGCGTGGACCCGGGGTATATTCGATTGCAAGGCAGTGGCAATGGTGCGGACGCTGCCGATGGCACAGACCCGATCGTCCGCGCTCGCGGGATCGGGCACGCTGTCGCCCATCGGCTGCTCGAACGTGGGGCAGCCGACCTGGTACCACGAGAGTCAGCCCCATGATCACAGCCTTCGGACACACGAAACCCGACAAGCCCCTTGTCGGGTGGCGAGTCCTCGTGCCCCGCGGCGGGCCGTGGGGCGACGGGGTGGCCGCGAGCCTCCGGGCGCAGGGCGCGACGCCGGTGGTCGCACCGCTGATCAACTTCGCGCCGGCCAACGATCTCGCGGCCCTCGATCAGGCGCTCGCCGACCTCGAGGGCGGCACGTTCGACTGGCTCACCGTCACGAGCGCCACCACCGTCGACGTCCTCTACGCCCACCGCACCTTCATCCCGCCGCGCACGCGCGTCGCCGCCGTGGGCGAGACCACCGCCGCCGCCCTGCAGGCCGTCGGCTACCGGGTCGATCTGGTGCCCGAGCGCGACAACTCGGCGGCCGGCATGGCCGAGCAGCTCACCGCCCTCGAGCCGACGCCCCGTCGCATCCTCACCCTCCGCAGCGAGATCGCGAAGCCCGTGCTGACGAAGTCGCTGATCGCCGCAGGCCACGACGTCCGCAGCGTCGTCGCCTACCGCACCGTCGGGGTGCCCGTCACCGACCGCATCGCACGCGACGTCGCGAGCGGCCGCATCAACGCGATCCTCGTGACCAGCGGCTCGGTCGCAGAGCAGGTGCACGCCCAGTTCCCCGACATCCCCTCCGAGACGGTGATCGCCGCGATCGGGCCTCGCACCGCGAAGGACGCCCGAAAGGTCGGCCTCGCGGTCGACGTCGTCGCCGATCGGCAGACGGTGGATGCCCTGATCGACGCCGTCTCGCAGTTCAAGCTCCCGCACGCGGCGGACGAGTTCCAGTCGTGAGCTTCCCCACCCATCGCCCGCGACGGCTGCGGCAGTCGCCGGCCGTGCGGCGGCTGGTGCGCGAGACGCACCTCGCACCGTCGCAGCTCGTGCTCCCGCTGTTCGTCCGGGAGGGCCTCAGCGAGCCGGTGCCCATCGGGTCGATGCCCGGCGTCGTGCAGCACTCGCTCGACTCCCTGCGACGCGCCGTGGCGGATGCCGCCACCGCAGGCGTCGGCGGAGTCATGCTCTTCGGCGTCCCCCTGACCCGCGACGCGCGGGGCTCCGGCGCCGACGACCCCCGCGGCATCCTGAATTTGGCCACGACCGCGGTCGCGGCCGAGGTGGGCGATGCGCTCGTGGTGCAGACCGACCTGTGCCTCGACGAGTTCACCGACCACGGCCACTGCGGCGTGCTCGGTGACGACGGCGGGGTCGACAACGACGCGACCCTCGAGCGGTACGCCGCCATGGGGCTCGCGCAGGCGCGGGCGGGATCGGCGATGCTCGGCCTGTCCGGGATGATGGACGGCCAGGTGGCGCACGTGCGCGCGGCGCTGGATTCCGAGGGCCTCACCGACACGCTGCTGCTGGCATACTCCGCCAAATACGCCGGCGCGTTCTACGGGCCCTTCCGCGAGGCCGTCGACTCGCAGCTCACGGGCGACCGCCGCACCTACCAGCTCGACCCCGGCAATGGGCGGGAAGGCGTGCGCGAGGCGCTGCTCGACGCCGACGAGGGCGCGGACGTGGTGATGGTCAAGCCGGCGCTGCCCTACCTCGACGTGCTCGCCGAGGTGCGCGCCTCGGTGGACATTCCGGTATGGGCATATCAGGTGTCGGGCGAGTACGCGATGATCGAGGCCGCTTCCGCGCACGGCTGGATCGACCGCCGCGGGGCCGTGCTCGAGTCGCTCCTCGCCATCCGCCGGGCCGGCGCCGACGCCGTGCTCTCCTACTGGGCGGCCGAGGCCGCCGGCTGGCTTCGGGACGGGGCCTGAACATGAACGATCGCATCGGCACCGACGGCACGACCTCGGCTGGGCACCCGACCGCCGACCGCAACGACGAGCTCTTCGAGCGCGCCAGGGCGGTCATCCCGGGCGGGGTCAACTCGCCGGTGCGGGCCTACGGCTCTGTGGGCGGGACGCCGCGATTCCTGGCTTCCGCGAGCGGCCCGTACGTCACGGATGCCGCGGGCCGGGAGTACGTGGACCTCGTGGCGTCGTGGGGCCCGGCCCTGCTCGGTCACGCGCATCCGGAGGTCGTCGAGGCGGTCCGCGAGGCGGCATCCCGTGGTCTGTCGTTCGGCGCGCCGACCGGCGCCGAGGTGGAGCTCGCCGACCTGATCGCGGGGCGCATCGTCGCGCCGGACGCGCCCGTGCCTCACCCGATCGAGCGCGTGCGCCTGGTGTCCACCGGCACCGAGGCGACGATGACGGCCATCCGGCTCGCCCGCGGCTTCACCGGCCGCGACCTGCTCGTGAAGTTCTCGGGGCACTACCACGGTCACTCCGACGGCCTGCTGGCCGAGGCGGGATCGGGCGTCGCGACGCTCGCGCTGCCCGGATCCGCGGGCGTCCCGGCCCCGATCGCCGCCCAGACCCTGGTCATCCCCTACAACGACCTCGCGGCCGTGGACGAGGTCTTCGCCGTGCACGGAGATCGCATCGCTGCCGTCACCGTCGAGGCCGCCGCGGCGAACATGGGCGTGGTCGCGCCGCTGCCCGGCTTCAACGCCGCCCTCGCCGAGCGCGCGCACGACCACGGGGCCCTGCTCATCATCGACGAGGTGCTGACGGGCTTCCGCGTGCACCCCGCGGGATTCTGGGGCCTGCAGGCGGCGAACGGCGAGCACTACACGCCCGACATCTTCACGTTCGGCAAGGTCGTGGGCGGCGGGATGCCGCTCGCGGCCCTCGGCGGGCGCGCCGAGGTCATGGAGCGGCTCGCCCCGACCGGCCCGGTCTACCAGGCCGGCACGCTCTCGGGAAACCCGCTGTCGGTCGCCGCCGGTCTCGCGACGCTTCGGCTGGCCACCCCCGAGGTCTACGCGAGAGTGGATGCCGCGGCCGACGCCGTCGCGACGGTGCTCTCGTCGGCCCTCACAGCGGAGGGCGTCGAGCACGCCGTGCCCCGCGCCGGCTCGCTGTTCGGGCTGGTCTTCGCCGGTGAGGCGCCGCGGGACTACGCGGCCGCCCAGGCGCAGCAGTCGTGGCGATACCCGCCGTTCTTCCACGCGATGCTCGACGCCGGGGTCTCCCTGCCGCCCAGCGTCTTCGAGGCCTGGTTCCTCACCGCGACGCACGACGACGAGGCCCTCGGCCGCATCATCGAGGCACTCCCCGCCGCGGCCCGCGCCGCGGCATCCGCCCCCCGCCCCTGACCCCCCCACCCCTCCTGCGCGAGAGGGCGGAGATGCACCGTCCGCGGGCCCGGGAAGGTGCAGGTGCGCCCTCTCGCGCACGTCTTCGGCGCGGGGGCAAGGGCGGCCGCGGGTAGGGTCGAACGGGTGCGCATCCTGATCCTCGCCGGTGGCGTCGGCGGCTCGAAGTTCACCCTCGGCGTGCGGGCGGCGGCCGCACCCGGCGACGAGATCACGGTCGTCGCGAACACCGGTGACGACCTGTGGCTGAGCGGCGTGCGCCTGCAGCCCGACGTCGATTCGATCGTCTACGCCCTCGCTGGCGTCAACGACACGCACCGCGGCTGGGGTCGCGCCGGCGACTCCGAGCGCGTGAACGAGGAGCTGCAGGCCTGGGGCGCCGGCTGGCCGTGGTTCACCCTCGGCGACCTCGACCTCGGCACCCACCTGGCGCGCACCGGGTGGCTCCGTGCCGGCGCGACACCGACCGAGGTCATCGAGCGGATGTCGCGGCGCTGGCCGCTCGGCGTGCACCTGCTGCCCATGACCGACGCCGAGGTCGACACGATCGTCACCGTGCGGGAGGACGGGGCCGAGCGGCCCATGCACTTCCAGGAGTGGTGGACGCGCTGGCGGGCCGCCCTCGAACCCGTGCGCTTCGACAACCCGGGAATCGCCGGGGCGCGGCCCGCGCCGGGTGTCGAGCAGGCGATCGCGGCGGCCGACGTCGTGCTGGTCGCGCCCTCGAACCCCGTGGTCTCGATCGGCCCGATCCTCGCGGTGCCGGGCATCCGCGAGGCCCTCGCCTCGACGTCGGCCGTGGTCGTCGGGGTCTCGCCCGTCATCGGCGGTCGGGTCGTGCGCGGCATGGCCGACGTCTGCCTCGCCGCGATCGGAGTCGCGTCGACGGCCGCGGCCATCGCCGAGCACTACGGGTCCCGCGCGTACGGGGGAGTGCTCGATGCCTGGCTGCTGGCCGAGGAGGACGCGGCGCACGCCGCCGAGGTCGAGGCAGCCGGCATCCGGGCCGTCGTCGCGCCGCTGTGGATGCGCGACGAGCCGACCTCCGCGGCACTGGCCCGCGCCGCGCTCGCTGCCGCGCGCGCCTGACCCGCGACGCCCGCGCCGGCATCGGCAGGGCTTCTGCGCACCGGCAGCGGGTATGCCGCGGGCCGGCGTGCACACGCCCTGCCGAACCCGTCGACCTAGGCCGAGTGCGACCCTGCGAGCAGGGCGGCCGTGCGCCGGCCGAGGCCGAGGGCCGCGGCCTCCGCGAGCTGATCGGCCGTGTCCACGTCCCTCCGCAGCGACGACCCCTCGGGCACCGCGAGCGGCGAGAAGCCGAGCGCGACGTGCGCGGCGAACGACCCCTCACCGAACGCCGACGCCCACGGCACCCCGGCGCGCGCCGTGACGAGCGTCGACCCCGTGCCCTCGGCATCCGCCACGACACCGTGCTCGACGCCCCCGCCGGCTGCCAGTGCGGCGGCGAGGTCGTCGGGTCGCAGCGCCGGGAGGTCGCCGAGCAGCGCCGCCCGCGGCATCCCCTCGCCGGCCACCACCGCGCCGGCCGCGATCGCCCCGTTCAGTCCGCCGGCGAGCACCGCCGGCGGCCGGGTCAGCGCCTCCTCGGGCGACGGCGTCTCCGCCACGAAGCGCAGGCCCGGGATGTCGCCCGCCTGCAGCACGAGTCCCACGTCATCGGTGACTACGATCACCCGCTCCACCGTCGGGCAGCTCGCGGCCGCCGCGATCGTGTCGAGCGCGATCGCGCGCGCCAAGGTCACCCGCTCGACCGCGTCGATCGCCAGCCGCGACTTGCCGACGACGGACGGTTTCACGGGGACGATGATGGCCCAGCCGCTCATTCCGGATGCCGCGCCCGCAGCCGCGGCAGGATCTCGGCGCCGTAGGTGCGGAGGAACTCCTCCTGGTCATGCCCCGGGTCGTGGAAGACCAGGTGCCGGAAGCCCAGGTCGATGTATCGCGAGATCGACTCGACGTGCTCATCGGGGTCGTCCGAGACGATGAACCGCGACGCGACGCGCTCGATCGGCAGTTCGGCCGCGAGCCGCTGCATCTCGAGCGGGTCGTGCACCGCCATCTTCTCCTCCGCCGAGAGCGCGAGGGGCGCCCAGAACCTCGTCTTCTCCAGCGCTGTCGCCTTGTCGGGGTGGTACGAGACCTTCACCTCGATGAGCGTGTCGATCGCGTCATCCGTCCGCCCGGCCTTCGACAGGCCCTCGCGAAGCGCGGGCAGCAGCGTGTCGGTGTAGAGCTCCGGCGCCTTGCCCGATGTCGTGATGTACCCGTCCGCGATCCGCCCGGCCAGCCTCGTGGCGGCCGGTCCGGACGCCCCGATGTAGATCGGCACCTTCTGGTCCGCCGGCGGCCGGTCGTAGATCGTCGCGTCATGGGTCGAGTAGTACGTGCCCTCGAACGTGACCCGGTCCTCGGCCCAGAGCTTCTCGATGAGGCCGATCGCCTCCTTCATGCGCTGGAAGCGCTCCGGCGCCTCGGGCCAGTCGAGACCGAGCGTGACCTCGTTGAGGGCCTCGCCCGTGCCGACGCCGAGGATGACCCGGCCCGGGTAGAGCACGCCGAGCGTCGCGAACGCCTGCGCGATCACGCCGGGGTGGTACCGGAACGTCGGGGTGAGCACCGATGTGCCCATGATGATCTTCGAGGTGCGCTCGCCGAGCGCGCCGAGCCACGGGAGGGACGCCGGGGCGTGTCCGCCCTCGTGCATCCAGGGCTGCAGGTGGTCGGACACGAACACCGAGTCGAAGCCCATCTCCTCGGCGAGCACGCCGAAGTCGAGCAGCTCGCGCGGGCCGAACTGCTCTGCAGAGGCCTTGTAGCCGAAGCGCAGGGGCACGGTCATGGTGTTCCTTCCGACAGCGGGGAGGGTTCGCGGGCGAACGCCGCGGGGTCGAGGGCGGCGAGGCGGTCGCGGAACTCCGCGACGGTGCCCGGCCACAGCAGGGTGAGGCGGCCCGAGCGCTCGTCGACGTACCAGTTGCGGCATCCGCCGGCGACCCACGAGGTGCGGGCCGCGCGGCGGTCGATTTCGGCGGTGTAGGCCCGCTCGGCATCTTCCGTCGCGTCGATCGTGCGGCCGTCGGCCAGGCAGCGCAGCACGAACTCCGCCTGCGCCTCCATCATCAGCACCGCGGAGTTGTGCCCGAGCGATCCATTGGGCCCGTTCAGCACGTACAGGCCGGGGAAGCCGGGCACGAGCGTCGAGGCGACCGAGGTCATCCCCTCGCTCCAGTGCGCGGCGAGGGTCTGCCCGTCCGCCCCTTCGACGAGTTCGGCGTACGGCTGGCGGGCGGCCTCGAAGCCGGTGGCGAGCACGAGCACGTCGGCGTCGTGGCGCGCGCCGCTGGCGGCGATGAGCGAGCGCCCCTCGACCGCGGTGAGCGCCGACGCCTCGAGGGTCACGGCGCCGGAGGCGACCGCCGGGTAGAAGTCGTCCGAGAGCAGCACCCGCTTGCACCCGAAGGCGTAGTCGGGGGTCAGCGCGTTCCGCAGGGCCGGGTCGGCGACCTGTGCGGCGAGGTGGTCCAGGGCGATCGAACGGGCGGATGCCGCGGCGGCGACGTCGCCGGAGCGCGAGGCGTAGCGCGCCTCGCCCTCCGCGTAGAGGACGGCGCGCACGCGCGCGAGCGCGCCGGGGTCGGCCGCGAAGGCCAGGCGCTCGGCATCCGCGTACTCGCGACCCTCGCGCGGGACGATCCAGGCGGGGGTCCGCTGGAAGAGGGTGACCTTCGCGCCCCGGCGCACGAGCTCGGGCACGAGCTGGACGGCGCTCGCGCCCGTGCCGACGACGGCGATGCGGGTGCCCTCGACGGCCACGCGGTGGTCCCAGCGCGCGGAGTGGAACAGCGGCCCCGGGAACGACTCGAGGCCGGAGATGTCGGGCACCGACGGCTCGGTCAGGCGTCCGCACGCGAGCACGAGCGAGCGCGCCTCGAGGCGCCCGGCGCGAGGGCCGCCGACCTCCAGCTGCCACAGCTCGCCGTCCCAGTGCGCGCGCAGCAGCGGGGAGTTCAGGCGGATGCGGTCGCGCACCTGATCGGCGACCCCGTCGAGGTACGACCGGATCTCGGCTCCCCGCGCGAACACCCCGGACCAGTGCGGGTTGGGGTGATCGGCGAAGCCGTAGAGGTGCGACGGCACGTCGCACGCGACGCCCGGATAGGTGTTGTCGCGCCAGGTGCCGCCGACCGACTCGGCCCGCTCGAGCACCACGAACGACTCGCGCCCCTCGCGGCGCAGGGCGAGGGCCATCCCGATGCCGGCGAATCCGGCGCCGACCACGGCGACGTCGATCGGCGCGTTCACGAGCGCACCTCGCGGTAGTCGGTGGTGCGCCGGCGGAAGGGCCGGAACATCCGCTGCGCGATGCGCGCGGCATCCGCCGCCGGCAGCTCGAGGCCGTACTCCGCCCCGACCCGGGGCAGCACGCGCCCGTCGAGCAGGGTCCCGCCGAGGTCGTCGGCCCCCGACGCCAGCAGCACGGCCGCGTGCTCACGGCCGACGCGCGTCCACGGCGCCTGGATGTGCGGGATGGACCCGCTCAGCATCAGCCGGGAGACGGCGAACATCGCGCGGTGCTCGTCGATCGGCGACCGTCCCTCGACGAGCGGCACACCGTGACCGGGCAGCGGGATCGGCACGAACTCCGTGAAGCCGCGGGTCTCCGCCTGGATCGCGAGCAGCGTGCGCAGGTGCGCCACGCGCTCGGCGGCCGTCTCGACGTGACCGTAGAAGAGCACGGATGTCGAGCGGAGCCCGGCGCGGTGGGCGGCGGTGATCGCCTCGATCCACCGGTCGATCTCGAGGTCGCCGGGGGCGACGAGCCGCCGCACGCGCTCGCTGAGCACCTTGACCCCGGTGCCCGGCACCGTGTCGACCCCGGCCTCCCGCAGCGCCTTGAGGGCGCCCTTCAGCCCGAGCCCGCCGCGGTCGGCGAGGTCGACGACATCCGCCGGCCGGAAGGCGTGCAGGTGCACGCCCGGGGTCGCATACCTGATCGCCCGCGCGATCGCGAGATAGCCGTCGGGGTGCTCGGATGCCGGCAGCAGGCCCTGCACGCAGAGCTCGGTGGCGCCGAGCTCCCGGGCGTCGACGGCGATCGCGGCGAGGTCGTCGAGCCCATAGGTGTCGGGTTCGGCCGTCGGCGTCGACCGGAAGTTCGACGACGCCACGTTGCGGTTCACGACCAGGGTGACGGCCTCGCCCACCGTGTAGCGGCGCACGTCGTCGGCGGTCGCGGCGAGGGCGTCGAGCTCGGCACCGCTCGTCAGGAGCAGCCGCTGCCACTCGGCGTCGTCGAGCGAGCCGGGATCGGATGCCGCGCGCTCCAGCAGTCCCGGGACGCCACCCGCCGGTGCGGAACGCAGGAGTGTCGCCCGATCCGGCGCGGGATTCGGGCTTTCGCGGCGTCCCGAGGTCGACTCTCCTGCGGCGACTTCGCGTGGCGTCGTCGCCGCGGAGCCGTTCCGCGCGAGCCCCGACTCCGGGTCCGCGAGCGCGAGCGTCGCGGGGGTGATCTCCGGGTCGAGCCACTCCCCGGCCGCCGCGATGTACGGCCCGTGCACCGTCAGGCGCTCACGCAGGGTGAACCCGAGTCCCTCGGTGAGGGCGGCGAGCTCGTCCAGCTGCGGCCAGGGCCGCTCCGGGTTGACGTGATCGGCGGTCAGAGGAGACACGCCGCCCCAGTCGTCGGCCCCGGCGCGCACGAGCAGTGCGAACTCCTCGCGGTCCGAGAGGTTCGGCGGCACCTGGATCCTCATGTGCGGGCCGAGCACGAGCCGTGCCACGGCGACGGCGGCGACGTACTCGCGCAGCGACGCGTCGGGTGCGTCCTGCATGGCGGTCCGCGGCTTGGCGCGGAAGTTCTGGACGATCACCTCCTGCACGTGCCCGTGGCGCTCGTGCGCGTCGCGGAGCGCGACGAGCGACTCCGCGCGGTCCCGCAGCGTCTCGCCGATTCCGACCAGGATGCCGGTGGTGAACGGGATCCTCGCCCGCCCGGCATCCTCGATCACGGCCAGCCGCAGGTCGGGGTCCTTGTCGGGCGAGCCGTAGTGCACCTGGCCCGGCTCCTCGAAGAGCCGGCGCGAGGTCGTCTCGAGCATCATGCCCATCGACGGTGCCGTGGGGCGCAGGGCCAGCAGCTCCTCGTGCGACATCACGCCCGGGTTCAGGTGGGCGAGCATCCCGGTCTCGGCCGTCACGAGCCGCGCCATCGCGGCCACGTAATCAAGGGTGGAGGCGTAGCCGTGCTCGTCGAGCCAGGCCCGGGCTTCGGGCCAGCGGTCCTCGGGGCGGTCGCCGAGCGTGAACAGCGCCTCCTTGCACCCGAGCGCGGCGCCCTGGCGCGCGACGGACAGCACCTGCTCCGGAGTCATGAACATCGGCTTGTGCATCTTCAGCAGCTGCCCCGGGGTGTCCACGAAGACGCAGTAGTGGCAGCGGTCGCGGCAGAGCGTGGTGAGGGGGATGAACACCTTGCGCGAGTACGTCAGGACACCCGGCCGGCCGGATGCCGCGAGCCCGGCGTCCCGCAGCGCGCTCGCCAGCGCCAGCATCCGCTCGAGGTCCTCCTCGCCCGCGAGCAGCAGCTCTTCGGCGTCGTCGGCCGTCAGTCGCGCACCCGCGGCGGCCCGCGCGAGCGCGGAGCCCGCGACTTGACCGGAGGCGCGTTCGAGCAGGGTCACCCGTCCAGTCTTGCACCGTCGTCGCGCGGCCGGGGCCGGTGCCAGGAGCGCGATCGTTGCCGCTCTGTGAGCAAATCCCAGGGTTCGCGGGGCGCCTCGCTGGCAGACTAGAGCCATGGTGACCCTGCTGCTCGATCAGACGCAGCTCGAGGTCGTGCTCTCCGTGACCGAGCGCGCGCTGTCATTCC
>DASUQB010000275.1:0-2074 GCA_036280835.1 Microbacterium sp. | reverse complement strand
GGTGCTCGACGAGGCAGCTCCGAAGCCCCCGAAGAAGGGGTCGATCGAGGCGCACCGCCCCTCGGCGAAGAAGGTCGGCGTCCGCGCCCTCCTCAACGTCGCCGCCTTCATCGTCTTCTTCGCGAGCGTGTTCCCCGTCTACTGGATGGTGAACATGTCGTTCACCCCGGGCAACAAGATCATCAGCCGCACGCCGAGCCTGATCCCGCTCGACTTCACCTGGCAGAACTACGTCACCGCCTGGACGCGCGAGGCGGCGCCCGGGCAGACCGACTTCCCGCACGCGCTCATGACCTCGACGATCGTCACCGTCGGCGTCATCGTGGTCACGCTGCTGTTCGCCTTCCTGGCATCCGTGGCCGTCGCCCGCTTCCACTTCCGCGGCCGGCGCGGGTTCATCGTCGCCGTGCTCGTCGTGCAGATGGTGCCGGGCGAGGCCATGATGTTCACGATCTACGGCATGATCGACGACTGGCGCCTGATGAACACGATGCTGGGGTTGGGCATCGTCTACGTCGCGGCCGTCGTGCCGTTCACGATCTGGACGCTCCGCGGCTTCGTCGCCGGCGTTCCGGCCGACCTCGAGGAGGCGGCCATGATCGACGGGTGCACGAAGTCCCAGGCGTTCTGGCGCGTGACGTTCCCCCTTCTCGCCCCGGGTCTCGTCGCCACGGGCATCTTCGCCTTCATCCAGTCGTGGAACGAGTTCACGATGGCCCTCCTGCTGATGAAGGGCTACAACCTCACACTGCCCACCTGGCTCAACTCCTTCCAGTCCGCGACGGAGGCCACCAACTGGGGCGCCGTCATGGCGGGCTCCACGATGATCGCGATCCCCGTCGTCATCTTCTTCCTCTTCGTGCAGGGGCGGATGACGGGCGGCCTGGTCTCCGGGGCGGTCAAGGGCTGATGGGCGCACACGCTACGGCCGGCTCCCGCAGGGAGGTCGGCTCATGAGGGTGGGCCTGGATGTCGGGGGCACCAAGACCGATGCCGTCGCGGTGTCGCCGTCCGGCGAGATCGTCGGGCGCGTGCGCCTGGCGACGGGGTGGGGGCCGGATGCCGTCGTGGCCACCGTGCTCGCCGCCGTCGCGGCACTGAGCCGAGACGCCGGGATCGCCCCCGATTCGATCTCCTCCATCGGTGTGGGCATCCCCGGTCAGGTCGAACCCGGATCTTCGCGCGTCATGCACGCCGTGAACCTCGGGGTCGACGACCTCGACCTCGCCGCGGCGGTCGAGCCGCACCTCGGGGTGCCCGTGCGCGTCGAGAACGACGTCAAGGCCGCGGCCCTCGGGGCCGACGCGCTGCGCGCGGGCACGGGCTCGATGGCGTTCCTCAACGTGGGCACCGGCATCGCCGCCGGAATCGTGACCGGCGGAGAGCTGTGGCGCGGCGCACGCGGCGCGGCGGGCGAGGTCGGGCACATCTCGATCGACCCGCGCGGCCCGCTGTGCCGGTGCGGTCAGCACGGCTGCATCGAAGCGCTCGCGGGCGGCGGGGCGATCGCCGAGCGCTGGGGCCGCCCCGGACCCCTTCCGGTGCGGCACGTGTTCGACGCCGCGGATGCCGGGGACCCCACGGCGATCGCGCTGCGGGCGGGCCTCGCCCACGGCATCGCGGCGGGCGTCCGGGTGCTCGTCCTGACCGCCGACGTCGATGCCGTCGTGCTCGGCGGAGGCCTGAGCGCCCTCGGCGAGCGGCTCGCCTCCGATGTGCGTCGCGAGCTGCGCGGCGGTGCCGCAACCTCGCCGTTCATGCGATCGTTGAAGCTCGAGGAGCGTGTCGAACTCCTCCCGGCCGGCTCCCCGGCCGCCGCCTTCGGCGCGGCGCTCGTGGGCGCCACCCGCGACCCGGAAGGAGTGCTGGCACATGGCTGAGGTCGTCATCGTTCCGGATGCCGCCACCGGCGGCGCCCTCGTCGCCGGGGAGATCGCGCGCCTCATCCGTCGGGACCCGGATGTCGTGCTCGGACTCGCGACGGGTTCCACCCCGCTGCCGGTCTATGAGGAGCTCCCGGGCCTGCTCGAGGGCGTCGATGTCTCCCGCGTGCGGGGCTTCGCGCTCGACGAGT
>DASUQB010000274.1:0-2943 GCA_036280835.1 Microbacterium sp. | reverse complement strand
GACGTTCACCCAGTACTACGGTGGCGCCGAGCTCGACGCGTCGCTGCTGCTGCTGCCTCGAGTCGGCTTCCTCCCGTGGCACGACGAGCGGATGGCCGGTACGGTCGAGGCCATCGAGCGGGAGCTCTGCCGCGATGGCTTCCTGCTCCGCTACCGGCCTGAGGGTGGCGTCGACGGGCTCGCGGGCAACGAGGGCGTGTTCCTCGCGTGCAGCTTCTGGCTCGCCGACGCCTTTCACGGCCTCGGCCGCACGCAGGACGCCCACCACCTGTTCGAGCGCCTGCTGAGCCTTCGCAACGACGTCGGGCTGCTTGCGGAGGAATGGGACCCGGCGGCCGCCCGGCAGGTGGGCAACTTCCCGCAGGCCTTCAGTCACGAGCCCCTGATCAACACCGCCCGTCTCCTCTCGGGCGCGGCGACGGCCACGGCATAGGTGAGCAGAAGGTGGCGTCTTCGAGAGGCCGCGCGAGCTTCCGCGACGCAGCGGTTCGGCGTTTTCTGCTCCCCCGGAACTAGGCCGCCGAGTGGAGATGCGCTCGCCGCCTGCGACGGGCGAGAGCCCGTAAGCCGGATTGCCGCATCCCGCGACTGTCGAAAGTGCGTTGGGCGGCTTACCGAGGAACTGGAGCCGCGCTGGGAGCACGCGTAGCGTCGGAAGCGGAGGACGACGGTCGATCCGGCTACGTGAAGGAGGCCCTATGTCCACCGTGCTAGACGAACCGCAACTGCAGCTTCTGCGCCAGAGGGTTCGCGGCGACGTGCTCGCCCCGGGTGACGCGACCTATGACGCCGCCCGCCAGGTCTACAACGCGATGATCGACCGGCGACCTGCCGCGCTGGCCCGCTGTCGCACGGTCGGCGACGTCATCGCCGCGGTCGGGTTCGCCCGCGAGACCGGTCTCGACGTGGCCATCCGCGGAGGCGGACACAACGGGGCCGGGCTCGGGACCGTGGACAGCGGACTCGTGATCGACCTCGGCGAGATGAATGGTGTACGCATTGACCCGGAGCGCCGGCTCGCGACCGTCGAGGCCGGGGCGCTGCTCGGCGACCTCGATCACGCCGCGCACGCGTTCGGGCTCGCGACGCCGGCGGGGATCATCTCGACGACCGGCGTGGCGGGGCTCACCCTCGGCGGAGGACACGGGTACCTCAGCCGGAAGTACGGCATGACGATCGACAATCTCGTCTCGGCCGACGTCGTGCTCGCCGACGGCAGCTTCGTCACCGCCGACGAAGACCGGCACGAAGACCTCTTCTGGGCGCTACGCGGCGGCGGCGGCAACTTCGGCGTCGTCACCTCGTTCACGCTGCGCCTGCACCCCGTCTCGACGATCGTCGGCGGCCCGATGCTCTGGTCGCTCGACGATGCCGGCGCGGTCCTGCGCTGGTATCGCGAGTTCCAGCCGGCCGTCTCCGATGACGTCTACGGCTTCTTCGCGTTTCTCACCGTCCCCCCCGCGCCGCCGTTCCCAGAGGATCTGCACCGGAAGCGGATGTGCGGAATCGTCTGGTGCTGCACGTGCTCGGAGCGCGAGGCGGAAGAGCTGGCGTTCGCTCCAGCGCGCAAGGTGGCACGGCCTGCCCTCGACGGCGTTCAGCCGATGCCGTATCCGATGCTGCAAAGCGCGTTCGACGCTCTGTATCCGCGCGGCGATCAGTGGTACTGGCGTGGCGACTTCGTCCGCGATGTGCCGGACGAGGCGGTCACTCGCCACCTGGAGTTCGCCGAGCAGCTTCCCTCGTTGCAGTCGACCATGCATCTGTATCCCGTCGACGGGGCGGTGCAGCGCGTGGGATCCGACGCGACGGCGTTCAGCTATCGCGATGCCACCTGGTCACAGGTCATCGTGGGTGTCGATCACGATCCCGCGAGTGCCTCGATTCTCCGCGACTGGACGGTGGCGTACTGGGAGGCGCTGCACCCGTTCAACGAGCGCGGCGGATACGTCAACTTCCTCATGGACGAGGGTCAGGACCGGGTTCGCGCGACCTACCGCGGCAACTACGACCGCCTCGCTCGCGTGAAGGCCGTATATGACCCGGGCAACCTGTTCCACGTCAATCAGAACATCCATCCCGGGGCCTGAGACCCACGACGGCAGCGCTCAATTGCCCGCTTGCTCGAGCGCATCGACGAGGAGCGCCGCGTAGAGCACACCCACCTCCGATGTGGGGGCCTCGATCTCGAGTGAGCGGACGCCGCGGAGCGCGTCGTGGATCGGGCCGTCCGGCGGGCGTGAGCCGGCATCGACCACGAAGCGGACGTCGATGGTGACCGTGCAGCCTGCCGCCTCGGCGTTGTCTCGCTCACGGGGCATCGTTCGCCTCCGTCCTGGTTGTGGGAGTCGCGATGGCGATCGTGATGATGGCCATGGGCAGGTTGTGCCCCTGGAGCGGGGAGTGGCGCGCGCCTTGTCGGGTCGCTTACGTTCGCCGAGGCTCGTCACGGCCGCGTGAGCTGCGGCCAGCTCGTGCTGCGGGAGGGCCCCGACCCGTCGTCCTCGTCTGCGGACGGTACGCGCGCGAATCCGACGCGCCGGCCGCCAGGGAAGGAGACGTCCTGGAGCTACACGCACGTCCCTCGGTGGCGGCGGGCCGGAGCTCATGGGGACGCGGCTAGAAGGCGCCCGGCGGCCGAGGTTGTAAGCCGGCTGCCAGGCGCGTGCGATCCTCGCCGTGTTAGGGGCAGCATGGGGATGTCCCGGGCAGAACCCCCTGGCATCCCCTCCCGGGGTCGGGGCGCAAAATGCGCCCGCGTCCAGCGCTCAGGGGGCCGCCGGTCGATCGCAGGCACGTCGGCCGCGGCCCCCGCGAGCAGGTCGTGAGTACCGGCGCCGAGCCTTGGTCGTCAGCCACTATTCACCAACGGGACGATTTCTCCCACACTCGGGCAACATGCTCCGCTCCGACCTCAGCATCACCTGTCGCCGCGTCCGGACA
>DASUQB010000273.1:0-6551 GCA_036280835.1 Microbacterium sp. | reverse complement strand
AGGGCGCGCGGCGGCAGGTCGAGCTGCTGGATGCCGTCGAAGAGGTCGTTCGTGAGACCTTCGAGGTCGAGGGAGTCCTCGATGGCGACCGTGACCTGGTCGATGACCAGCGCCTGCACCTGCGGGTCGTCGGCGAGCGGTGCGAACGTCTCGACGAACCGCGTCTCGTCGACGAGCTCGACCCGCGCCCACGCGGCGACGATGGAGACCGGCACGAGGATGGTCGCGACCACGATGCACAGTGCCGACAGGAAAGCCCGCCAGCGGTTGCCCTGCGGCCTGTCGGTCGTCACCGGTGGTGACGGCGGCGACTCAGCGCGCAGGCGGGCGTTCTCGGCTTCGAGGGCGTCGAGGCGCGCGCGGAGTGCGGCGGTCTCGTCTGCGGCGGTGAGGTCGGTCATTCCCCCCTTATAGCGCGTGCCGGTGACGCGCCGCCACCCACCTCGCGGATCGGCGTCGAACTGCGGCCTCGACTAGCCGACGCCGTAATCCGCCCGGTGCCACGTTCAGACGGCGCGGAGCACCGCCACGACCTTGCCGAGCACCGTGGCTTCGTCGCCGAGGATCGGCTCGAAGGCGGAGTTGCGCGGAAGCAGCCAGGTGTGGCCGTCGCGCTGGCGGAAGGTCTTCACCGTCGCCTCGTCATCGAGCATCGCCGCGACGATGTCGCCGTTCTCGGCCGTGGCCTGCGAGCGGACGACGACCCAGTCGCCGTCGCAGATGGCGGCGTCGATCATCGACTCACCGCTGACCCGCAGCATGAACAGCTCGCCCTTGCCGACGAGCTGACGCGGCAGCGGGAAGATCTCCTCGACCTGCTGCTCTGCCGTGATGGGAACGCCCGCCGCGATGCGGCCGACGAGCGGCACCATCGCGGCGTCGCCGACGGAGGGACCGCTGTCGGCGGGATTCTCGGTGGCGCTGCCCGGCAGATCGATCAGCACCTCCATCGCCCTCGTCTTGCCGGCGTCGCGCCGGAGATAGCCGCTCAGCTCGAGCTGGTTGAGCTGGTGGGTCACGCTCGAGAGGGACTTCAGGTCCACGGCGTCGCCGATCTCGCGCATGCTGGGCGGGTATCCGTGACGCGCGATGGAACGCTGGATGACCTCGAGGATCGCCAGCTGCTTGTCGCTGAGGCTCTTCCTGCGCCGCGTACGCGGCTTCTCGCCGACGGTCGAGTCCGCCGCGGCGTCTTCGCCGATGCTGCCGCTCGCGTCGCTCATGCGTGCTCCTTCATGCCTGTCGAAGTGTGAACTCTTCGAATGTCGGTGGTCCCTGATGTGCTGTCTCCATCGAAACGGTATCCGAAAAAAGCCCGCTCGACAGACATTTGTTCGAGCGTGTCGCGCGGATCCGGATGCCGGATTCGAAGACCTGCTTGACACCCCGCCCAATCGAAGATAACTTCGGAACGTAGGTTCGTATCCGGCACTCCCGGCCGAGAGCCGGATACGAAACTACGCCAACTCGGAAGGACCCGACATGACGACGGTCACCGCCCCCACCGGCATCAGCTACAGCGTCTCAGCGACGTCGGCCCCTCGCCTGCGCCTCACGGTGCGCGGCCGCCGCGTCCTCGCCTTCGTCGCCGCCCTTCCCGCCGTGATCGCACTGAGCTTCGCCATGGTGGCCGGCGGATCGGCCATCGCCGCGCGTGACGACATCGCCCCGTCGGCATCGTTCGAGACGGTGACCGTGATGGGCGGCGACACCCTCTGGTCGCTCGCCGCCGACATCGCCCCGACAGCCGACCCGCGAGACGTGGTCGACGCCATCGCGCGTCTGAACGCGCTCGACGGTGTCACGATCGAGCCCGGTCAGCGGCTCGCGATCCCCGCCGAGTACGCAGACGCGGACTGACGGCAGCCCGGCCGCCAACAGCACGGCGATGCGCGCGGGCACCGGTCGTCGCGAAGCGCCCTCGGGCCGGCCCCGCGGGTCGCGCCCTAGCATGGAGGGGTGAGTGTGCGCCTCGATGACCTGCCCCTGCGTGAAGAGCTGAGGGGCAAGGCCCCCTACGGAGCGCCGCAGGCCCCGCTGCCCATCGCGCTGAACGTCAACGAGAACACGCATCCGGTGCCCGAAGAGGTCGCCGACGACATCCTCGATTCGATCGCCCTCGCGCTGCGGGAGGTGAACCGCTACCCGGACCGCGAATTCGTCGCGCTCAGGGAGAGCTTCGCCGACTACCTCGGTCACGGCGTGACCGCCGAGCAGGTCTGGGCGGCCAACGGATCGAACGAGGTGCTCCAGCACGTGCTGCAGGCGTTCGCCGGTCCGGGTCGCACCGCGTTCGGCTTCGAGCCCACCTACTCCATGTATCCCCTGCTGGCTCGCGGCACGGGCGCCGCGTGGATCGGCGGGCGGCGGGAATCCGACTTCACGGTGACGCCCGAGGACGCCGCCGCGCAGGTCGCCGAGGCCGCCCCGGATGTCGTCTTCCTGTGCGCCCCGAACAACCCGACCGGCACGCCCCTGCACCTCGACGTGGTCGAGGCGGTCTACGAGGCCACGAGCGGCATCGTCATCGTCGACGAGGCCTACCAGGAGTTCGCGCCCCACGAAGAGCGTTCCGCGCTCACGCTGCTTCCCGGCCGCCCCCGCCTCGTGGTGTCGCGCACGATGAGCAAGGCGTTCGCGTTCGCCGGCGCACGCGTCGGCTATCTGGCCGCCGACCCCGCCGTCGTCGACGCGCTGCGCCTCGTGCGGCTGCCCTACCACCTCAGCGCCCTGACGCAGGCGGCGGCGCTGGCGGCGCTTCGTCACGCCCCCGTGATGCTGGGCATGGTCGACGAGATCGTGTCGCAGCGCGACAGGATGTCGGCGACGCTGGAGGCCCTCGGGTACCGGCCCTACGAGTCCTGGACCAACTTCGTCCTCTTCGGCGGAGTGGAGAACCCGGCCGCCACGTGGCAGGGCCTCTACGACCAGGGGGTGCTGATCCGCGACATCGGCCTGCCGGGCTGTCTGCGCGTCACGGCGGGCACCGAGGAGGAGACGACCGCGTTCCTCGAAGCACTGGCCTCGGTAGACTCGGGAGCATGACGACAGCCCGCACCGCACGCCGCACACGGGCCACGAGCGAGTCGACGGTCGAGCTCGAGCTCAACCTCGACGGCACCGGCAAGAGTCACATCGACACGACGGTTCCCTTCTTCGACCACATGCTGACGGCGTTCGCCAAGCACTCGCTGACCGACCTGACCGTGCGCGCCTCGGGCGACACCGACATCGATGCGCACCACACGGTCGAGGACGTCGCGATCGTGCTCGGTCAGACGATCCGCGAGGCGCTCGGCGACAAGACGGGCATCTCCCGGTACGGCGACGCGCTCGTCCCGCTCGACGAGGCTCTGGCCCAAGCGGTCGTCGACATCAGCGGCCGCCCCTACCTCATGCACACCGGCGAGCCCGACGGCTTCGAGCACCACCTGATCGGCGGTCACTTCACCGGATCGCTGGTGCGGCACACGTTCGAGGCGATCGCCTTCAACTCCGCGATGACCGTGCACGTCCGCGTGCTGTCGGGCCGCGACCCGCATCACATCGCAGAGGCGGAATACAAGGCGTTCGCCCGCGCGTTCCGTCAGGCGAAGGCCCTCGACCCGCTGGTGGAGGGCGTCCCGAGCACGAAGGGAGCGCTGTGACGACGGAGCAGCAGCCGATGGATGCCGCCGCGGAGCGACCGCTCGTCGCCGTGCTCGACTACGGCTCCGGCAACGTCCACTCCGCGGTGAAGGCCCTCGAGGCGGCCGGCGCCGACGTGCGGCTGACCAAGGACCGCGGGCTCGTGATGGAAGCCGACGGCCTCCTCGTCCCGGGCGTCGGGGCGTACCGCGCCGTCATGGAGGCGCTTCGCGCCAGCCGCGGCGACGAGCTCATCGACCGCCGCCTGGCCGGCGGGCAGCCGGTGCTCGGCATCTGCGTCGGCATGCAGGTGCTCTTCGACATGGGCGTGGAGCGAGGCGTCGACACGGAGGGAATGGGGGAGTGGCCCGGCGCCGTGACCGAACTCGACGCGCCCGTGCTGCCGCACATGGGCTGGAACACCGTCGACCCCGATGAGGGGACGAGGCTCTTCCGGGGCATCCAGGACGAACGGTTCTATTTCGTGCACTCGTTCGCCGCGCAGAAGTGGCTGCTCGATGTGCAGCGACCCTTCACGCCGGCCGTTCTCACCTGGACCACCTATGGCGCGCCGTTCCTCGCCGCGGTGGAGAACGGACCGCTGTCGGCGACACAGTTCCACCCCGAGAAATCCGGTGCCGCCGGCATCCGGCTTCTCGCGAATTGGATCGACGGACTGCGCAAGGGCTAGTGTCTAACTTCGTGCCTCCAGTGGAGGGCACCCGCCCCCACGACCACGCACGAGGAGCCATGAACGATTTCGCGTCAACGCCCGAGCTGATCCTGCTGCCCGCCGTCGACATCTCGGGGGGCAAGGCCGTGCGGCTCACGCAGGGCGAGGCCGGCACCGAGACGAATTACGGCGACCCGGTCGACGCCGCCGCCGACTTCGCCCGTCAGGGCGCGAAGTGGATCCACCTCGTCGATCTCGATGCGGCCTTCGGGCGCGGAAGCAACGCCTCCGTCCTGCGCCGCGTGATCAAGCAGGTCAAGGGCGTCTCGATCGAGCTCTCCGGCGGCATCCGCGACGACGCCACCCTCGAGGCGGCGCTCGAGAGCGGAGCATCGCGCATCAACCTCGGCACCGCTGCGCTCGAGAACCCGGAGTGGGCCGCCGACGTCATCGCGCGCTACGGCGAGGCGATCGCGGTCGGCCTCGACGTGCGAGGCACGACCCTCGCGGCCCGCGGCTGGACGCAGGAGGGCGGCGACCTCTGGGCCGTGCTCGACCGGCTGGAGGCGGCCGGCTGCAGCCGGTACGTCGTCACCGACGTGACGAAGGACGGCACCCTGAAGGGCCCGAACCTCGAGCTCCTCCGCGACGTCACCGCGCGGACGCCGAAGCCGGTCGTGGCCTCCGGAGGCGTGTCGAGCCTCGACGACATCGCCGCGCTGCGCGACCTCGTTCCCCTCGGCGTCGAGGGCGCGATCGTGGGCAAGGCGCTGTATGCGGGGGCGTTCACGCTCGCCGAGGCGCTGGATGTCGCGGCCGGCTGACGACGGCTCCTCCGCCGACTCCGCGGGCGTTCCGTGGGCCGGGCGATCGTTCGAGCCCAACGAGCACGCGGCCGATGACGGGTCCGCGCCGGCGGAGTTCGTCGACGCCCTCGCGCGCTTCCGTGCGGGCGGGGCGGGTCCGGACGCGGTCGTGGACGCCCTCCGGGAGGCGCGGCTGCTGATGCCCCTCGTCGCCGAGCTGGGCGACTCCGAAGTCGGCCCCCACGGGCAGACGGTCGACAAGTCGCAGGAGCTGTCGATCGTCACCGTGGCCGCCCCGGACGGGCGGACGGTGCTGCCCGCGTTCAGCGACGTGGCGGCGATGAAGCGGTGGGATGCCGCGGCGCGGCCGATCCCGACACCGGTCAGGCGCATCGCCCTGGCGGCGGCGGACGAGGGCACCGACCTCGTCGTGGTCGATCCCGGCTCGGACACCGAGTTCGTCATCCGCAGGCCCGCCGTCTGGGCGATCGCACGGGGCGTCGCGTGGGAGCCCAGCTACGCCTCACCCGAGGTGTTCTCGGCGCTCAGCGCGTCGGTCGCTTCGGAACTCGCGGTGCTCGACGTCTCCGTCGCTGCGGGCGACCCGGAGTCGCGGCTGCGGGGACCCGAGCTGATCGTGCGGCTGGAGCTCATGGCGGGGCTCGACCGCGCCGAGCTCGACGGCGTGCTCGCCCGGCTCGCGAAGCGCTGGGCGGCCGATGACCGCATCGCTGTACTTGTGGACTCCCTCACCGTCACACTCGTATCAGGAGATCCGCTGTCGCGCTCCTGAGGGCGAGCCCGTCGCCCGGCGGTCTCCCCGGGAAGAGGACCGCGCCATGCCCCCAGACGCCGCAGAGAATCACCTCGTGCTCGACGCGGCCAGCAGCCGCGCCCGCGCGTGGCTGGATGGCCTCTCCGTGCGCGACATCCCCGCAGGCGCCACGATCGACGGCGTGCAGGCGGCGCTGGGCGTCGCCCTGCCCGGGAACGGCACCCCGCCGCAGGCGGTGATAGCGGCCCTCGCCGACGCGGTCGAGCCCGGCCTGATGGCCTCGCAGTCGCCGCGGTTCTTCGGATGGGTGATGGGCGGCACGTACCCCGTCGCGCTCGCGGCCGACTGGCTCGTCTCCGCGTGGGATCAGAATGCCGGCATGCGGGAGGTCACGACCGGCGTCGTCGGCGCGGAGGAGATCGCGGGCCGCTGGGCCGCCGAGCTGCTCGGGCTGCAGGACGGCTGCGATGTGGGGTTCACGACGGGCGCGACGATGGCCAACTTCACGTGTCTCGCGGCGGCCCGCACCCGCGTGCTGGGCGACGCGGGCTGGGATGTCGCGACGCTCGGCCTGACCGGCGCTCCGCGGGTGCGCTTCGTCGTCGGTGGGGAGCGTCACGGATCGGTCGACCTCGCCGGCAGCCTGCTCGGTCTCGGCGCACCGACCGTC
>DASUQB010000272.1:0-2751 GCA_036280835.1 Microbacterium sp. | reverse complement strand
GTCACGGTTGTAGAGCCCGGCGCCAACACCGAAGACTCATCGACCACGCAGCTGTCCATTTGCCTCGATGTTTCGGCTGTTGAGGTACTCGACGCGAGCCGCTCGTCGATGGTCGACACCGATCGTGGTGATGTTCACTCCATGACCATTCACCTTGACGCAGTCGAGAGTGCACCCTACGGGTGGGTCATCTCGGATATTGAGGGGCGCGAGGGACGTCCCCAATGTGGGAGCGAGTAGCTGCCAGCGGGGCCCTAGCCCTAGCGATATTGGTGGCGCCCATTTCGGCTCAGGCAGCAGACTGCGATCGTGTGGGCTGGATCGGGTCATGTGAAGTGGCGAACTCGGGAGATCGGGTCGATATCGGTGGCACAGTCGAGGCGCCCGGAAGCGGAAGCGATAACGGTGCGGGAGGGTCGAGGCCCGGTTCCGGCGCCCGTCCCGAGCCCGAGCCGGAACCCGTGGAGACGTGCAACCCCATCCTCGGCTGCCGCGGCAACTACACCGTCGTCACGCTGCCCGATGTGACGCTTGCCGATATCGCCTCCTTCGTCCCCGCGAAGCCCGCCCTCACCGGCGAGCCCGCCGGGCTCGGCGTGGTCGGGATGCCGACGAACGTCGTGGCTGCGGCATCCGAGCAGCGCATCGCCGGAACCCTCTTCGAGTACGCCGTCACCGTCCGCTTCGTGCCCGCCGGATTCCGCTTCGACTACGGCGACGGCTCCGGGCGCACGAGTCCGACCGGCGGCACGAGCTGGACCGCCCTCGGGCAGGCGGAGTTCACGCCCACCGACACCAGCCATGTCTACCGCAGCCGCGGAACCTATCCGGTGTCCGTGACGGTCCTGTACTCGGCATCCGTCGACTTCGGCACCGGAAGCTGGCGACCGGTGCCCGGATTCGTCGAGGCGACGACGGGCGGCTACGACGTGCGCGTCGTCGAGGTGCACACCGGTCTCGTCGACAAGACCTGCGACGAGAACCCGGCCGGTCCTGGCTGCTAGGGCGTCGTCGGCTCCAGGGTGATCCACGACGCGTACTTCGGCTCCCGGCCATCGCCCGACGACGTGCCGGTCAGCCGGCGCCGCACCCAGGGGCCGACATGCTCCCGGTAGTACTGCGCGCGGCGGAGGCGCTCGATCTCGGACAGCTCCGGCAGCGACCACCATTCCTCGGGGCGCGGCACGCCGAGGGCATCCAGCACGCGCGACGCGACGCGGTGATGTCCGCGGGAGTTCATGTGCAGGCGGTCCTCCGACCAGAACGGCGGGGTGCCGAGCTCGCGGTCGGGCCAGTTCAGGGCGCGCACGACGTCGGGGCGGTCTTTGATCCGATCGTTGACGGCGACCGTGAGGATGTCGCCGCGGCGCTGCATGACACGTCCGAGCGGCAGCTGACCGGAGGGGTTCGCGCCGGAGAGCAGGATGAGGGTGACGCCCTCCTCGTCGCAACGGCGCAGCACGTGGGTGAACGCGTCGGCGATCCGGCTGACGTCGGCCTTCGGTCGCAGCATGTCGTTGCCACCGCCGTTGAAGGAGAGGTGGGTCGGCTTCAGTGCGAGGGCGGGCTCCAGCTGCTGGTGGACGATCGGCCAGACCAGCTTGCCGCGGATCGCGAGGTTGGCGTACTCGACCGGCTCGCCGGTGCCGTCGGCCCAGCCCTGCGCCGTGATGTCGGCCCAGCCCCGGGTGCGCCCATCGGGAAGCTCGTCCCCGACGCCTTCGGTGAATGAGTCGCCGATGGCGACGTAGCGAACGGATGACACTCCCCCACCCTACGGCGGGTCAGCGGTCATCCAGTGCGAGCCCTCGCTTGTCGGCCAGCCCCCATGCGGCACCGGCGGCCACCAGGAAGAACACGGCGAAGACGACGAAGAGCACAGGCGCCCCGCCGAGCGCCAGGAGGACCGGCACGGTCAGCGGCGCCCCGATCGAGGCGATGCGCCCGACGCCGGCGGCCCAGCCGGATCCCGTCGCGCGGAGCGACGTCGGATACATCTCCGGCGTCACGGCGTAGAGCGCGCCCCAGGCGCCCAGGTTGAAGAACGACAGCGCCATGCCGCTCGCGATGACGGCGGCCTCGGTCGTCGCGGTGCCGAAGAACACCGCGGCGACCGCCGACCCGAGCAGGAACACCGAGAGGGTCAGCCTCCGGCCCCACACCTCGATCAGCCACGCGGCCAGGGCATAGCCGGGCAGCTGCGCGAGCGTGATGATGAGAGTGAACCCGAACGAGCGCACCAGGTCGTAGCCCGCAGCCACGAGGATCGACGGGATCCAGATGAACGCGCCGTAGTAGGAGAAGTTGACGCAGAACCACACGAGCCAGAGACAGGCCGTGCGCACCCGGAACTCCGTCGTCCAGAGGGCCGCCAGGCGCTCCCCCGCGCTGGGCAGCGGCGGCGACGCGGCGGATGCCTCGGCCGAGGCATCCGCCCCTTCCGGCGTGGCCGCACCCGCGGACTCCTCGAAGCGCCGCACCACGGCCTCCGCCTCGCTGCGGCGGCCGCGCCGCTCGAGCCAGCGCGCGGACTCCGGGAGTCCCCAGCGCACGACCAGCGCGTAGGCGGCGGGCAGGGCGCCGAGCGCGAAAGCCCAGCGCCAGCCGTTCTCCGAGCCGGGGATGACGAGGTACCCGATGAGCGCCGCCGCGGTCCAGCCGACCGCCCAGAAGGCCTCCAGGATGACGATGAGCCGCCCGCGTATGCGCGCCGGTGCGAACTCGCTCACATAGGTGCTGGCGACGGGCAGT
>DASUQB010000271.1:0-63265 GCA_036280835.1 Microbacterium sp. | reverse complement strand
GTCGAGGTAGTCCACCGGTGCGCCGTCGAAGCTCCCGGTGTCGACGATGCGGACCATCGCCTCCACCAACGCGTCGAGCGAGCGGAAGCTGAGGTGCGTCAGCGCGACGAAGGGCTGCACTTCTTCCAGCTCGATGCGCAGGCGCACGGCGTACCCCAGCGTCCCGTACGAGTTGGGGAAGGCGCGATAGAGGTCCTCGTGGTCCCGGAGCGATGCGGTGACCAGCTCGCCCGCGCCGGTCAGGATGTCCATCTCCTGCACCGACTCGTGGGGCAGGCCGTTGCGGAACGAGGTCGACTCGATGCCCAGCCCGGTGACCGCGCCGCCGAGGGTGATGGTCTTGAGCTGCGGCACGACGAGCGGCGCGAGCCCGAAGGGCAGCGTGGCGGCGACCAGGTCTTCGTACGTGCACATGCCGGCCACATCGGCCGTCCGCGCAGCCGGGTCGACGGCGATGACGTCGGTCAACCCCGAGGCGTCGAGCCCGGGGGCATGCGTGCTCCTGCGGGAGCGGAACAGATTCGAGGTCTTCTTCGCGAGCCGCACCGGGGCGGTGGCAGGAACGGCCCGGTAGCTCTCGAGCAGCCGCTCGACGCCGGCGGCGTGAGCTGTGCGTGCATCGGTCACGGGAGCGGACACAGTGCCACGGTAGTCCGCGGGATGTTCCAGGTGAAGAGAGGGTGGATCACCCGGAGACGTCACCGCGTGGCGCTGGGCGCTGCGGCGCTCGTCAGGGAGTCGGCGACGAGCCGCTCGCCAGGGCCTTCAGCCGCTTCTTCGCCTGCTTCTCGACGAGGACCTCGACGAAGTCGCGCACCTTCGCGTCCTTGAGCTCGTCGTACGCCTCGGCGACGACATCCCGGACGGTGGCTGCCGGGCACTGCGGAAACTGCGCTTCGAGTCTTCCGGCGATCTCGTTGATCGTCACCTCGGCGGCGGGCGGTTCGTGCGTCATGTGCTTCTCCCCACGAGCGGTGTGCGCCCACGCTACAGGCCGGGGTTCCCCGACGTCAGAGCGTGAAGCCCTCGAACCCGGGGGCCCCGGTCAGCACGAGCACGCACAGCAGAACGCCCAGCACGACGGCGATCGCGTGCGGCACGAGCACGTGCGCCATCCACGGGGCCCGCCGCAGGAGCCGCCGCAGGTCCGCGGGGCTGCGCCGCGTCGGGGCATCCGGGTACTCGGCACCCCTGCCGGTGTACCCCCACTTCCAGTCGATCTTGGGCGACGAGACGGAGGAGCCGTCCTCGATCGGCACCCTGTTGAGTTCGTATGCCGCGACCTCGATCTCCCTCATCCGCGGGTAGTACCGCATCTGATGCCGCTTGATCATGGTCTCCATGTACCAGAAGCCCAGCGCCGTGGCGCTCGCCAGCGCGAACAGCGCCCAGTGCTGGGTCTGAAAGGCCAGGGCGAGGCCCGCGAGCGAGAGCGTCACCGACCAGCCCTTGACGATCATGATCCGGCCGTCGAACTCGGAAACGATCTTCAGGATCGCCTGGTACTCCGCCATCAGATCCTGGCGCAGCGCCGCGGGGTCGGAGGATGGCGGCGATGTCGGCTCGTGCTCGCTCACCACGCCATTCTGGCCGCGCACGACGAGCCGCCACCACCCCCGGAGCCCGATCAGAACCCCGTCACGATCCCGAACATGCAGTTCTCGAAGTGATCCAGGCTGAGGTCGAGCGGATAGATGTTGCCCCAGGAATACACCGTGAACTTGATGCGGCCCCCGCTCTCGTCGAGTCCGCCGGCGTACACCACCCAGTGGTCGGGCCAGGGCGGCACCATCCCGTTCGGGGCGGCGAACATGTCGGAGTGCAGCATGATGAAGGCGCTGCCGCCGCCCGCCCACACCTGATGCGCATGCCGGATGGCGTCGAACTCGCCCCACACGAACGTCGTGCTGTTGCTCACGTTGTCCTTGAGCAGCAGCTCGCTCGTCCACCCCTCCATCTCCCACGGCGTCGTCATGCCCTCGACCTGCGAGGTCAGGCCGCTGGAGGTCGGCGAGACGCCGAACAGGGCGTTCTCGTCATTGCGCATGGTCGAGATCAGCATCCAGTCCGCGGGACGCATGTTCTGGCCCGCGTGCGTGTCGCGCAGCCCCTGCGGGGCGTCGACGCGGTGCGTGCGCGACCAGAACCCGCCGGTCTCGTAGAGCTGGCGGCAGAGGTCGGCATAGCGGCGGGGCTGGGTGCGCGCGAGTTCGAAGACGATGGATGTCGGCCCGCAGAAGTTCGAGTTGACCTGGTTGATGGCCGTCGGATTCCAGCGGCGCTCACGCAGATCCTGGATGATGTCGGCCTTCGACAGCTGCGGCCAGACGCCGGGCGCGGTGGATGCCTCGAACTGGTCGATCGCGAAGGTGGCGACGTCGTTCTGCGAGATGTCCGGGCGATCGATCACCGAGTAGGTGAGCGTGAAATCGGCGTCGTCCTCGCGGAACGTCGCCGTCGCGTGCTGCACGTCCGCCGTTCCGATGCTCACCACACCGAGGGCATCGTCGTCGTCGCCCGGCACGTCGCCGTCCTCATCGAAGAGGCGGAGCGTGCAGGTGCTCGCGAACAGCAGCGAGGCGTTCAGCGCCCAGTTCTCGTCGTCGTTGAGGTCATGGCGGTACGCGAAGTGGAGCTCTCCGTCGTTGTACACCTCCAGCCGGCATTCGTCGGACCCGAGCCAGTCCTCGGTGGTGGTGCAGTGGAGATTCTCCAGCGTGATCTGCTTCATGATCGGACTCCTTCACTTTCATAGGGGGAGGTCGCGGGACCGATCGGACCCGACGTGTGGACCGCATCCGCCTGCCATGACGCAGGGGGCGCGAGCCCGATGTGATGTTCGAGGTGCTCGGCGCCTGCCGCTGCGACCTCGGAGAGCACGGTGTGCACGGGCCGTCCCATCGGCCGGGGTGCGGCGAGGGGCCGCGAGATGCACTCGTAGAGGTCGAGCGAGGGCCACCGCTCTGCGATGGCTCGAGCGAGCACCGCTGTGCGCACGCGGTGATCGAGCCGGTGGCGCTGGCGCGCGAAGGTGAAGCCGGCGACTGCGGCGACGACGCCGTCCTTGACGGAGACGCTGAGGCCGTGATTGCGCCCCCCGAGCCCGTTCGGGCGACCACCGGTCATCGCGGCGCTCATCGGCTCGGCGAAGCGACCCAGCCCCGCCCGCCCGAGACAGGCTCCGAGCAGCTGGTCGTCCAGCAGCGGCGGGCGGACGTACACCTCGACGTCGCCCGACCCGTCCAGGGGCAGGCCGAGGAAGCGGATGGGGCCCACGTTCGACAGCACGCGCCGCGCATCCGGAGCGAGACTGTCGACCAGGCGCCAGGCATCGGCATCCGAACCCGTCTCGACGTACACCTTGTGCCGGGTGCCCGCCGCCTCGTGGCGGCTGCCGAGCCACGCCCCGAACCGCAGCGGGATGCCGCGCTGGTGCGCCCTGATCGCCGCGAGCGACCGCGGCGTGAGGCCGGCGGCGCCGAAACGACCGGCGAGCTCGATCGCCGTGTCGAGCGCCGTCCGGCGGTCGCCCTCGGGGGCGACGACGTCGACGACCGTGCGCAGCTCCGCCCGGGCCGAGGTGACGGCGACCTCTACGGGGCAGCGAAGGGGAGTCAGGCAGCTGGCGCGCCACGCGAGCTCTCCGATGGCGGATGCCCGGGTGGCGTGGAGCGTCACCTCGAGCTCCCTTCGCGCCCGCTCGACGCCCTCGGGGTGGACGACCGCGGCGCGCTCGAGGAGAGCGGCCAGCGGTCGTTCGCCGGCCGAGATCGCGGAGATCGTCGCTTCCACCTCAGCCTCCGGTCACTGTGCCGTCGGGCCCGACGCTCAGGAACTCGGCCTCGCCGATGAACGGCGCTCCGCGCACCACCGCCCCATCGGCACCCAGAAGGGTCACCTGCGTCGTGGTCTCCCGCCGTGTCGGGTCCACGATCCCCATCTCGACCCGCGTCGGAGCCAGCGCCGAGCCGTCGAGTTCGAGGCGCCGCGCCACGCGGTGCGTGCCGTCGTCGTAGCCGACATCCACGATCACCGTGGCGAACTGCCCCGCAGGAACGGCGAAGTCGATCCGCCGGTTCACCCGCGCGGAGAACGGAGTCGTCACGGCGAACACGCCGGCGGTGGAGCCGATCGGCTCCCGGACGATCGTGCCGCCGCCCACGAGGTGATAGGTGGTCTGCACCGTGTACCCGACCTCATCGGGGCCTGCGGTGCGCACGCGCCAGGACTCCGGCGCGCTGTCGGCCCGCATCTCGATCGTGCGGGTGGTCGACCAGCCCGTGGAGGACGCATGCGAGAGGGTGACCTCCACCGACTCGACCTCGAGGGGGTCGAGCCGGCCCGGGCGCACCTCGACGGCGATGAATCCGACGTGCTGGGTGGGATCGAGCTGCAGAGTGCGATCCTCGGTGCGACCGGGCTCGATCACCACCTCGTTCCTTTCGGCTGCCCAGCCGCTCTGCGGGTCGAAGTGGTATTCGATCCGCGGACGGAAGCCGAGGTCGTAGTCGTCGCCGATGGGCACGATCCAGTGCTGCGGCTGCGGTCGCGCCGCATCGAACACGAGGTCGGCGTGGCGGTGCCGCTGCGGGTGGTCCGCGTCGCTGTAGTCGAGCGCGACCGCGACGGACTGGAGCCCGATCGGCTCGAACGCCGACGTCATCGAGACCTCGACGTCGAGGCTGCGGAAGAACGGATCGTCGAGGTCCACCTCGAGGAAGTGTCCCGGACCCGTCAGATCGTCGATCAGCAGGCCGATGAGCGACTGCGGCGCGTAGGTGCGGGTCACGGCCTGCTCGCGGTGGTACTCGAAGACGAGCGTCTTGCGCTCCTCCTGCTGGATGGCCTTCATCGAGAACGTCAGGATGGCGCCGGATCCCGGTGCCGCCGCGGCGGGGGCGGTGGTTCCGCCGGGAGCGGGCGTTCCGCCAGGAGCGGGCGATCCGCCAGGAGCGGGCGTTCCGCCGGGAGCGGGCGTTCCGCCCGGAGCGGGCGGCACGGACGGCCGGCCTCCCCCCGCGGGCGCCGGCGGAGTCGGGGCGCTCCCTCCCGGAGCAGGCGCGGGAGCAGGTGCCGGAGCAGGAGCCGGAGCCGGTGCCGGTGCGGGGGCCGGTGCAGGTGCCGGCGTGGGGGCGGGAGCCGGCGCGGGAGCCGGGGTCGCCGCACCCCCGGGGGGCGGGGGCGGTGGTGCCGCCGGGCTCGGCGGTCCTGGCGGCGTCTGTCCGCTCATTGCGCACCTCCTGAGGGTGTCTCGAAGGAGCCCGGCCATCCGGGCGTGATCAGTTCGAACGTGTGGGTGGCGCCGACGCGGCGGCAGTCGTAGATGCCGGGCTGCACCAGCCGGCCGCCGGGGAACACCGCGGCCACGAGCGCATCGGGGGAGGATGCCGTCACCGTCGTCCTGGTGACCGGCAGCCGCACCGTGGCGGAGAGGTCACCGGTGCCGGGTGGGACGGCGATCGTGCCGATCGCCATGCCCAGCGGCGCCTCGCGCTGGCCCGAGGCGAGGATCCCTTCGCCCGACGTCACGTGGCGGCGCAGCTGGTCGGCATCCGCCATCGTCAGCTCCGGCAGAGTGGATGCCGTCGCCGCGAGGCCTCCGGCGGTCCAGTCGCCCGGCACCTGGACGTGCACCTGGCTCGCGGAACCCGGCGGCGTCGAGATGTCGTGCTGCACCCCGCCGGCCTCGTAGCTCACGGTGTACACGCCGTGCACGCCCGCCGTGCCGCCCTCCTCGACGAAGTGCACGAAGAGGTCCCGGGTCGCCGCCGAGGGGCCGCTCGGCGGCGGAGTGCCTCCGCCGCCCGGCGTCGGGGCCGGCTGACCGGTCGTGCCTCCGGGGGCCGGCGGAGCCGGGGTCCCGCCGGCGGGTGGGGGAGCCGGCTGACCGGTCGTGCCCCCGGGGACGGGCGGAGCCGGAGTCCCCCCGGCCGGGCCGGTTTGACCCGTGGGACCTCCGGCGGGAGGCGCGGCGGGCCGGCCGGGTGCGCCACCCGGCGGCGGTGTCGGCGGCCGGGCCCCGCCGCCCGGAGGAGGCGGCGGGGTCGGGGGCGTCTGGCCCCCGGTGCCCCCTGGCGGCCGCGCTCCGGTGCCGGTACCCGGGGGTTTCGTCTCGGCGGCGCCCGTCCGTGCCGGGCCGAAGAGCCCGGCTCCGCCGCCGGCGCGCGGCGCCGTCGCCATCCCGCCCTGCAGCGTTCCCGGTGTGAGCGTCGGGGTGAACCACGCCTGCAGCAGGTGCTGCTTGAAGAAGTCGATCGCCGCCTGCTCCTGGTCGGACTTGTCCTCTGCGGTCGAGTAGTTGGTGACCTCGATCGTGATGGCGCCGTTCTGGACGAGCTCTTCCAGCCCGACCTCGATGCCCACCTCGACGTAGTAGACGTTCGCGTTGATCCCGGCGCTGAAGTGCTTGTAGATGCGCTCGAAGTCGGCGGTGATCCGCACGTCGAGAGCCGGCTGCATCGCGGTGAAGGTCAGCTGGTAGATCACGCCGATGGGAGCGGCGCCCTGCGCGAAGGCCGATTCGAGCAGGGTCGCTCCCTCGGCGCTGAGGGCGAGGCTGAACACCGCCTGGTTGTCGCCGAAGAGCGAGGGCACGCGCGCGCCGAGGATCGTCTGCACGGCGACGAAGCTGCCGACATCGCTGACGGTGGCCGTCGTGCCCCCCGGTCCCTGCAGGTTGAGCGCGATGCACTCGACGGTGCCGGAGTCGAAGGGGACGGCGCTCAGGCGGGCGTTCGAGGGGATCTTGGAGCGGATCTCCGCCTCGACCTTCTCCGGCAGGGTCAGCTCGACCGTGAACATCAGGAATCCGCCGCCCTCGACGCCCTCGCTGGTCGCCTCGCGCTTGAACTTCATGAACGTGAACTGGGGCCAGTCATCCTCCGGTCGCCGCGCGATGGAGAGGTGCGCGGGAAGGTACCAGTACTGCTCCTCGTCCGCGTGGTCCGGGAAGACGGTGACTCCCTGGATGGTCTGCATCCCCGTGCCGAGCTGCAACATGACGACTCCCTTGATCCTGCTCAGTCGACCGTCGCGAGAACGCGGTCGGAACTCGAGGTGCGGGTGGCGCTCTGACGCGTGAGCCCGTTCTCGAGGGTGTGGATGACGCGGTAGGTGAAGTCCGGGTCGCCTTCTGCGAAGTCGTACTCGAACGTGCCCGCGGTGCGATCGGGCGTGAGGGTGACCGTGCCGGCGAGCCGCAGGCCGAGCTCCACCCGCTCGTACAGCAGCTCGACGGTCGCCTCGCGGATGCCGCTGCCGACGAAGTCGACCCCGTCGGCTGTCACGGTCACCGTGCGGTGTCCCCGCATCTGCGGGGTGACGATGATCCGCTCGAGCTCCGTGGTCGATTCGGGGATGTCGATGACGATGCCGTCGATGCGCAGCATCGACACCTTGAACGTGACGCGGCGCTTCGTCTGGTCCGCGAGCTCGACCGTGAATCGCTTGGTGGCGGTGTCGGCGGCGCTGAGCTCGAACGACTCCCGCTTGTGGATGCCGTTCTCCTCGTCGTCGTATCGCACGTCGACGAAGACCCGGTCGAGCTGCGTGCCGAACAGAGACGCCGGCGCGACGACATCCACCACCCGCCTGCTGCCGAACGGATCGGTGATCCGGATCTGGTCGGTGTCGGTGGTCAGGTCGCCGCTGTCCCAGTCGCGGCCGTCGACGCCGTGCAGGATGAGGCGGTAGCCCACCGTCCGCTTCGCCGGGTCGAGAGCGAACACCGGCCAGGCCCCGCCGTTCTGCTCCGCCGTGAGCCCGTAGTGGTTCGTGATGTGGATGCCGTTCTCCTCGTCGAGGTAGGTGCAGTGCACCTCGATCGACCGGTAGAGGTCCCACGGGAAGTCGACGACGGTGAAGCTGATCCACCGAAGCTCGTAGCCCGCGCCGTCCCTGGGGGCGATCTGCACCACGTCGCCGTCGACGGCGCCGATCGACGCCTCGATCCGGCGGGGGCGACCCGTGGCGGCGCTGGAGAACAGCACCTCGTAGGACACGTCGACGGGTGCGCGCATGCGGCCGCCCTCCAGCGAGCTCTGCCATTCGACGGTCTGCTCCTCCGCCGCCGCGTCGAGGACGACGTTCTTCACGGCGCCGTCGTAGTCGAGCGAGACGTTGATCGACTCGATCTGGTCGGTGGCGAAGTCGGCGCGGGGGATGACGCGCACGGTGCGCCGGGCGAAGAAGGGGTCCTCGAGCGAGACGGAGGTGATGAACCGCTTCATGTCGAGGCCCTGGGCCTCGACGGCGCGCACGATGCCCTGCAAGTGGCCCTGCGGATGGATCTCGCGGATGACCGATGTGCGCTCGGTCATCTCGATGTTGAGCTTCTTTCGGTCGATCCGCGTGATGTCGACCTCCTTGCGCTCCCACACCGACGTGGCGCCGCTCGTCGCGATCGTCCGGAGGACGCGGCCGAAGTCGTCGATCGTGTCGCCGGTCTGGCGCTCGATCGGCTCGAGGCTCGGGGTGAAGAAGTTCTCGAAGACGAGCTCCTTCACCTGTGCGAGCGCGGCGTCGTAGCGGGCCTTCGCCCCGCCCGTGTCGTCCTCGTCGGCGACCAGGCTCTCGGCGTCGATGGAGATCACCTGGTTCTCGACGAGCTCATCGATGACCTTCTCGATCGTGGACGACGCGATGAGCGGCACGTTGACGGACTCGGTCTCTTCGAAGTGCTTCTGCACCCGATCCCATTCAGCCGTGACGACGACCTTGTAGGCAGGACGGAGGCCGACGTACTCGAGGGAGTACACGACGCCGATCGGCAGCATCTCGGCGCCCATCGCCTGGTCGAGGATCGTGACGCCCTCCTGGTCGAGGCGCACCGAGAAGGCGGCCTGATTGTCGCCGTAGAGGGAGGGGGAGGCGGGGTGCACGATCTTCTGCACGAACTTCGGCCCCGCGATCTCCTCCTCCTCGCGGCGGCCGGGAAGCCCGGTCTCCTCCTTCGGGGTCTCTGCGCCGAACAGCATCATCCGCACCGTGCCGCCGATGAGCGGCACGGGGGTCAGGCGCGGCAGCCCGGAAAGGCCGGCCTCCGCCCGCAGCTGCTCCGCGATCGCGGTGAGGCGCTCCGGGTCGATCCCGAGGTTGCAGTCGAAGTCGAGGAACCCGCCGGAGATCACATCGCTCTCGGGGGTGGGGCGGCCGGTGAACTTGATGACCTGGATCTGCGGGATGCGCAGATCGCCCTCCTCCATCACGCTCAGGTGCGGTGACATCGGCATGAAGTAGAACTGCTCGGGATCCTCGTGATCGGGCATCAGCGAGACGCCGTCGATCACGTAGTACGGCGGGTTGAGATAGAGCATCGGAGTCCTCGCTTGTTCGTGTCGGGATCGTCGAGAGGTCAGCGGACGGGCGGCGGAGGCGGCGTGCCTCCGGGGACGGGCGGGGGAGGCGGGGTGCCGCCGGGGACGGGCGGCGGGGGCGGCGTGCCGCCGGGGATCGGCGCGGGCGTCGGCGCCGGGACGGGTGCCGGGGTGGCCGGTGCCGGGACCGGTGTCGGTGCCGGGACCGGGGTGGGTGTCGGCGTCGGGACCGGGGTGGGCGCGGCGAGCGGAGCCGGGGTCGGCGTGGGTGTCGGCACGGGCGACGGCGCGACCACCGGCGCGGGCACCGGGCTGAGGGCCGACGGCGGCTGCAGCACGAGCGACGGCGCGGTCGACGCGACCGGCTCCGTCGTGTGAGACGTGCCGTCGGCCATGAAGTAGACGGCGCTCCACCGATAGCTCGCGTCCTCGCCGTCCTGGAGGGGAAGCTGCCATCGCTCGGCGGCCTTCTGCTGCGGCGAGAAGATCAGGTCCCTGGCGTGTCCGCTCGAGTCGGGACCGTGCCGGAGCGCGACCTGCACCAGGCGCACCTGCGTCCAGTCGACGAGGTCGGGCACGACGAGCACGTCGAGCTTCGACGACACGACGTCGCCCACCATGATCGTGCCGGTCGCCTCGGCGGGTGCGATCGCCTTGACGGTGCCGTCCTTGTACCTGATCGAGCCGCTGTACCGGACAGTGCCGCCGCCGTCGCCGAGCACGGCGAAGGGCTGCGAGACGGCCTCGCTGCCGGCGGTCAGCACCACCGACTGCTCGACGCTGTAGTCGTTCGCCGGGTCGTCGTAGACGAGGTCGAGGAAGATCTGCTCGATGCGGTTGGCGAAGTCGCCGACACCGCGCACCTCGAACTTCCGGGTGCGTCCGAGCGGGTCGTTGATGAGGATCGGCGTGCGCTCCGTCGACTGCTCGGGGGTCAGGATGCGGCGGCCGTCGGCCAGGAAGTACTCCACCTGGTAGTGCACCGGGGCGCGCCGGGGCTGGTAGAGCACGTGCTGCACCCGGTGGGATGTCGACGCCTGCGTCAGCGCGAACTGCTCCTCGAACTTCTCGACGCCGGTGTCCTGGTAGCGCACCGTCACCTGCGCGGAGCTGACCTTGGTGAAGTCGATGTCTCCGGCCTGCACGTCGACATCGAGCAGGCCCATGTCGTCGACGTTCACGGTCAGCACGGTGTCGTTCGTCGTCGCCGGCGCCGAGACGAACGCCTTCGACGATCCGATGTAGTTGACCTGGTAGACGTAGGAGTACTCCTTGTGCCCGGCGTCGATGAAGGTCTCGAAGTCGGCCACGTCGTCGGCGGTGGCGAACGCGTACTCCTCGACCTTGTGCTGGCCGCCGTGCTTGTACTCGAGCTTCACCTCGATCGAGTGGATCGGGAGCGCCGCGAAGTCGGCGTTCACCCCGACCTTCACGTGAAGCGTCTGGAAGAACGGGTCGTTGAGATCGACCTCCGTGGCGTGGTCGGCCCAGAGCACGGGATTCCCGTCGCCGTCCACCATGTTCGTGATGTTCGGCAGGGTGCCCTGCGGGACGATGTTCCACTCGATCGCCGAGTTCTCGCGATACTCCTGCTCGAACGACGCCACACGGGTGGTCTCGAACGACCGCTTCAGGTGCTCGATGTCCTCCGGCATCCCCCGGTCGTCCTTCGCCAGCGCCTCGATGTCGGGGATCATCAGCCGCAGCACCGCGTCCTGGAGCGAGCGCTCCATCATGGACTGGATCTTCTGCTTGAGCTTCTCGGTGCCCTCCGGATCGCCCGGGATGACGTGCTGGACGTCGAGCTCCACGCCCATCGTCTCGTTGGCTTCGAACTCCTCCGTGATCTTGTCGACGTACTCGTCGCTGCCGTAGACCTCCCAGTCGATGTCGATGGTCTGCTCGTAGGAGTAGAACTTCTCCGCCTCGAACCAAGCCCGCGCCGTGGTCTCGGGCAGCTTCGCGACGAACGAGAGGTCGTAGACGACCTGCACCGCTCCTCCCTTGCCCTGCAGCGCCTGCTCGAAGAGGGTTGCGCCCTCGGGCGAGAACTCCACCATGAACGCCGAGATGTTGCGGCCGAACAGGGACGGCTTGCCGGCTCCGCGCACCGCCTCGATGAGCGTTCCGCCGTCCTCCTTGAGCAGCAGGCCGGCGGTGCCCCGCGTGTACGTCATCGTGCCGATCCGCGCCTCTGCCGACCCAGGGACCGACGCCCGGAAGTCCGGCTTGCGGGCAGACTCCTGCACGAGGGCGTCGAGGGCGGTCTTGACCTTGTCGAGCTCCGCGGGAGTGAACGTGAACTCCGTGTCGAAGAACACGAATCCGCCGCCGCGCCTGCCGTCCTCCCGGTCGATCGGGGTGCGGTACTTCAGGAACTTGAACACCGGAGCGCCGTTGTCGTCGGTGCGGAACCGCGGCGTCTCGGGGATCGGGTAGAAGACGTCGTCGAACGCGTCGTCGCCGAAGACGGTGACCCCCTCGATGATCCACTGCTTGCTGATCTTCAACATGGCTGGTCCTCCTGTGGGGACTCTTCGCCGCGCACCCACGCGGCGAGATCGGATGATCGGATGGTCTCGGTGCCGTCGACGTGCACGGTGAAGCGCACGTCGATCAGCCGCTCCGTCCCGCTGAGCGCCCCCTTCACGACCTCGAGATCACGGCCGGCGAGCGGCAGAGAGAACGCGGCGGTGTACGGCGGGAAGCCGCTCCCGCGCGAGGTCGCGAGGACGCGCTCGTCGCCGCCCGGCTGGGCGATGATCCGGATGTCGGTGACGGCCGATACGGCGGGTTCGAGGATGACGGGCGCCGCTCCCTCGTCGTCCCCGCGCAGCACCGTCCTGAGCGCTTCCAGCTCAGCGGCGGGAGGGTCGAGCTGCACGGACAGCTGCGCCAGGGCGAAGCCGCCGGCCTCGATGAGGGAGATCAGCGGGTCGCCGGCGGGGGTCGTCTGCGGCCAGGGGGCGAGCGAGGCGTAGCGCCAGCGGGCACCCTCGATGCGCGCGGCCGTGACGCCGTGGGAGACGATTCGATCCGGCGAGGCGATCACGGCGTCACACCCCGTTCGGGGAGACGAAGAGCTGACGGCCCGTGATGGCGGCCCATTCGGACCACGCGCCGTTCCCGGCGCCGGCCATGTTGCGCGCACGCCACTGGAAGGTCGGCTGCTCGGGCTTGGCGCCGGCCATGATGTCGCCGAGGGTGAATGCGACCTGCACGTCGGCCGACGCCTGGTCGCGGGTGAGGAAGACGGTGACGGCCTCGGCCGTCTCCGACCGTCGGAGCTGCACCTCGAGGCCGAAGACGTCGGCGAGGGCGGGCGGGAGCACCTCGGGGTGCTCGAGCTGGTAGCAGCGCACGTTGACGGCGCTCGAGACGGTGCCCGACGTGCCGGTGTCGTGCGCCTTCGCCAGCACCTGCTGCGGATCTATGTCGATGTCGATCCCGATGAACGCGACGCCGACCCGGCCGAAGACGGGCGGCTGATCGGTGCTCTCGGGAATGAGCGTCAGGTCGATCGACGATGGCGCGTCGGCGCCCGCCGGCGGCAGCGTGAACGACTCCGGCTCCGCCTTGGCCGCGACGGCCCCCAGCGGTGCGGACACGAACTCGTCCATCACCAGCAGGCTCGGAACGGCCCGGGCGACGGTCACCGCGTAGGGCAGCGGGTTGAAGACGCGCAGCGTCGGGGGAGCCGGAGGCACGGCCATGGCGACCGGATCTGTCGCGGCGACGGGGCCATCGGCGGGTGCGCCATCGACGGGAGGCACCGGAGCGGCGTCGACGGGCGGAGCCGGAGGGGCCTCCGGCAGGGGCGCCGGGATGAGCTCCGCCGAGAGCACATCCGACGCCGGCCGGTCCAGGCGCAGCACCGTCGGCACGTCTACCCGCCGCGGGTCGGTCTCGGTCGAGACGAGCGTGGCCGTGACCGTGGCATCCACCCCGTCCGTGACCAGCAGGTGCGACAGTGTGCTGTAGAACTCGCTCGTGCAGTCGAGCACCAGGTCGAAGCCGAGCGGATCGACGGAGGCCGCGGCATCCGTCGATCCGACGACGGTCGATCCCAGTTCGTGCAGCACCGCGGAAAGCGACACCGTCGCGCTCCGGATGCCGCCCACGAGCAGCTCCGGATAGGGCCGTCCCGAGTGCGTGGCGATCTCTGCGCGCAGCCGCTCCAGGCGCGCGGGGTCGACCCACGGCACGACGCTGAAGCGGGTGCGCAGCGTGTAGTCCCCGCCGAAGGACACCGGACCGGACGGCTCGGCACCCGCCTTCGGCGGCACCAGCAGCACCATCATCGAGGGCGTCCTGGTCTCGGCGTCGAACGTCAGCCGGTACTCGTCGGGGAGCACGTAGAACTGGTCCGGCACGGGTGAGTCCATGAAGCGGCCGTTCGGAGATTCCACCCACTCGGACCACGGCTCCGACCCGAAGCCGCTCGTGACCTGCGAGTAGATCGCGCGGTTCTCCATCAGGCCCGGCTCGTAGTAGCCGTTCACGCCGCTGTTGTCGGCTGCGCCGAGCGACATCCGCTTCGTCTGGGTCGCCCAGACCACGGCGGGTGCGGGCTGCGCGACGTCGGCGACGCTCGTCGCGAGGATGGCCTCCGAGAGGAAGGGCGAGATCTGCAGCCTCGCCGCGAGGAGCGGAGCGGCCGGCGCGGGCGTCTCCACCGGCTTGGCGAAGACCCGCATCCGGCCCCGCGGTGCGATGCGGACCGGATCTATGAGCAGCGGCGGAAGGCTGGTCGGGTCGAATCCGGGCGTCGCCCCGGGCGCGGGCTGGCTGATCGAGAAGCTGACATCGCCCTCGACCCGGAACACCGAGCCGGCGCTCTGCAGCAGTCCGATCGCGTCGTTGGGGTCGACCTTGGTCTCGCAGAAGAGCCGGGACACGACGTTCTCCGACTTCTCGGGCGCGGGCAGGTCGTCGCAGCGATCGAAGGGGATGCGGTGCGCCCCGTCGGCCCCGACGAGCGCCACCGTGTAGCCGGCCACGGGCAGGGGCTTGGACTCCGTCGCGAGCGACGGGAAGCGGACGAGGTCGAACCACACCTGGAGGAAGACCTCTCCGCCCCGGCGCTCGAGGAAGACGTGCGGGGCGCGCGTCGCCTCGGAACGCACGGCGACGCGGGCCTGGGGCACGAAGTACGGGATGCCGTCCTCGCCGGCGACGGCGCGCTCGACGCCATCGGGAGCCGACTGCACGTGCGGGGCGTTGTCGACCTGCCCGATCACGGTCAGGTGGCGGATCGCGGAGAGGGTGAGCAGGCGCGGGGCGGCTATGCGCGTGAGCACCTGGGGGCGAAGCTGCAGGGTCGGTGCGATGGCCGTGGCCAGCATCGCGGTGCTCATCGAAGCGAATTCGGGCATGGCGACTGTCCTCCTAGAACTCGAGCACGAGCAGCGGGTCGGTGCTCTCGGTCGGGCCGGCGGTGTGCCGCTCGCCCCCATGGCCGAACGCCTGGATCTGGTGCGTGTACGTGCGCTTGGCGGGGTCCTTGATGGGGACGACCCACTTCAGGTCGGCGGGATTCGGCGGCACGGCGGTGAGCTTGACGACGTGCTCGCTCGTGAGCCCCGCCCCGTCGTCGTACGCGAGGCGCACGATGACGAGCTTCCACTTCGTCATGTCGACGAGATCGGCGACCACCTCGACCGCGAGCATCTCGCGCGCCACGTCCCCGACCAGCACGGTTCCCTCCGCTCCCGGGTGCCACTCGCCGGAGCTCGACGATCCGTCGGCGTAGGTGACGTCGGCGCGGTACTCGAACGCCCGCTTCGACCGGTCGCGCAGGTCGATGCTCCACTCCCAGATGTCGGCGGAGCTCGTGAACGAGTGCACGTCGCTGACCTCGTAGTCGCCGTCCGCGTACTTCGCCGTGACGACGATCGAGGCGACCGGAGGGAAGCCGCCCTGCGGCACGAACGTGACGTTCAGCTTGTCCTCGAAGGGCGCGTTGATGATCAGGCGCTGCGTCGACGCCCGCTGCGTGGGCAGGGCGACGCGCTGGCCGTCGGCCATGAAGAACGTCACGTCGTACTCGTACTCCTGCGACTTCTGGTCGCCGGTGTAGGTGAACCAGGCGGCCTGCGGCGCGTCGAGGCGCAGCACGACCTCGGATGTCGCCGACGGCAGATCGACCCCCGGGTAGCGGAAGGCGACCTGCACCTGCTGCACGGCATCCACCGGGATCGCCCCCCAGTACACCGCGACGTTGACGCAGTTCAGCTGGTCGTAGCCGATGATGAGGTTGCGGTCGTTGGTGGTCACCGGCGCGAGGTCCTCCGACTTCGCGCTCGCCTTGTAGATGATCTGGCTCCGATAGGTGTAGGTGTCCTTCGGAGTCCCGTCGGGCAGCCGCGCCATCACGGTGCGGAAGTAGTACTTGTCATCGTTGGAGTCGAAGAGGAACTCCTCGACCTGGCGCTTTCGCCCGCCGCCCCGCTCGTCCTCGTGGTCGTACTCGAGGAACACCTTGATCGCGGCGATGGGGTCGCGGTCGAAGTCGGCCGTGACCTGCACCGGCACATCCAGCAGCGTGAAGTAGGGCTTGCTCAGGTCGGCCTCGATGATCGACCTCTTGACCTGCTCCTTGTCGACCAGCGCGAACAGCTCGGAGTTCGGGTGCTTCTCGACGAGGAAGTTGGTGGTGCCCTCGAACGTGAAGTCGATCTTCACGTCCATCCGCTGCTCGAAGTCCTTGAGCCACAGCTGGTTGCCGCCGGGCATCTTCTCGCCGCCGCCGTGGGCGAGGGGATCGGTGCCGAGCTTCTCCGCCTTGAGTCCGGGGGCGAATCCAGGGGTGAGGAAGCGCTGGGTGATCAGCTGCTGCACGATATTGAAGACCAGATCCTCGACCGCCTGGGTCGGATCCTCGCCCTCGGCGCCGCCGCCCCGGAAGTCGCCGAGGTTGTACTCGATGTGCAGCCCGGTGTTGAGGTCGCGGAGCTCCTTGAGGCTCGACACCTGCGGATACCGGTACGTGCGGGTGCTCTGGCCGTTGCGGTACGTCTCGGTGATGGTGGAGTGCTCTTTGATCTCGTTGTAGACGTCGTGCGACTCGCCCCACACGTGCACGGAGAGATTCGGGATGCGCGCCACGAACGACATGTCGTAGTTGATCGTGCCGGGGCTCCAGCCGTCCTCCATGGAGTTGCGGATCAGACGCAGCCCCTCCTGACCGAGGAGCGCGGTATAAGAGGCGAGGTTGCTGGCGACCAGCGACGGCTTCTCGGATCCCTCGATCGCCTTGACGAAGGTCTCTCCGCCGCTCGGGAAGAGGTGGAAGCCGACCTTGCCGTCGACCCACGTGGGGTAGGTCAGCTTCACGGTGCGGCCGCCGACCGCCCGCCGCATCAGCATGATGCGCTTGCCGTCGAGCATCGGGCGGGGCCTGTCGTCCATGCCGCCGGCGATGTAGTCGCGGATCTTCTCCTGATCCTCCTGGCTCACTTCCAGTGACGTCGTGACCTGGAGCAGGCCGCCCTCGGTCTCCGCGGTCGGCAGCGCCGTGGCCTTGTCGGCCATGAGCGAGAAGTCGCGCGCGAAGGAGATCAGGGTGAAGGCGGGGGTGCCGTCCTCCCGGGCCAGGATCGAGGGCAGCTCCGGCACCATGTAGAACAGGTCCGCGTCCTGGTCGTCGTGGAACACCGTGACGTGATCGACATCCGGGACGGTGAAGTGGTTCAGGAAGTTGAGCATCTTTGCCTCTTTCCCGCGACCGAGCGCGCCGCAGCGCCCCGGCTTCCAGCGCGGAGTGTGCGGATGGTCGGATACCTGGACAGAGGCGTCGCTCCGACCGGTGATACACCTCGCGCGCCGGGTCACCCCCAGCGGGGGGTGCTGCTCAGGCGCCGTTCAGCCGAGGCTCGCCGAACAGGCGGCGGCCGCTGATGAAGGCGCCCTCACACCGTCGTCATCGCGGGCGATGAATCCGTCGAGCGACATGGAGAAGTGGGCGGAGACCCGGCTGGTTCCGTTCACGCAACCAGCGTGTTGATAACCGTCAGGTTGTCAATGGCGGTCCTTCAGGCGCTCCTCGCGCTTGCGGCCCGCTCGGGCGATGAGGAACAGGATGGATCCGATCACGACGTAGGCCGCCGCGCCCAGCCAGACGACGCCGGTCTGCTGGGCGAGCATCACGACGCTCGCGATGATGGCGAGCACCGGCACGAAGCGCGGAACGGTGAAGTGCGGGTGATCGACCTTGTCCTTCTTCAGCACCAGCACGCTGACGTTGGCGGAGAGGAACACGAGGAGCAGCAGCAGCACGGTCGTCTCGGCGAGCGTCGCGACGTCGCCGATCAGAGTCAGGCCGATGGTCACGGCGGCGACCACGACGATCGACACCCAGGGCGTGCGGCGATTGGGCAGCACGCGCGCGAACGCGCTGGGAAGCAGGTTCGCCTCGGCCAGTCCGTAGCCGACGCGGCTCGCCATGACCATGAACAGCAGCGCCCCGTTGGCGATGGCGACGAGGGCGATGAGGCCGAACAGCCACTGCGGAACGGCGATGCCGCTGCTCGCCACGACGTCCAGCAGCGGTGCGGTCGACTCGGCGAGCTCCTCCGGCGGGACGACGATCACGGCACCGAGGGCGATCAGCAGATAGACGACCGCGGCGGTGGCGAGGGCGCCGAACAGTGCGCGCGGATACGCCTTGGAGGGGTTGCGCACCTCCTCCGCCATGTTCGCAGCGGCCTCGAAGCCGAGGAACGAGAAGAAGGCGATGATGGATGCCGCGAACGCGCCCTGAAGGGGCGGCACATCGGGCGCGAACTCGAGCAGGCGACCGGGATCCCCGTTGCCGCTGCCGAGCACGATCGCCGCGAGCACGATGACGATGACGAGACCGGTCACCTCGATGACGGAGGCGACGAGGTTCGCGGTGAGCGACTCGCGCACGCCGCGCAGATTGATCAGCGTCAGCAGGATGATGAAGATCACCGCAGTGGGCGCGGGCGGCACGTCGACGAGGGCGGCGAGGTAGTCGCCCGCGAAGGCGTTCGCCAGCGCGGCGGCGGTCGTGATTCCCGACGCCATCATCAGGAACCCGACGAGGAACGACAGGTACGGGATGCCGAATGCCCGCTCGGCGTAGCGGGCGGCTCCCCCCGCGTGGGGGTACTTCGTGATGAGCTCCGCGTAGGTTCCGGCCGTGAGCAGGGCCACCACGAGAGCCAGGAGCAGCGGCAGCCAGATCACCCCTCCGACATCGGAGGACATCGAGCCGACGAGCGTGTAGATGCCCGCGCCCAGGGTGTCGCCGACGATGAAGGCGAAGAGCAGCGGGGTGCCGATGGCGCGCTTGAGTCCGGGCGCCGCACTCGGGGGTGTCGCGATGTCTTGAGCCATCCGACAACTTCACCGGTTGTCGGCGTCGTCGCGCAACCCCCCGAAAGGGGGACGCGCTCGCGCCGTTCGTGCGGCGCCGGCGCGCTGCGCGAGAGCAATCAGGGGGATGCCGGTCCCGCGAGCGTGGTCTCGCGGGGGACGACACGGGCCTCCGGCATCACCCGCCGAGGATCGGAGAAGTCGCGCCGGCGTTCCAGCCGGGCCATCATGACGTCGACGATGGCGTCGGCCATCTCCTCGTTGCCGGGCTCGATCGACGTCAGAGCGGGAGTGCAGAACGCGCCCGACCGGAGATTGTCGAAGCCGACGACCTGGACGTCGTCCGGGATCGTGAAGCCGCGCTCCCGCAGCGCGCGCATCGCGCCGAAGGCCGCCGAGTCGGTGACGGCGAAGAGGCCGTCCACCTTCGGCCCCCCACGGTCGAGCAGGTTCGCCATCGCCTCGTGGCCTGCGATGGCGTCGAGCCCGCTGCGCACCACGAGCGCCTCATCGAGCGGCAGTCCCAGCGCCTCGTGCGCCTCGATGTAGCCTCGCGTTCTGAGGGTCTGCACCGAGTCGCCACCGGCCAGCGATCCACCGAGGATCGCCACCGACCGGGCGCCCCGCTCGAGCAGGTGGGCGGTCGCAAGGCGACCGCCCCCCACGTTGTCCATCAGCACGTGGTCGAAGCGCGTGAACAGAGCGCGCTCGCCCAGGAGGACGATCGGCTTCGTCGCGAGGATGCGGTTGAGGTCGGCCGATTCGCTCGCGGCGACCGCGAGGATGAAGCCGTCGTACGTCTCCAGGTGGGACGCCGCGAGCGACTCGGCCTCGGCGGTCACGGCGCCGCCGGTGTTCTCCGTGACAAGCCGAACGCCTCGCGCCGAGAACCGGCGCGCCAGTCGCTCGGCGAGCTCGCCGTAGTACTCGGACGCGAGGTCGGGAAGGCCGAGGCCGACGATGCCCGTCGTGCCCTTCCGGAGCGACCGGGCGCTCTGGTTGAGACGATATCCGAGGTCCTCGATCGCCTGCGACACGCGCTCGATCGTCTCGGGCCCGACATGGTCGGTGCGTCCGTTGACGACGTTCGACACGGTCTGGGACGACACTCCGGCCCGCTCGGCGACGTCCCGCATTCGTACGCGGGGACGGGCTGCGGGAGTCTCGGGCTCGGTCATCGCACCTGGTCTGCATCGGCGGGCTGTTTGCAGCGACTCTATCGGCGGCTGGGAATGAACCCTTGCGGACCGAAAGTGGTACCGCTAACATTCAGAACACCGCCGCGGACGCCCTCGTGCACGACAATGTGCCCGGATGCCGTGTCCGACGCAGCCGAGCGACCCCCCGGGTCGCTTATTCGTCGCGCCTGAAACGCGATGTCGGCGGAGCAAGGTTGATCGATCAACGAGGAGGAACCCTTGACCAGGCAAGTGATACGACCGAGCGCGGGTCGCCGGCGGAGACGGGCTGGCATCATCAGCGCGACGATCGCCGCGACCGCCCTCATTCTGAGCGGCTTCGCGGTCCCCGCGACGGCGGCCGACGAGGAGCTGATCGTCAACGGCGGCTTCGAGAACGGCCTCGAAGGCTGGTTCATCAACAACGGGAACGCGACCGACGGCGGCGCGCTCTCGATCGTCGGCGACGCGTTCGCCGGCTCGTCGGCGGTCCGCACGACGGGACGCACGACGACCGGGTCCGGTCCCATGCAGGACCTCAGCGGAAAGCTGCAGGCGGGCAAGACCTACAACATCAAGGCGCGGGTCAAGTACGACAACGCGAGCAGCCCCGCGACCAAGCAGTTCTTCGTGACGATGCACTACGGCGGCGGGACCTACACCAACCTCGGAAGCGCGACGCCGGCGCGCGGCCAGTGGGGCTACGTGAACGCGACGTTCACCATCCCCGCGACGCAGAGCGTCGCGACCACGCGCCTGTTCATCGAGACGCCGTGGACCGCGACGCCGTCGGCCGACCCGAACACGCACCTCATGGACTTCACCGTCGACGACGTGTCGCTGATCGGGGCGGCACCGCCGCCGCCCCCGTCCAAGACGATCGAGGTCGTGGGCAAGCTCCCCGGCGAGCACAACCCGCTCATCGGCCACAAGTTCGGCGCCGACGGATTCGGGTACGCCGAGGACGGTCGTGTGTACATGTACATGACCAACGACACGCAGGGCTACGCGCCCGACCCGGTGACGGGCATCTCGCCCTCCATCAACTACGGCAGCATCAACCAGATCACCCTGATCTCGTCCGAGGACCTTGTGAACTGGACCGATCACGGCGAGATCCAGGTGGCCGGAGCGCAGGGCATCGCGCCCTTCACGAGCAACTCGTGGGCCCCCGGCTTCACGAAGAAGATCGTCAACGGCGAGGAGAAGTACTTCCTCTACTACGCCAACGGCGGCGGTTCCAGCAACGTGGTCACCGGCGACAGCCCCCTCGGGCCGTGGAAGAGCGAGCGCACCAGCACGCTCATCAACGGCACGACTCCGGGCGCCGAGGCGGTGGCGTGGAAATTCGACCCCGCGCCTCTGGTGGACAAGGACGGTCAGGGCTACCTCGTCTTCGGCGGCGGTCCCGCGGCGACGACGATGCCGGCGGCCGAGCGCTTCAACAACCCGAAGAACATCCGGGTGATCGAGCTCGCCGACGACATGGTGAACACGCAGGGCACTGCGGCCGTCGTCGACGCGCCCGTCGCGTTCGAGGCCGGTCACATCTTCACCCGCGGCGACAAGTACTACATGTCGTACTCGTCGCACTTCGGCGGCACGGACTTCGGCGGCAACCAGGCCACGCTCCCCGGCTACCCCGGCGGCGGCCAGATCGGCTACATGATCTCGGACGACCCGATGGTCTGGCCGAAGGAGACCTACGCAGGCGTGCTCTTCCCGAACCAGTCGCAGTTCTTCGGTGCCGGCACGGGCGGCAACAATCACCAGTCGGTGTTCGAGTTCGAGGGCAAGTACTACTTCACCTACCACGCCCCGACGCTGAACAAGCGGATCAACGGGAACACCACCCAGGGGTACCGCAGCCCGCACATCGAGGAGCTCGGCTTCAACGCCGACGGCACGATCAAGCAGGTCGTCGGAACGTACGCCGGCGTGGAGCAGGTGCGCGAGTTCGACCCGTTCCGGACCTTCGAGTCCGAGACGTTCGGGTGGAGCAAAGGAATCGCGACGCAGAAGGTCACCGGCGGCTCGGCGCAGTTCGGGGATACCTCCCCGAACCTCGCGGTGCGGGACATCGACAGCGGCGACTGGACCGGATTGTCCTCCGTCGCGTTCGGCGAGGCCGGCGCGGAGAGCGTCACGGTGAAGGTGAAGCCGCTGCAGAGCGGCGGAGCCATCAGCGTGCGCACGGGCAGCGAGACCGGGCCCGTCATCGGGACCGTCCCGGTCACCGGAACGACCGGGGAGTGGATCGAGCTGACCGCATCCCTCACTGGGGCGACGGGCACGCACGACGTGTTCTTCACCTACAGCGGCGGCAGCGGCGACCTGTTCGAGCTCGACAACTGGTCGTTCACGCAGGCCGAGGATCGCACGCTCGATGTCACGGCCGAGACGGCATCGCGCTGCGTCGCGGGCAAGTCGGTGCTCACCGTGAAGGTGACCAACGGGGAGAGCGTGCCGGTCACGGCGTCGGTGACGACGCCGTACGGCTCGAAGACCTCCGTCACGGTCGCCGCCGGCAAGTCGGTGTCCAGCGCCTTCACGACGCGGGTCGCGAACGCCCCGGCAGGCATCGCGGAGGTCTCGGCCACCGCGACGGTCGAGGGTGAAGCGCTGACCGGAGCCGTGTCGGCCGGCTACGCGGCACACAGCTGCGGCTGACCCCCAGGGATGGCGGCTCGTCCGACGAGCCGCCATCCCGCACCCCGCGGCCGGACACCCGGTCGCCGACGACCACGGCGCGGCACGACGCCCGCCGGAACAGGAGAACACATGAAGAAGCAAGGCATGCTCGTCCGCACGGCGGCCGGCGTCCTCGGCGGCCTGCTGCTGCTCGGCGCCGCCGGCGCGGCGGTCGCGGACGAGCTCGATGACGACGACGTTCAGGTGAACGTCGACATCGAGGCGATCCCGCCCGTCGGGGCGCTCACCATGAGCGTCGCACCGGGGTCGGCGGACCTCACCGAGGTTCCTTCCGCGGACCAGGACCTGCGCGAGTTCACCGGAGTGCTGCCCACCGTCACGGTGTCGGATGACCGCGAGGAAGTCCCGGCCGCGGCGTTCTGGTACGTCACCGGTCAGTCCTCGGCCCTGACCGCGGCGGGTGTGCCCGAGCTCGGTCCGGAGCACCTCGGCTGGGTGCCGCATCTGCTCACCGAGAACGACGGCGAGGTCGCGGAAGGCCCGGAGGTCGGCACGATCTTCGACGAGGCGCCGAACAACGTCGGGCTCGAGGCCGAGGAGTTCCTGGCGCTCGCGCTGGATTCCGCCGGAGCCGTCGGGACGTGGGAGGCCAACGCCGACCTCGTGCTCAAGACGCCGAAGGATGTCGCCCCCGGCAGTTACTCCGGCACCCTCACCCTCACCCTGTGGGAGGACGCGTCCTAGCGACGCGCCACCCCACCACGGGAGGGCGGCCGTGGGCCGCCCTCCCGTGAACCCCCTGCAGAACCCTCCAACGAAGGAGAACCGTTGTCCCCGTCATCCACCACCCGCGCGCGCCGACAGCTGGGAGTCGTGACCGCGGCCGCCCTCGCGGCAGCGCTCCTGGTCGCCGCGCCCCCCGCCCAGGCCGCCGAGGAATGGCAGCCCGATTCCGGCTACACCTCGACGGACAAGGGCGACGGCACCTACACGGTGCCCCTGATCAACGCTGACGTCCCCGACGTCTCGGTCGAACGGATCCCGGCATCCGAGAACGACGAGGGCCGCGACATCTACTACATGATCAGCACGACGATGCACCTCAGCCCGGGGGCGCCGATCATGAAGTCGTACGACCTCGTCAACTGGGAGATCGTCAACTACGTCTTCGACCGCGCCGACATCAGCGACTCGTTCTCGCTGCGCAACGGCCAGTCCTCCTACGGACAGGGGCAGTGGGCCTCCTCCATCCGGCACCACGACGGCAAGTGGTACGTGGCGTTCAACACCAACAACCTCGGCGGGTCGTATCTCTACGTCACCGACGACATCGACAACGGCTCGTGGGAGCGCATCGCGCTCGGCCGGGCGTACCACGACCCCTCGCTCTTCTTCGATCTCGACGGAACGCCCTACATCTTCTACGGCTCCGGATCCACGAGCGCCGTGAAGCTGAGCAGCGACCTCAAGACGGTCGTCGCCGAGTACCCGCAGATCCTCCGCACATCGGACTACCCGGGCTCCTCGTTCATCGGCGGGCTCTTCGAGGGCGCCCAGGTGCAGTACATCGACGGCAAGTACTACATCGTCATCATCACGTGGCCCTCGGGTCAGGGGCGCCAGGTCGCTCTGTTCCGGTCCGACACGCTGCTCGGCCGCTACGCGACCTTCGACGGCAGTAACCCCTACGAGGCGAAGGGCGTGCTCAACTCCAACGGCTTCGCGCAGGGCAGCCTCGTCCCCATCGCAGCCGAGGACGGCTCGACGAACTGGTCGGGCATGTTCTTCCGGGACACCTTCCCGATCGGCCGCATTCCCGCGCTCATCCCGGCCACCTGGTCGGACGGGTGGCCGACGTTCGGCAACAGCGGCTCGGTGCCGGTCAACGGCGCCTTCCCCAAGCCGATCGAGCTGAGCCCGGAGGACGAGCTCTACGAGCGGCAGAAGAGCATCGTGGTCTCGGACGACTTCGAGAACGACGCGCCCCACCGTGCCTACATGGACGAGGACTGGACCATCCCGGCGCCGCCGAGTGTCGACCAGTCGCTGCTCGGGGTCGAGCTGCTCACGAACCCCGGCTTCGAGAACGGCACGACCGGGTGGATCGTCAATGACACGGCGACCCTCTCGCCGTCGACGGATGCCGCGTCCGGCGCGGGTGCACTGCAGGTCACCGGTCGCACCACGACGGGGTCGGGACCCGCGCAGGACGTGTCGGGCAAGGTGCAGCACTCCGTCACCTACGACATCTCGGCCAAGGTGAAGTACACCAACCCGAACAGCCCGGCGACGAAGCAGTTCTTCGTCACCGCGCGATACGGCAGCAGCACCTTCACGAACCTCGCGAGCGTCACCGCGACCCGCGGTCAGTGGGCCACGATCTCGGGCAGCTTCACGGTTCCGGCCTCGCAGAGCCTGTCGTCCATGCGGATCTTCGTCGAGACGCCGTGGACGGCGACGCCCTCCACCGCCCCCGACACGCACCTCATGGACTTTGCGGTCGACGACCTCTCCCTCAAGGGCCGTCCGCTGACGACCGAGGCGCCGCATCCGGACGAGATCGCGCCCAACGGCTCGCGCCTGGCGCTGCCGTGGCAGTGGAACCACGCGCCGGACAACCGGTACTGGTCGCTCACCGACCGCGACGGATGGCTGAGGCTCACGACGAACAAGGTGCTCACGGGCAACATGAAGCACCTCAAGCTCGCGAACGACGACGAGGCGGCCTACCTCGAGGAGGCCCGCAACACGCTCTCACAGCGCACCTTCGGGCCGCGTCAGTCCGCCGAGGCGAAGCTCGACATCTCGGGCATGAAGAACGGCGATGTCGCGGGGCTCGCGGCATACAACCGCGGCTTCTCGTACGTGGCGGTCAAGCGCGTCGGCGGCGTGAACACCTTGGGTGTGGTGAACCGCACCCAGCCCTTCACCACGACGATCGACCAGGCGGCGATCGAGTCGTTCCTGCCCGGCACGACCGCGAGCCTCGGCTCGGCCACCGAAGTGCACCTCAAGGCCGACCTCGAGTTCTCGAACCCGACCGGCCAGCTCTGGACGACGTTCTACTACAGCGTCGACGGCGTCACCTGGAACAAGCTCGGCAACCGCGTCGGGCCTCAATCGCTCGACGGAAGCCTCACGCATTTCATGGGCCATCGGGTGGGCCTGTTCACGTACGCGACCCAGGAGGCGGGCGGGCACGTCGACTTCGACCACTACCTGCTGAGCGACACGCTGACCTCGCAGAACCTGCCGCTCGACAAGAGCGACCTGGAGGCCGCGATCGCCTATGCCGGCACGCTGAACGAGGCCGACTACCCGGAGGGGGAGTGGGCAGAGCTGGAGGAGCTGCTCGCCGACGCGCAGGCGGCGGACGCCCGCCCGGCGGGGACGCAGAATCAGATCGACGCACCGGAACGGGCCCTCAGCCTGCAGCTCGCGCGGCTGGGCACCGTGAAGGAGGCTGAGCCGTCGCTCGACGTGACGGTCGTGGCCGACACGCGCTGTGTCGCGGGGAAGGCCGTCCTCACGGTCCAGGCCTCGAACGGCGAGGGCGTGCCGGTGTCGCTGAACGTGTCGTCGGCCTACGGCCAGAAGTCGGTCGCCTCCCTGGCCGCCGGCAAGAGCGCGGCTTACGCCTTCTCGACGAGGCAGGCGTCCGTGCCCACGGGCACGGTGTCGGTGCAGGCGTCCGCGACGGTCGAGGGCGCGCCCGTCGCCGTCACAATCGACGGGGAGTACGCGGCCCGCGCCTGCGGCTGAGTGACGAGCGAGATGGCCCGGTCGGATTCGACCGGGCCATCTCGCGTTCCCCGCGCTCGCGCGAGGCGGCGCTCAGCGTCTTCAGCTCGCCGGGATCCACACCCGCATCGTCGACGGGCCGCGGCCCGCCCAATCGTGATAGGCCACGAGCGGCACCTCTTGGGGAGCGGACGGCGTCCCGACATCCACCCCGCCGTACGGCCAGGCATGCGAGCCCGTGTTGCTTCGCACCGCCCTCACGTAGACGCGGCCGCCGGTCTCGTGCGGGGGAACCGAGGCGTCGATGCGCAGGTCCGACACGTCCTCGCCCAGCGCGGCCGCCGCGCTGTCCACCGACTCCAGCGCGAACACCTCGGGGCCGCGCTCGACGACGACGCACCCCCGGACGGCATCGATGCGGGGGTCGGGATGCGTGAACCGAGGCTGCATCGGCAGGTCCAGCTCGACGACGTCGCCCTCCTCGAAGGCTCGGCGCACGGTGACCGTCCCCGGCGCGACGACACGGTCGTCCTCGCCCGGCGCCCTGAGCACCGCGCCCTCGGCCCACGACGGCACGCGCAGCGTGAGGCTCCAGGGTGCCCGGCTCGATCGGCCCGCGATCACGCGCACCACCCCGTCGTCTGGGTAGTTCGTCTCGACGGTCAGCGCCACCCGCTGCCCGTCGGGCAGGGTCGTGTCGATCTCCGCGGCAGCGTACTGGTGCAGCTGCAGCCCCTGGTCGTCCGTGGTCGCGACGTACGCCGTGAGGCTGGCGAAGGTGCGGGCGACGTTGGTCGGGCAGCACGACACCTCGAACCACGGCGCGCGCAGCGACGACGACGCGCGCAGCGACGTGCCGTCGGGGTCGGCGGGGATGCCGGGGACGCGCTGGTGCAGGGTGTTGGCGTAGTAGAACGACCGCCCGTCGGCCGCCGGCGACGTGGCGACGACGTTGTAGAGCGTGCGCTCGATGAGGTCGGCGTACTGAGCCCCGCCGTCGGCGAGCATCAGCCGCCAGGCGAACATGATCGAGCCGATGCTCGCGCAGGTCTCGGAGTAGGCGCGGTCGGACGGCAGCTCCCAGTCCTCGCCGAAGGCCTCGTCCTGGTGATGAGAGCCCTGTCCGCCCGTGATGTACGTGCGCCGGGCGACGGTGTTGGCCCACTGAGTGCGCAGGGCGTCGAGCAGCGGCCCGTCGCCGGTGTCGACGGCGACATCGACGGCGCCGGCGGCGAGGTAGTTCGCGCGCACGGCGTGCCCGCGCAGAACCTCGGCCTCGCGCACGGGCACGTCGTCCTGGTAGTACGAGCGCCCCCATTCGATGTCGGCCAGCGACCCCGTTCCTCGACGATCGACGAAGAGCCGCGCCTGCCGGGCGTACCGCGGCTCGCCCGTGACCCGTGAGAGCTCCGCGAGGCCCACCTCGATCTCGGGATGGCCGCAGACGCTCTGGATGCCGTCCTCGCCGAAGACGGCGCAGACGAGGTCGGCGGCGCTGCGGGCGATGGCGAGCAGGTCGTCGGCGCCGGGGCGGGTGCGCTCCCGGGCGACCGCCGCCTGGAAGAGGTGCCCCAGGCAGTAGAGCTCGTGCCCCCACTCGAGGTCGGACCACCGGGCGCCCTGGCCCTCGCGGCCGAAGTGGGTGTTGAGGTAGCCGTCGGGCTCCTGGGCCGCGGAGACCCGCGCGACGACCGCGCGGAACCGCTCCTCGTGGGAGGCGTCTCCGGTGCGGCCGATCTCCCACGCGAGGGCCTCGAGGTACTTGTAGATCTCGGAGTCGGAGAACTCGCGCCCGCGGCGGCCGTGGGGGAGTGCCCCGGATGCCGCGAGGTCGAAGTTGGGCAGCCACCCCTCGGATTCGAGGCGCTCGCCGATGTGCGGCAGCGTCGCGGCGGCATTGACGCTCTGCCGGCGCCCCCAGAACCCGCCGGTGATGCGCACGGCGTCGATGCCCAGCGGCCGCAGCCGCCCGGTGCTCGGCACGGCCGGCGCCGCCGTGGGGGCGGAGGTCGTGGTGATGGTGTGCGAGCTCATCCCTTGAACGCTCCTGTCATGAAACCGCGGACGTAGTGGCGCTGGAGCACCAGGAAGAGCACGATGCACGGCACCGCCAGCACGACGACCCCCGCCTCGGTGGCGCCGTAGTCGATGACGCCCATGACCTGACCGCGGAGGTTGGCGACGGCCAGCGGCAGCGTCATCCGGTTCGTGTCGTTGATCAGGATGAGCGGCGCGATGAAGTCGTTCCAGGCCGCGAGGAACGCGAAGAGTCCCACCGTGATGAGCCCGGGCTTCACCGCCGGGAGCAGCACGCGCCAAAGCACGGAGAAGCTGTTGCAGCCGTCGACCAGGGCTGCCTCGTCCATCTCGCGCGGGATCGACTCGAACGAGATGCGCATCATGAACATCGAGAACGGGAGCTGGAACATCGTGAGCACGAGCGCCACGCCCACGAGCGAGTTGCTCAGCCCGATCGCGTTGAGGATGACGTAGAGCGGGATCAGGAGCGTGGCGTAGGGCACCATCAGGATCGCGAGAACGAGCAGGAACAGCAGGTTCTTGCCGGGGAAGGAGAAGCGCGCGAACGCGTAGCCGCCGAAGAACGACACGATCAGGGTGAGCGCGACCGTCAGCAGAGACACGAACAGCGAGTTGCCGAGGTAGACCCAGATGCCGGCCTGGAAGTTCGCCAGCGAGACGTAGTTGCCGAAGCCCCAGCCGTCGGTCTGGGCCGTGCCGGCGCGCGGCCCGAAAGAGGAGATCGTGGTCCACACCAGCGGGTAGAGGAAGATGATCGCGAGCCCGGCCGTGAAGATCCCGTACGGGACGCCGAGCACCACGCGACCGAGCGGACTGCGGCGGCGGCGACGCGTGGCGGGCCTGCTGTTCGGCGCCACGATGGTGCGGGTCGAGGTCGTGTCGGTGACGGCCATGATCAGGACTCCTCGGGGCGACGGAAGGCGCGCAGCTGCGCGATGTTGATGACGATGAGCGCCAGCAGGACCATGACGGAGAGCGCGCCCGCGATGCCGAGGTTGTTCTGGCCCTGGAACGCGACGTTGTAGATCAGCTGCACGATCGTCATGGTCGAGTTGTCGGGACCGCCCTTGGTCAGGATGTAGAACTGGTCGAACGCCAGCAGCGAGCCGGTCACGCACAGCACGGTGGTCAGGGCGAATGTCGGGCGCAGCAGGGGCACGGTGATGTGCCGGAACGTCTGCCAGCGGGTCGCGCCGTCGATGCGGGCCGCCTCGAAGACGTCGTCGGAGATGCCCTGCAGTCCGACGAGCATGAGCAGCATGTAGAAGCCGGCGTAACGCCACACGACGAGGAACACCGTCGACCAGAGGGCGCCCTCCGGCGTGCCGAGGAAGGTGATGCCCCACGCCGCCATGAGGTCGGCGAACGGACCGGCGAAGGGGGAGTAGAGCACGTAGAACAGCAGGGAGGCCGAGGCGAGCCCGAGTGCGCTCGGGATGAGGAACGAGGTGCGGAGGAAGCCCTTCCAGGCGGTCGACTCCTGCACGAGCAGCGCCAGGCCGAGGCCGAGGCCCAGCAGCAGCACCGTCGTGATGACGGTGTAGAGCAGCGTGAAGCCGATGGCGTCCCAGAAGAGGCGCAGGTTCACCGCGTCCACGTAGTTCTGGGGGAAGTTGAGGCCCTGGTTTCCGCTCAGGAGCGGCCAGTCCGACGCCGACATCTGCACGACGAGCACCAGCGGGATCAGGAACAGCCCGACCACGAAGAGAGCGGTGGGGGCGGAGTAGGCCCACCCCTGCAGGGGGCCGCCCATCGGCTGTCGGCGCCGCGGCGAGCGCTGCGGGTTCCCGCGCGATCGGTTCGTGCGGCGCTGAGGCGTGGTGATGGCCACGTCGCTCCTTCGGTTCGGGTGTCAGAGGATGTTGGGGTGTCGGATGCCGGGTGCGCCGGCGCCGGGGCGTCGGCGGGGGTGCGCTCCGCGGACGGAGCGCACCCCTGGGGGTGCTACTGGCCGAGCACCGCCGTGATCTCTTCGTTGTCCGGCTCGACCGATGCGCCGTCGCCGAGCACGGCGTTGCGCACCAGCGTGATCCACGGGCTTCCGGGGGCGTTGAACGCCTGCTGGAAGTTGAGGGAGACGGGCGTCTGGCCCTCGGCCGCGACCTCGTTGATCGTGACGAGGCGCGGGTCGGCCGCCGCGTACTCGTTGTCGGCGAGGTCGGAGCGGGAGACGGCGTTGCCGTTCTTCGCGAGCACCTGCACCTGGGCCTCCTCAGACATCATCCACGAGAGGAAGTTCCACGCCTGTGCGGAGAGCTTCGAGTCCTTCGAGATGCCGATGCCGTCGCCTCCGACGAAGGTCGATGCGCCGCCGTCGACGCCCGGGATGCCGGCGACGCCGGCGTCGAAGTCGAGCGCGGAGAGCAGGGTGGCCGGGTACGGCATGACGCCGACGTTGCCCTCCTGGAATCCGGCGACCCACGTGGCCCCGGTCTCCTCGTCGGATCCGGGCGCCACGGCACCCGAGTCGCTGAGGTCCTTCCAGGTGGAGTAGACCTCCTGTGCGGTGTCGCTCGCGAGCAGCGACTCGGTGCCGTCGTCGTTCATGACCTCTTCGCCCGAGGCCCAGATGGTCGGGAACCACGTGAAGACGAGGCATCCACCGCAGTTGAGACCGGTGGACGTGCCGGACACGCCCTCCTTGCCGAGAGCCTGCACGGCCTTGGCGGCGGCGGCGAACTCCTCGAGCGACTCGGGCGCCTTCTCGGGGTCGAGGCCGGCCTCCTCGAACAGGTCCTTGTTCCACATCAGCATCGAGAGGTCGAGCACGAACGGGAGGACGTGCTCCTTGTCCTCGTAGGTGCCGGCGGACAGGTGGCCCTGGTTGATCTCGGCCGCGTAGTCGAGCTCGCTGATCGGCTCGGTGATGTCGGCGAAGAGTCCCTGCTGCACCCAGTTCGGGACGTAGACGATGTCTGCGGCGAACAGGTCGGGCAGTCCGTCCGAGCCGGCCGCGGCGCCGACCTTGGCGACGTAATCGTCGTTGGGCACGACGGTGAGCTCGACCTGGTTCTCGTGCGACTCGTTGTAGGCGTCGACGAGCAGGTTGGCCTGGGCCTCCATGGGCGCCCGCGTCCAGAGCGTCAGGGTGGATCCGTCGTCGACGCCCTCGGGGCCGATCGAGACCTCCGGCGCCGGGGTGGAACCGCCCGAGCAGGCGGCGAGCCCGCCGATGAGCGCTCCGGTGGCGAGGATCGCCGTCGCTGCACGCAGGGGTGCGCGCCGGCTTCGATGCGGGTTCATGCTGTCTCCTCTTGCTCGTCCTTGAGTGCGGCGCGCAGACGGTTCGGTCTGCTGCGGGCCGCGGTGTGAAGGCAGGATATCGAAATTCCCGAAATCCCTTTCGGGAAGCTATCGTGTGACTCACCGCCAGGTCAAGACGGTTCAGCGATAACGTTTCCGAAACGAGGAAGGCACCGATGCCCAGCGACAGCGGAGCACGCGCAGCCACACTGAGCGATGTCGCTCGCGAGGCGGCGGTGTCGATAGCGACCGCCTCCAAGGCGATCAACGGGCGCGGCGACGTCGCGCCCGCCACGCGGGCCCGGGTGCTCGCCGCGGCCGACGCACTCTCGTTCACTCCCAACGCGATGGCGCGCGGGCTGCTCGCAGGACGCACCGGCACGGTCGGGCTGCTCACGAGTGATCTCGAGGGCCGCTTCATGATCCCGATCCTGATGGGCGCCGAAGACGCATTCGGCGCGGGCCAGGTCAACGTGTTCCTCTGCGACGCGCGGGGCGACGCGATCCGCGAGCAGTACCACCTGAAGGCGCTCCTCAGCCGGCGGGTCGACGGCATCATCGTCGTGGGTCGCCAGACCGACCCCCGCCCTTCGCTCGGTCAGGACATCCCGGTGCCCGTCGTCTACGCCTATGCGCCGTCGGATGATCCCCGCGACCTCTCGCTGACGCCCGACAACTACTCGGGCGGCAGGCTGGCGATCGAGCACCTGCTGGCCTGCGGCCGCACGCGCATCGCCCACATCTCCGGCGATCCGGCCTATGCGGCTGCGCAGGACCGCCTGGCCGGCGCCCGCGCCGCCCTCGGGGCAGCGGGGCTGGACATCGTCGGCGAGCCGATGTTCTCGGAGTGGTCGGAGCACTGGGGCAGGGATGCCGCGGCGATGGTGCTCGAGCGGCATCCCGACGTCGATGCCATCTTCTGCGGCTCCGACCAGATCGCCCGTGGGGCGCTGGACTCCGCCCGGGACCTCGGGCGCCGCGTGCCGGACGATCTGGCGATCATCGGCTACGACAACTGGGAGATCCTCTCCACGAACTCCCGGCCGCAGCTCACGAGCATCGACGCCAACCTCAAGCAGCTCGGCCGCCAGGCCGCGCAGCGGGTGTTCGACGCCATCGACGGCATCGACATCGGCGACGGCAACCACCACCTGCCGGTCCGGCTCGTCATCCGCGGTTCGACGATCTCGCGGCGCTGACCTTCGCCGGTCCTCTCGCGGCGGCCGCTCCGCATCGTCGGATGGCGACGACGGCCGTACCGGTCGGCGTCATCCGCTTCAGCGCCGTTTTCGATCTCTGGGGGTCCGTGTTTCGAAATTACCGAAAAGCATTGCGGGCCGTCCACTGTTAGCGATAACGTCCATTTCACGTGTGACACCGCTCGCTGGAGAGCGGTGCTGAGAGGACAGGCAACGTGGACTGGACAACCACCCGAAAGCGCTTACGGACTTCGGTGGCGGCGGGATGCGCCGTCGCCGTCATCGGCAGTTCGCTGCTGGCGACCAGCCCGGCCGTCGCCGCCAACGAGGACATCGGCTACCCGACCTTCACCGGCAGCCCGACGCCCGTGCCCGCGACGGGGACCACGTACACGCCGGGGAACCAGCTGCAGGCGATCATGGATGCCGACCTCGCGGCCGGCGCCGGCGTCTCGCCCGCGAAGGACTTCTGGGTCGACGCGATGCTGGCACGCACGGGCACCGCCGGCAGCTTCGACGACACCAATCAGTGGCTCTTCTCGCGGGGCCGGGCGGCCTTCATGAAGACCCACACGCCGGGCACGCTCGGGTTCCAGGGTCAGCTCGCCTACTGGGAGTCGATCGACAATCGAGGCGGCTACACGATCAGCGCCCAGGTCGGCGGCGCGAACGTCACCCTCGCCGAGGACACCGCGCAGCGCAAGCAGACGCCGAGCTATTGGCGGAGCGTCCACCGCCACGCCGCCAGCGGTGTCGAGATCGTCCAGACCAAGTTCATCACCGACGCGAACGTGCTCGTCACGAACCTGGACGTGAAGGCCACCGGGGCCGCGCAGACGGTCACGCTGCGCGCCGCATCCCCCTATGCCACCATCGCCGACGGCCAGGAGCTCACCGGCACGGTCGCCGCGCTCAACAACCTGACGACGATCTTCCCGCGCCTGTCCGGCGACGGGTTCGTCCCGGACGGCACGTCACTCACGCGGACGCTGTCGGTGCCCGCCGGAGGCAGCACGAGCGTCAAGGTGCAGCTCGGGCTCCTCACCGACGAGATCCCGGCCTCGCGCACCGACTACGACGCGTATCGCGCCGCCACCCCCGCCGCCGCCTTCTCCACGCAGGTGAGGGCCTACAACCAGTGGTGGGCCGACAACATCCCCTACCTCGACACCCCCGAAGACAACATCGACAAGACGCTCTTCTACCGCTGGTGGCTGATGCGGTTCAACTATCTCGACGCCGACATCCCGGGCAACGACTACCAGTTCCCGACCTCGATGGAGGGCGTGCTCGGGTACAACAACGCCATCGTCCTGACGACCGGCATGTTCATCGACGACCTCAAGTACTTCCGCGACCCCATCTACTCGTACGGCCCCTGGGTGTCCGCGGGCGAGACGTCGAAGAGCTACAAGTTCGTCGACAACCCGGGTGACCCCGCCAACTGGTCGAACAGCTACACGCAGTACATCTCCGAGGCCGCCTGGCGCTCGTACCAGCTGCACGGCGGACCCACCGCGATCGCGGAGAACCTCGCCGAGTACGCCGAGTACGACGTCGAGGGCCTGATCGATGCCTACGACTTCAACGACAACGGCCTCATCGAGTACAACTGGGGCGCGATGACGGGCAACGACGCCGACGCGGTGTCGTTCGACTGGCGCGGCGGCAACATGGACCGCGCCGAGAACGCGTACCTCTACTCGAACGCCAAGGCCGCGGCCGAGGCGTACCGCGTCGCGGGCAACGCGACGAAGGCCGACGAGATGGACGCCTTCGCGCAGAACGTCAAGGAGCAGGTGCTCGACGTGCTGTGGAACCCGGACCGCAACCTCCTCGAGCACGCGATGGCCGACAACGGCGAGCACGTGCCGTGGAAGGAGATCAACAACTACTACCCGTTCACGGTCGGTCTGATGCCGAAGCCGGGCGACGCGGACTACGCCGATGACTACGTCGACGCGCTGCGCCTGTGGGCGGACGACAAGGAGTACCCGATCTTCCCCTTCTACACCGCGAACCAGGCCGACAAGGCCGAGGCGGCGGCGGAGGGCGACCCCGGAAGCAACAACTTCTCGGTGATCAACTCGACCGTGACGTTCCGGATGCTGAGCTCCGTGCTGCGCGATTATCCGAACGACGCGATCGACAACGACTGGTACAAGAAGCTCCTGTACTGGAACGCCTGGGCGCACTACCAGAACGGCGGCGACAACCGCCTGCCGGACCAGAACGAGTTCTGGTCGGACGGCTCGGCCGACCCGCAGCGCATCGGCTACCGCTCCTGGATCCACCACACGATCCTCGGCGCCACCAACTTCACGATGATCGAGGACACGATGGGGCTGCGCCCGCGCAGCGACGCCAAGATCGAGCTCGACCCGATCGACATCGACTGGGACCACTTCACGGCCAACAACATCCGCTACCGCGACAAGGACCTGACGGTCACGTGGGACGCGCCCGGCGGTGAGCGCCACTACGGCGACGCCGTACCCGAGGGCTACTCCGTCTTCCTCGACGGCGCCCTCGCGTTCACGGTCGACGGGCTCGGCAAGGTCGTCTACGACCCGGCCACGGGCCAGGTCGAGGCCGCCGACGGCCTCACGGTGACGACGGCGAACACCACCTCGGTGCAGGCCCCGCAGGACGTGCGCTTCGGCAACGACGCGCGGGTCGTCGACCTGTTCGCCAAGGCGGGTTCGGATGTCTCCGACCAGAGCGCCGGCAGCGCCAACCTCGCCGAGGGCAGGGCCGTGACGGCCACGCACTCGGCGGCGGGACGCGCCCCCGCGGCGGCGGTGAACGGCACGACGATCAACGAGCCCTTCTGGGGCACCGCGGGTTCGCCCAACGCCAAGGACTCGATCACCGTCGAGCTCGGCTCCGCCCAGACGTTCGACGACGCGCGGCTCTACTTCTACACCTCGTCGTCATCGGCGACGGTCGCCGGATACTCCGAGCCGTCGATGTACTCCGTCGAGTACCGCTCCGGCGGGGAGTGGCGACCGGTGCCCGCTCAGGCGCGGACGCCCGTCTACCCGCGCGGCAACCTCAACCACATCCAGTTCCCGGAGGTCACCGGCGACGCGGTCCGCGTCACCGTGACCCACGCGGCCGGCTTCAAGACCGGTCTCAAGGAGGTGCAGGTCTTCCGAACCGGCGTCGATGCCCCCGCGAGCACCAACGAGGCGCCGCTCGTCGACGCCTGGGTGAAGCCCGGCGTCGCGATCCCCGGCCAGGTCGACCTCGTCGGCACCGCGAAGGACGACGGGCTGCCCACGGGTGCCCTGAGCTCGTCGTGGAGCGTCGTGTCGGCGCCGGCCGGCGGCCTCGCGCTGTTCGACTCGGCGACATCGCCCTCGACCATCGCCCGCTTCACCGCGGCCGGTCAGTACGTTCTGCGACTCACCTCGACGGACGGCGAGCTCACCAGCTCGACCGACGTCACGGTGGCGGGCTCCGTCGCGACCCAGGGCACGAACGTCGCCCCGTCCGGCACTCCCACCGCCGAATACACGGCGGGCTGGAACAACGTGAACGCCGTCAACGACGGACGCGTGCTGCACTCGGGCGGTCAGCAGACCGACCTGTGGGGCACGTGGTCGGGCGCACGCCCGGCGACGCGCTGGATCCAGTACACGTGGCCGACCCCCGTGCGCGTCGACAGCACCGAGGTCGCCTTCTGGGCGGACCAGACGAACCCCGCCTCGGGAGCCGGCGTGAACATCCCCAAGGCCTGGAAGGCGCAGTACTGGAACGGCACCTCGTGGGTCGATGTCACCGGCGCCGACCGGTACGGCATCGCCCGCACGGCCACCAACCTCACGAACTTCGACCCGGTCACCACGACGCGCCTGCGGCTCGTGCTGAGCGCGGCCGGCCCCGGCACCGGAGCCGAGCCGTACGCCGGTGTCGCGGTGAGCGAGTGGCGCGTCTTCGCCGAGGCGCCGACCGGCATCGAGCCGATCGACGTCCGCACGAGCGTCGGCACCGTCCCGACCCTGCCAGAGCGCGTGGACGCGATCTACGCCGACGGCAGCCGCTCGGCGGAGCTCGTCGCATGGGGCCCGATCACCGAGGAGCAGGTCGCCTCGGAGGGCAGCTTCACCGTGGTGGGCATCGTCGCCGGGTCGCCGGTTCCGGCGCAGGCATCGGTGTGGGTGCGTGCAACGGCCCCGGGTCAGATCAACTCGGTCGATCCGGTCGCCGTGAAGACCACCGCCGGTGTCGCACCGGAGCTTCCGGCGACCGTGGGCGTGCTCTACAACGACGGCTCCCGTGAGGACCTGGCTGTCGAGTGGGAGGCGGTGGATGCCGCGGACTACGCGACCGACGGTGAGTTCACGGTCGCCGGCACGGTGCAGAGCACAATCGCGGGCGTCAAGGCCGCCACGGCGACCGTCACGGTCGGCGAGGGCGGCGGGGAAGGACCCGACACCACGGCCCCGGTCGCGGCGATCTCGTTCACCCCGCAGGCCCCGGCCTCCGGCTGGCACACGGGAGCCGTGCAGGTAACGGCCTCGGCCACCGACAACCGCGACGCCGCCCCGGCGCTCGAGGTCTCGGTCGACGGGGGAGCGTGGACGGCCTACACCGCCCCGGTCTCGGTCGCCGCGGAGGGTGCGCACACCGTGCGGGCCCGGGCGACGGACGCCGGCGCCAACGTCTCGGCGATCGTCGAGACGGCGTTCCGGATCGACACCACGGCGCCGGCGGTCACGCCGACCGCCGACGCGGTCGCCCGCACGGTCAAGGCATCCGCGACCGACGCCGGATCGGGACTCGACAAGATCGAGTACCGCATCGATGACGCGTCGGAGTGGACCGCCTACACCGGCACGATCCTCGTCGGACTCGAGGAGACGACCGTGCACCTGCGGGCGAGCGACAAGGCAGGCAACGCGTCGGCCGTGCTGCCCGTCGTGGTTCCGGCGTCCGATGGCAACCACCGCCGCAACGTCGCACTGCTCGCCACCCCGAGCGCGTCGTACACGGCCGGCTGGAACACCGTCGACGGCCTCAACGACGACGTGGCTCCCACGGCGTCGGGCGATGTGAACCCCAACGACAACGCGTTCGTCTGGGGAGCCTGGCCGCAGATCGCGGACCAGTGGGTGCAGTACGACTGGACCGAGCCGGTGACGGTCGGCGAGACCGGCGTCTACTTCATCTCCAACCTCGACGCCGGCGGTGCCGGGATCGCGGTGCCGGAGTCGTGGAAGGCGCAGTACCGAAACGCCGCCGGCGAGTGGGCGGATGTCGTGCCCACCTCGCCGTACGGGGTCGCGGTCGACACCTTCAACGCGGTCACGTTCGAACCCGTCACGACGACGGGCCTCCGGCTGGTGCTGAATGCGAAGGGCACAGTGGAGGGCCAGGGCAGCGTCGGCATCAAGGAGTGGCAGGTGCACGAGGTCGCCGGCGCGCCGGAGGCGTTCGAGGTGGACGTCACCGTCACCGACCGCTGCGTCGCGGGCAAGGTCATCCTCGTCCCGACGATCGTCAACAACGGCGACGCGCCCGTGAAGGTCGCGGTGACCACGGCCTACGGCTCGAAGACGTTCGCGACCATCCAGCCCGGCGCCAAGGCGTCGGCCGCCTTCACCACGCGACTGAAGGACGTGCCCGCGGGTGCGCTCCAGGTCGCGGTGACCGGCGAGCTGGACGGTGAGACCGTCACGAAGGACTGGGCGGTCGCCCACGACGCGTTCGGCTGCTGAGCCCGGGGGAGCGCCCGCCGTCGCGGGCGCTCCCCCTCTCCACCTTCCTTTCTCCCCTCCCCGAGAGGAATGCCATGACCACGCACACACGTCCCCGCGCCTGGATCGTCCGCTCGCTGGCGCTGTCGGCCGCGATCGCAGCGGCCGCGGTGACGGGGCCCCTCGCGGCGTCCGCCGCGTCCGCCGTCGAGGGTGCGCCGATCGACGCTTCGCCGATGGGGTCCACGGATGCCGATGCCGAAGCGGCGCTGCACGTCGGCGTGCGCCAGGCCTCCGTCGGCGATCCGGTGCCGGTGACGGTCGTCGGGGCACAGGAGGGCGCGGTCTGGGAGATCGCCCTCGTCTCGCCCGAGACGGCGCTCGGCACGCTGACCATCGGCGCCGACGGCACCGGCACGACGCTCGTGGCCCTGCCGGTGGGCACATCCTCCGGATCGATCGAGATCGCGGCATCCACCCCGGGCGCCGCTCTCTCCGCAGTGCTCAGCAGCGCGGGCGACCCCGCGGCCCCGGCATCGCCGTCCGAGACCCGAGCCGGAAGCGCCCGCACCGAGTCGGAGGCCGGCATGCCCAGCGGCGTGCTGCTCGCCGGCGGCGCCGTGCTGGCGACCGCCGTCGCTGCGACGTCCGTCGTGGTGGCCGCGCGCCGCCGGGCAGCCCGATGATCGCGACCTGCCCGCCCGCGGCGCCTTGCAGCCCGGCATCCCACAGCAACGAAGACCGTGTCGCCCGCTCGGCGACGCCCCGAGGAATGAGGACGAAGTGGTTCTGAGATCCAGGAAGACCGGCGGGGCGCTCGCCGTCGCCGTCGTCGCGGCGCTGATCGCGTCGCTCGCCCCAGCCACGGCCGCGACGGCCGCGACCGAGAACCCGATCCTCGGGGACGGCACCTACTACTCGGCGGACCCGTCCGCCCTGGTCGTCGACGACACGCTCTACCTGCACACCGGCCGCGACGAGGCGGGGCCCACCGTCAACGACTTCATCATGAACGAGTGGCAGGCCTTCTCCACCACCGATGTCGCCGGCGGAGAGTGGGAGCACCACCCCGCGCTCATGCGCCCCGAGGTCGTCTTCGACTGGGCGACGCCCGGCCGCGCCTACGCCGGTCAGGTCGTCGAGGGTGTGGACGGCCGCTTCTACTGGTACGTCCCCGTGCACGAGGCCGCGAGCACATCGGCCGACAAGTTCGGCATCGGCGTCGCCGTCTCGGACTCGCCGCTCGGCCCCTGGACCGACCACGCCGGCGGTCCCGTGGTGTCGCAGGCGCTGCTCGGCAACGACGCCCACAACATCGACCCCACCGTGCTCGTCGACGACGACGATCGCGTGTGGATGTACTGGGGCAGCTTCGGTCGGCTCATGGCCACCGAGCTCGATGACGACATGAAGACCCGGATCGGCACCCCGACGAACATCACGAGCGGTGTCACCGGCTTCTTCGAGGCCCCCTGGCTCTTCGAGCGCAACGGCACGTACTACCTCGGCTACGCGGCAAACAACGCCGGCCCGAACAGCAGCTGCACGCCCGCCAACTATCACGCGTGCATCGCCTACTCGACGGCATCCAGCCCGCTCGGCCCGTGGACCTTCCGCGGCCGCATCCTCGCGCCGGTCTCGTCGACGACCAGCCACCCCGCCATCGTGGAGTTCAAGGACGAGTGGTACATGGCGTACCACACGGCCGACGCCGTCGGCGGCAACCACTTCCGCCGCTCCGTCGCGATCGACCCTCTCACGTGGGACGACTCGGTGACCCCCGCCCGCATCCTGCCGGTCGAGACCACACCGCAGCGCGGCGCTGACTACACCCCTCGCTCCAACGTCGCACCCTGGGCGAGCGCGTCCGCCTCGAACGAGCCGATCCCCACGCAGTACTGGATCAAATCGCTCAACGACGAGCTGATCCGCCCCAACCCGCTTCCGCCGGACATGTGGGGCAGCTGGACGGGCACCCGCCCCGCGCAGCAGTGGATCCAGTACGACTGGGACAAGCCCGTGCGCGTGAACAGCACGCGCATCCAGTTCTGGAACGACTCCGCACCCGGCACCGGCAACGGCGTGGCCGCTCCCTCGTCATGGACGCTCCAGTACTGGGCCGAGGGCGCCTGGCGCGACGTCTCGAACCCCAGCGGCTACCCCACGGCCACGCGTCGGCTCCACACGGTGACCTTCGACGCGGTGACCACGTCCCGCGTGCGCGCGGTGCTGAACGCCTCGCCGAACTCCGCCACCCCGCCGCAGTACGCGGCGCTCGCGGTGGAGGAGTGGGAGGTGCACGCCGCCCAGCCGGCGGGCGTCGCGCCCGTCGACGTGCAGACCGTCGTGGGCACCGCCCCCGAGCTGCCCGAGACCGTCTCGCTGCAGTACGGAGCGGAGAGCGTGGAGGCGCCGGTGCGGTGGGATGCCGTCGACCCGGCCGATCTCGCCGCCGCGGGGCAGTTCACCGTCGAGGGCTTCGCGGAGGGCTACGCCGCCGGCCGCGTCACCGCGACGGTGACCGTGCTCGGGCAGAGTCCGTGGCGCGCCAACCTGGCACTGACGGGCGAGCCCGCGGCGGAGGACGGCTCGTCCGTCGCCGCCCTCAACGACGCGGCGATCGCCTACACCGGTGACGCGCACCCCGTCTGGAAGACCGCCGCCGGTGGCCCGGCCACCCGCTGGGCGGGCTACACGTGGACCGACCCCGTGCGCGTCGACGGCGTCACCGCGCACTTCTGGAGCGAGGTGGCCGGCCCCGATGCCGGGGACGGCGTCGCGCCCCCGGATTCCTGGACCGTGCAGGCGCAGGTCGACGGCCAGTGGCGCGACGTCACCGGCGCCGGCGATTACCCGGTCGACCGCGAGGCGCCGAACGCCGTGACCTTCGACGCGGTCGTGGCGACCGGCATCCGCGCGGTGCTCGCGGCCCAGTCCGACGGCGACACCACGGCGGGTGTCGGGCTCACGGAGCTCGAGGTGCTGGGTGAGACGCTCGACACCGCCGCGCCGACGGTCGCGCTCGACGCCACGGGCGTCGAGGGCGCCAACGGCTGGTTCCTCTCACCGGTGACGGTGCGCGCGACGGCGACCGATGACCGGGATGTGCGCACGCGCATCGAGGTGGCGGTGGACGCCGGGGCCTGGCAGGCGACCGAGAACGTCCGCTTCGCCGAGACGACCGTCACGGGCGACGGCGCGCACGCCGTGCGGGCGAGGGCGACGGATGCCGCGGCGAACGCCTCGGCGGAGGCATCCATCGACGTCCGCATCGACTCGACGAAGCCGACGGTCACAGGAACGCTCGACATCGTCGCGCGCACCGTGAGCGCCACCGCAGCCGACACCGGGTCGGGCGCGGCGGGCATCGAATGGGCGCTCGACGCGCCGACGGGGTGGCAGGCCTACGGCTCGCCCATCGCCGTCGACGAGCAGCGGCACGTGGTGTACCTGCGGTCGAAGGATGCCGCCGGCAACGTCTCGGCGCTCTCGACCGTGGCCGTGCCGCTGTCATCCACGGCGCCGCTCGAGGGCAACATCGCCCCGATCGCGACCGCCACGGCCTCCTACACCTCGGGCTGGAACGCGGTCACCGCCGTCAACGACGGCTCGCTGACCGGCGCCTCGTGGGGCACGTGGCCGAACGTCGGCCAGCAGTGGGTGCAGCTGGAGTGGGACCGCGTCGTCACGGTCGACCGGGCGGGCGTGCTCTTCTTCCGCGACTCGTCCGATGCGTCCAACGCCGGAATGATCCCGCCCCGCACGTGGAAGCTGCAGTACGTCGACCTCGCGACCGGCCAGTGGGTGGATGTCGACACCGACGACGCGTACGGCCGCTCGTCGACCGCCCTCAACAACGTCGCGTTCGCGCCGGTCACGACGACCAAGCTGCGCGCGGTGATGCAGGCGTGGGGCACGGCGAACGCCGGCGGCTCGAGCGGCATCCTCGAGTTCGAGGCGTGGGCGGCCGAGGCGGTCTCGCCGATCGAGGTCGGGTTCACGGCGGTCAGCCGGTGCGTCGCAGGCAAGGTGGCCCTCGCCGTCACCGCGACGAACGGCAGCGAGATGCCTGTGTCGATCGCGCTGCAGACGCCCTACGGCTCGAAGACCTTCGCCGACCTGGCGCCGGAGAAGAAGGCCGGCCAGGCGTTCTCGACGCGTCAGGTTGCGATGCCCGCAGGCGTCGTGGAGGCGACGGTCACCGCGACCGTGGACGGGAAGACGGTCACGAGCGAGCACTCCGTCGACTACGACGCCCGCGCGTGCGGGGGCGTGAACTGATGGCCGCCCGCCGAGGGCCGGCCGCCGGGCGGTGCGACCGGATGCACCGGTCGATCGCGGATTCGGCCAGGCGGAGCTGCCTGCCGGGAACTGGAGGAAGGGCATGAACACGCGAGGAATGCTGGCACGCACCGCGGCCGGGGCCTTCGGAGGGCTGCTGCTCATCGGCGTCGCCGGAGCGGCGATCGCAGACGAGCTCGAAGAGGACGCCGTGGAGGTGAATGTCGAGATCTCCGAGGTGCCACCTGTCGGCGCCCTCACGATGAGCGTCGCCCAGTCATCGACCTCGCTGACCGAGGTCGACTCGGGCGACCCCGAGATCCGCCGGTTCGACGGCACGCTGCCGACGGTCACCGTCGCCGATGACCGCGAAGAGGTGCCCGAGGGGGTGTTCTGGTACGTCACGGGGCAGTCCTCGGCGTTCACGGCGGCCGGGGTGCCGGAGATCAGCGCCGGGCACCTCGGGTGGGCGCCCGATCTGCTCACCGAGGGCGAGGGCGTCATCCCGGGTGACACCGTCGAGACGGTGCTCGACGCCGCCCCCAACAACGTGGGCCTGATCGGCGAGGAACTGCTCGCGCTCACCCTCGACTCGGGCGACGGGCACCCGGTCGGGGAGTGGCGGGCGAACGCCGACCTGTACCTCAAGACACCGGTGGACGTCGCCCCCGGCAGCTACTCGGCGACGCTCACGCTGACGCTGTGGGAAGACGCGTTCTGATTGCGCGTCGGCGAAGGAACAGGTTCTGCACACGATGAAGGGAAGCACGATGTCTGAAGGAAACCGCGCCGGCGTCAGTCGCCGGCGAGTGCTCGGGGGCGGTCTCGCCATCGCCGGGATGGCCGCGGCGGTGGGCGTGATGGATCCGGGCAGGGCGATCGCCGCCCCGCCGGCCGGTCCACGCCCGTCGGCGTTCCGCACCGCCGGGCCGGCACGCGCGGCCGACGTCGTCCGGGCCGGACAGGTAGACGTCTACCCCGACGCCTGGTCGGTGCGCCCGTTCCCCCTCGCCGCGGTGACCCTCGGCCAGAGCGTGTTCACCCGCGCTCAGCAGCAGGCCCTGATCCTCAACCGTGCCTACTCCGTCGACAAGCTGCTCGCCGTGTTCCGCCGCAACGCGGGCCTCGACACGAAGGGGGCCACGCCGCCGGGGGGATGGGAGGAGTACGGACCCAACCCCGACCTGCAGCGATGGGGGCCGCGTGAATACGTGCGGGGCCAGAACACCGCCGGCGCAGGAGGCGCCCTGCGCGGGCACTACGGCGGTCACTTCCTCAGCGGGCTCTCGATGGCGTACGCCTCGACCGGCGAGATCGCGCTGCTGAACAAGGTGAATGCGATGGTGAACGGGCTCGAGGAGTGCCGGGCCGCGCTCGCCGCGCAGCAGTTCGAGGGGGCCCCGCGGTACTCGCACCCGGGCTTCCTCTCGGCCTACGGCGAGTGGCAGTTCTCGGCGCTCGAGGAGTTCGCGCCGTACGGCGAGATCTGGGCGCCGTACTACACGCTCCACAAGATCCTCGCGGGGCTGCTCGATGCCCACGCCCTCGCGGGCAGCGCCCTGGCGCTCCAGCTGGCGGAGGGCATCGGCCACTGGGTGTACAGCCGCCTGTCGAAGTGCACGCCGGCCCAGCTTGCACGGATGTGGGGCTCGTACATCGCCGGCGAGTACGGCGGCATGAACGAGGTGCTCGTCGAGCTGTACTGGCGCTCGAACCAGCCCGACCGCGAGGAGTTCCTCGGGGCGGCGAAGCTCTTCACGCTGACCACTCTCGTCGACGCCTGCGCGGCCGGGACCGACACCCTCAACGGCAAGCACGCCAACCAGCACATCCCGCAGTTCCCGGGATACGTGAAGCTGGCAGCGGCGACGGACGACGAACACTTCCTGCAGGCGACGAGGGGCTTCTACGACATGGTCGTGCCCGGTCGCGCGTACGCCCACGGGGGCACGGGAGAGGGCGAGCTGTGGGGCCCGGCGGGCGCGGTGGCCGGCGACATCGGCCCGCGCAACGCCGAGTCGTGCGCCGCCTACAACATGCTCAAGGTGTCGAGCTACCTGTTCTTCAACGACCAGGACCCGAAGTACATGGACTACTTCGAGCGCACCGTGCTGAACCACATCCTCGGCGGCAAGCGCAACCGCGAGTCGACCACCGGACCGGAGAACCTGTACATGTTCCCCGTGCATCCGGGCGCTCGCAAGGAGTACGGCAACGGCAACATCGGCACCTGCTGCGGCGGGACGGCGCTCGAGAGCCACGTCAAGTATCAGGAGGGGATCTACTTCCGCTCCGCCGACGCCACCGAGCTCTACGTCAACCTCTACATCGCCTCCACCCTGACGTGGGAGGAGACCGGCCTCCAGCTCGAGCAGGTGTCGTCCTACCCGGAGGGGGAGACGTCCACGCTCACCGTGAAGGCCGCGCCGACGGGCCCGCTCACCGTGCACCTGCGCATCCCGGGCTGGTCGCGGGGCGCCGAGGTGAAGGTCAACGGAGCAGACGCCGGCATCGCGGTCGAACCCGGCACCTACGCGGCGATCGAGCGCACATGGGCCGTCGGCGACACGATCACCGTGCGCATCCCGCTGTCGGTGCGCGTCGAGCGCGCGTACGACCGCGCCGACATCCAGACGCTGATGTACGGACCCGTCGTGCTCACGGCCGCCAGCTCCGCGACGAGCTACCTCAAGGTGTCGTACGCCGGCCAGCTGGCGCTGGACGGCTCGGTGAGCCGGGGCGTGTCGAAGACGGCCGACAACGTCTTCACGATCGGCAGTCTCACGTATGAGCCGGCCTACAACGGCAAGGACATCGCGTACCACATGTACGTGCAGCGCACCGAGCCGTCGGTGGTGTTCGCGGGGCGCGACTCGGGGGTGGCCAATCCCCGTCGCTCCGGCACCACGCTGCTGGACGAGATCTGGGCGCTGGCGCCGTTCGCCGACCGATCGGCGTTCCTCGCCGCGGTGGGCGACGTCACCGACGCGTACGTCGCGGACGGACTGCTCACGTCCCGCAACAGGCAGAAGATCCTGCTGGCGGCCGGCCGCGCGCCGATCGATTCGGGCAACTGACATGTCGGCGACGACGGAGAGGACATCCATGCGCGAGCTTCGTTCCCGCAGGTCAGGCGTGAGGGGGCTCGCGGCCGCGGTCGCGGTGTCGCTGGCGCTGCTCGGGGCGGGAGCCGCGGCGCTTCCCGCCGGGGCGGCCGACCCCGTGCCGTTCAACGTGGCGCTCGCCTCGGGCGAGAACGCCCCGAGCACAGAGGTGAACTACGTGCCGGGATGGAACTCGGCCGCGGCGCTCAACAACGGCGCGAGCGCCCCGACGAACACGCTGTCGGCCATGTGGGGAACGTGGGGTGCGCCCGGCAGCCCGACCCAGGACTGGGCGGTCTACACCTGGGAGGAGCCGGTCACGGTCAGCTCGTCTCGCCTCTTCCTGTGGCAGAACCGCTTCACCGGAGACGCCGGCGTCATGATCCCGGCCGGCTGGAAGCTCGAGTACCGCAACCCCGCAGGCGAGTGGGCGCCCATGACGGGACCGAACCTCAGCTACCCGCTCCCCGTCCTCAACACGACGAATCCGGTCGGGTCGCAGCCGATGGTGGAGGCCACCTTCACGCCCGTCACCACGACGGCGGTGCGGCTGACGCTGGACCGCGTGGTGTTCGAGACGCAGCGCAAGGCGACGAGCGTCATCGAGTGGGAGGTCTGGGGCATCAACGCGCCGGTCGTCGAGCCCGAGCCGGAGGACCCGAACGCCTTCCTCGATTCCGAGGCGGTCGCGGTGCGCACGGCCACGGGCCAGGCACCCGCGCTTCCGGAGCGCGTGTGGGTGATCGGCGAGAACGGTCCGCTCAGATACGTCGACGTCGAGTGGGCCCCGGTGGGTGCGGCGAGCTATGCCGCTCCGGGGGAGTTCACCGTCGCCGGTGATCCCGCCGGGTACGACGGGCAGGCGGTCTCGGCGACCGTGCACGTGGCGGACTCCTTCTCCGACGAGATCGAGAGCGTGGACTACACGGTCTCCATCACGACCCCCGGCGTCGAGCCCGTGCTGCCGGACACCGTCGTGACGAACTACGACGACGGCACCACCAGCAGCGGCGTCGAGGTGGAATGGGAAGACATTCCCGCGTCGGAATACGCCGAGGTGGATGCGATCTTCGACGTGGACGGAACGGTTGCCGGATACGCCCCCGGCGCCGTGGCGACCGTGTTCGTCGTCGAGCCGGTGGAGCAGGCCGAGCCGATCGTGGCGATCGAGTTCGATTCGGCGCCGCAGGGATCGGGCTGGTACACGGCGGCCCCGACGGCCACGATCACGGCTGAGCCGACGGCCAGCCCGGTGGCGAGCATCGAGTACAGCCTCGACGGCGAGGTCTGGACCCCCTACACCGTGCCGTTCTCGGTGTCGGCGCAGGGCGAGGTCACGGTCAGCGCGCGGGCCACCAGCGACGATGATGCGGTGGGGGAGGCCGCCGAGACGATCAAGGTCGACTCCATCGCCCCGACCACGCTCGTCGAGTACGTCGTGGTCGAGGGGACGTCGGCGACCGTGACGCTCACCCCGACCGATTCGGAACCCGGATCCGGCGTCACCCGCACGGTGTGGTCGGACGGACCGGACGAGTCGCCCACCGGCGAGACGAACAACATGTACGCGACCTACGAGGAGCCGTTCTCGGTGCAGCTGACCGAGGCCCCCCGCTACGTTCACGTGCAGGCGCAGGATGCCGCCGGCAATGTCGAGGAGCATGTGACCGTCGAGCTGCCGCCGCTGGAGGTGGCCGATGAGCTCGACCTCGTGCCGACCGTCGCGACGCGCTGCGTTGCCGGGAAGGTGTACGTGGCCGTCTCGGTCAGGAACGCCGACGACGTCGCGGCGGATGTCACCGTCCGTTCCCCGTTCGGGTCGAAGTCCTTCGCTGGGGTGAAGGCGGGGGGCGCGGCATCCATCGCCTTCAACTCCCGGCTCGTCTCCGCGGAGGGAGGGACGGTGGCGATCACCGGATCCGCGGGCGAGGCGACGTTCGAGCGCAGCGTGCCGTTCGGCGCGACGAGCTGCGGCTGATGCCGCCGGGGTGGCCCGCGGACTGTTCCGCGGGTCGCCCCGGCGTCCCCTTTCACCCATTCCCGTCCCCACCGACAGCGCTCCCCCCGGGCGATGCCCTCTGCGATGCGGTCGATGACAGAAGCGAGACCGCGATGACCCTTGACGACACCGTCCGACCCCGGCTCAAGCCGAACATCTACGACGTCGCGGCGCGCGCCGGCGTGTCGCACATGACGGTGTCCCGGGTGCTCAACGACCACCCGAACATCACCGAGTCCACGCGCACCCGTGTCGTCGCGGCGATCGGCGAGATGAACTACAAGCGCAGCTCGATCGCCCGGGCCCTCGCCACCAACCGGGCGATGCGGGTCGGCGTGCTCGTCGACCGGCCGATCGAGTACGGACCGAACTGCACCCTGCGGGCTCTGGAGGCCGCGGCACGGCTCGAAGGCTACGCCGTCAGCGCATTCGCCGTCGAGGACGACGAGAATCTGCGCATCTCGGAGGGAGTCGACAACCTCCTCACCCAGGGCATCGACGCGCTCTGCGTCATCGCGCCCCGCGCCGCATCGCTCGAGGCCCTGCGCGAGATCCTTCCGCCGCTGCCCACCGTGGTGATCCAGGCCTCGCCGGATCCGTCGATCCTCACCGCCGCGGTCGACCAGCATGCCGGCGCCGCTCTGGCGGTGCAGCACCTGCTGGAGCTCGGCCACCGCCGCATCCTGCACATCGCCGGCCCGCCGGACTGGCTCGACGCCCGCGCCCGCGCCGAGGCGTGGCGCCAGGCGATCTCTGCGGCGGGCCTTCCCGAGTCGCCGATGATCGTCGGAGACTGGACCTCCGACTTCGGATATCGCGTGGGTGCCGAACACGAAGCCATCGACGACGTCACGGCCGTCTTCGCCGGCAACGACGAGATGGCGCTCGGGCTCATCCACGGGCTCTGGGTGCGCGGGCTGCGCGTGCCCGACGACATCAGCATCGTGGGATTCGACGACGCCCCCGACACGCGCCACTTCCTTCCCCCGCTGACGACGGTGCGGCAGGACTTCCACGAGCTCGGCACGGTGGCGATGCGGCTGCTCATGGAGGCCATCGCCGACCCGACGGCGCGCGCGCAGGCCGGGCTGATCACGCCCTCCCTCGTCATCCGTTCATCGACGGGTCCCGTGTCCTCGGCCCGGCGGGCGGCGTCCGGCCGCCCCTAGCGACGGGCCTCCCGACAGCACAGCTGCGGCCATCGTGCCCGGCACGCCGCAGGCGGATGCCGGTGCCCGGCGTGTCGCGGACGATCGCCGCAGCTGTGCCCGCCGGCGGCGGGATGAGCGACCCGCGCGCCCGCTTCTGCGGCGGTGTGGACAGCGGCCGCATCCGGGCGATCAAAATGGGCACATCGCTTGACTCGCGCGCCACGAGGTTGCATACTCATCCCAGGATAATCGATTTACCAAGCACAAGGATGTGGGTGAAGACGTGGCCAGAGCGCGGATCTCGGATGTCGCCGCAGCCGCCGGCGTCTCGGCGACCACCGTCTCCCTCGTGCTCAACGACGTCGAATCCCGCATCCCCGAAACCACGCGGGAGCGCGTGCGCAAGGCCGCCCTCGAGGTCGGCTACACCCCGAGCTCCGTGGCGCGAGGCCTCCGCACGCAGCGCACCAGAACGGTGGGCCTCATCTCCGACGTGATCGCGACCACCCCGTTCGCGGGCCGGATGCTCGCCGGCGCCCAGGACGCAGCACGAGAGCAGGGCTATCTCGTCTTCCTCGTCGACACGGGAGCCGACAAGGACCTCGAGCGCGACGCCATCGCCGCGCTCACCGCCCAGCAGGTGGATGCCATGATCTACGCCTGCATGTGGCACCAGGTCATCGTGCCCCCCGCCGGGCTGCCGGAGGACACCGTGTTCCTGGACTGCACGCCCGTGGGCGGCAGCCCCCGCAGCGTCGTCCCCGACGACCGGGCCGGGGGCGCCGCCGCCGTGCGGGAGCTGCTCGCCGCGGGTCACCGGCGCATCGCGTACCTCGACAGCGACGACCGCGTCGTGGTCGCCTCGCGACTGCGCCACGAGGGCTACCTCGAGGCACTCGCCGAGGCCGGCGTCGAGCCCGACCCGGCCCTGCACGTGCGCGGCGACGACTCCTCGCCGCACGGCAGCCGCAATGCGGCGGATCCGCTCCTGGACCTCCCCGCCGATCGGCGGCCCACCGCCATCTTCTGCTTCAACGACCGCATGGCCGTCGGCGCCTACTGGGCCGCCCGCCGCCGCGGACTCGACATCCCGCGCGACCTGTCGATCGTCGGCTACGACGACCAGCAGCTCATCGCCCCGGACCAAGACCCCCCTCTGACCACCATCGCGCTGCCCCATTACGAAATGGGCCGCTGGGCGATGGAGGTCGCGCTCGGCGTCCGCGCGAGAGGGGACACGGACGCCACGCACCTGATGGAATGTCCCGTCATCCGACGAGACTCTGTAGGCCCGCCGCCGGCGAAAGTCGGCTAACCCAAACCGGCGACGGGCTTCACAACACCGAAAGGCCGCCATCGGCGGCCCCCGATCGGGTCGACGCGGGCGTCGACCACAACAAAAGGAAACCACACATGAAGCGCAGGACTGCGCCGATCTTCGTATCGGCAGGCCTCGTCGGGGTGCTCGCCCTGACCGGCTGCGGACAGGCGGGCCAGGACACCACGACGGAAGACGGCAAGACCGAGCTGTCCATGTGGACGCACTCCGCGGGAAATCCCGCCGAGCTCGCGGTCTACGACAAGATCATCGAGGACTTCAACGCCTCGCAGGACGAGTACACGGTCGTCAACGAATCCTTCCCGCAGGGCGCCTACAACGACGCGATCGTCGCTGCCGCGGCATCCGGCGACCTGCCCTGCCTCCTGGACCTCGACGGCCCCATCATGCCGAACTGGGCGTGGGCGGAGTACCTCCAGCCGCTGGAGCTGCCCACCGAGATCACCGACAGCCTGCTGCCGACCGCGGTCGGCGTCTGGAACGACGAGATCTACTCCGCCGGTTACTGGGATGCCGCGCTCTCGATCTTCGCGCGCAAGTCCGTGCTCGATGAGAACGGCATCCGGATCCCATCGGTGGACGAGCCGTGGACCCAGGAGGAGTTCGACTCCGCCCTGGCGACCCTCAAGGCCGCCGGCTACGAGACTCCGATCGACATCGGCGCCGAGGACGCGGGCGAATGGTGGCCGTACGCCTACTCTCCGATGCTGCAGAGCTTCGGGGGCGACCTCATCGACCGTGACACGATGCTCTCGTCCGACGGTGCCCTCAACGGCCCCGAGGCGGTCGCGTGGGGCGAGTGGTTCCAGGGTCTCTTCGAGAACGGCTACGCGTCCAACGGCGGCGCGGTGGGAAACCAGGAGTTCGTCGACGGCGAGGTGGCACTCAGCTACACGGGCGTGTGGAACGCGCTGGCATCGGTCGAGGCCATCGGCGATGACCTCGTGATCCTGCCCCCGCCGGACTTCGGCAACGGTCCCAAGATCGGCGGCGGCTCGTGGCAGTGGGGCATCTCGTCGGAATGCAACGACGCCGACGGTGCGCGCGAGTACCTCGAGTTCAGCTTCAAGGACGAGTACATCACCGAGTTCGCCGACACCCAGATCGTCATTCCCGCGACGGAAGGCGCCGCTGCGGCGTCGGAGTACTTCGGCGAGGGGGGCGTCCTGCGTCCCTTCGTGGAGCTGTCGCAGAAGTTCGCGGTGCTGCGTCCGGAGACTCCCGCCTACGCGGTGATCTCCAGCACGTTCGAGACGGCCGCGAAGGACATCATGAACGGCGCCGACGTGCAGAGCACGCTGGACAACGCCGTCGAGAGCATCGACACCAACATCGAGTCGAACGACGGGTACGGATTCAACTAGCGAGCGGGTGGGGGGCGCCCGGCGCCCCCCACCGTTCCTCCTGAATCCCAGGTGCTCCCATGACTGTCACGCCTCCCACGGTCGCCGCGGAAACCCCGCGTCGCTCCCTCCGCCGCTTCCGCTCCATCAGGGGGCGGGAGACCTGGGCCGGTCTCGGGATGATCGCGCCGGCAGCGGTGCTGCTCGTGCTCTTCCTGATCATCCCGGTCATCCTGGCGTTCGCCCTCTCGTTCACGAACGCCCGGCTCATCTCGCCCAATCCTCCGAGGTTCGTCGGAGCCGACAACTTCGTCCGCGCGTTCACGGATCCCGTGTTCCTGCAGTCCGTCGGCAACACCTTCGTGTTCGCCCTGGTGGTCGTCCCCGTCCAGGCGGCGTTCGCGCTGCTGCTCGCCGTGCTCGTGAACCGCACGCTCCGGGGCGTGACGATCTTCCGCGTGATCTTCTTCATCCCCGTCGTCACGTCGATCGTCGTCGTCTCGATCCTGTGGAAGTTCATGTACCAGGAGAACGGGTTGATCAACTCGATGATCAACACGCTCAGCTTCGGCGCCTGGGAGGGGACGGATTGGCTCAACAACCCCAGCACCGCCCTCGGAGCGATCATCGTCCTCTCGATCTGGCAGGCCGTGGGCTTCCACATGATCATCTGGCTGTCGGGGCTTCAGACGATCCCCGAAGAGCTGTACGAGGCCGCGCGGATGGACGGTGCCAGCCACTGGCAGCAATTCCGCAATGTGACGTGGCCGGGGCTCAGGCCGACGATGGTCTTCGTGCTCGTCACGATCACGATCCAGGCGCTCGGACTGTTCGTGCAGATCGACGTCATGACCCAGGGCGGGCCCGTGAACGCCACCTCCACGATCGTCTACTACGCCGTCCGCAAGGGATACGAGCAGCAGGAGATCGGCTACGCAGCCGCGATCTCGCTCATCTTCTTCGTCGCGGTGCTGATCATCGCGCTCATCCAGCGCCGGCTGACCCGAGAGAAGGCTTGACATGGCCATCGACCAGTCCACTCGCCCCGACACCGCGGCGACGCCGGCATCCCGGCCCCGGAGCGAGAAGAGCAGGCGTCGCGGGGGGAGGATCTTCTCCTACGTCTTCATGACGCTCCTGGCGCTGTTCTTCCTCTTCCCGCTCGTCTACATGTTCGTATCGAGCCTGAAGCCCGATGCCCAGATCCTGCAGGACATCGACTCGCCGCAGGCATTCCTTCCGGTCGGCGACATCAGCCTCGACAACTACTTCGGGGTCTTCGACCGGGTGCCCTTCGCGCAGTTCATGTTCAACTCCGTGCTGATCACCGTGCTGACGGTGGGCCTCGGACTGATCGTGAACTCGATGGCGGGCTTCGCCCTCTCCCGGCTCGAGTGGAAGGGACGGTTCGTCGTGCTGGCGGTCGTCATCGCGACGCTCATCGTGCCGTTCGAGACGATCGCCGTGCCGATGGTCTACTGGGTCGCCCAGCTGCCCACCCTCGTCATCGAGGGCGGGATGGTGAAGTACGACTTCGGCTGGCTCAACACCTACGAGGTGCAGATCGTGCCCTTCATCGCGAACGCCTTCTCGATCTTCCTGTTCGCGCAGTACTTCTCGACGATCCCCAAGTCGCTCGACGAGGCGGCGCGCATCGACGGCGCGAGCTGGTTCGGCATCTACCGGCGCATCATCGTGCCGCTTTCGGGCCCGGCCTTCGCGACCGTCGCGATCCTGACCTTCCTGCCGGCGTGGAACCAGTACCTGTGGCCCCTGATGGTGGTGCAGAAGGAGGAGCTGCGGCCCGTCATGGTCGGTATGCAGTACTTCTTCCAGCTGAACACCGCGTGGGGCGAGGTGATGGCGTACACCTCGATGATCACCGTGCCGGTGCTCATCATGTTCCTGATCTTCCAGCGCGCGTTCGTCAGCAGCATCGCCGCCAGCGGGGTGAAGGGGTGACGGCCGGCCCGGATGCGCGGGTCGTCGTGGTCGGCGAGGCCCTCGTCGACATCGTGCACCGCGCCGACGGCACGGTCGACGAGGCACCGGGGGGCAGCCCGGCGAACGTCGCGCTGACCCTCGGGCGCCTCGGCCGCTCGCCCCGGCTCCTGACGCGGCTGGCGGATGACGCGCACGGCCGGGCGGTGCGTGCCTGGCTCGAGGCGTCGGGCGTCGCGGTCGACGCGGTCGATGCGCCACGCACGGCGACGGCCACCGCGCATCTGGACGCCGCGGGGGCCGCGACGTACGACTTCGACATCGAGTGGGCGCTGGGCGCGGCATCCATCGCGGACGCCGACGTGCTGCACGTCGGATCCGTCGCCGCGCTCCTCGAGCCCGGTGCCGGCGACGTCTCGCGGCTCGTCGACGAATTGCGCGGTCGCGCGACCGTCACCTACGACCCCAACATCCGCCCGTCCCTGCTGCCGGATGCCGGCGCGGCGCGCGTGCTCGTGGACGCGCTCGTGCGCCGCGCCGACGTCGTGAAGGCGAGCGATGAAGACCTGCGGTGGCTGCATCCGGATGACGAGCCGGAGGAGGTCGCGGCGCGTTGGCAGCGCTCGGGGCCGGCCGTCGTCGTGGTGACCCTGGGCGCCGAGGGCGCCTACGCCGTCACAGCGAGCGGTGTCACCCGGGTCCCGGGTGTGGAGACCGCGGTGATCGACACCGTCGGCGCGGGCGACACCTTCATGGGAGCGCTCATCGACTCGCTGATCGCTGCCGGCCTCGCGGGCGCCGCCCGGCGAGACGCGCTGCGCGGCATCCCTCATTCCGAGCTCGATGCCATCCTCCGTGCGTGCGCGGCCGCGGCGGCGATCACCGTCTCGCGCCCCGGCGCCGATCCGCCGACGCGCGACGATCTGGACCCCCACCTCTCATCGCGGCCGGATGCGGCCGCATCAGCGAAAGGCTGAGCATTGTTCGACCTCCCCGGTTCCTGGGTCTGGGACTTCTGGTTCGCCGACGACGGCGATCGCTACCACCTGTTCTTCCTCTACGCTTCTCGCGCCCTGCAGGATCCCGATGCGCGGCACTATCGGGCATCGATCGGGCACGCCGTCTCGACCGACCTCGTCGAGTGGACCCAGGTCGCCGATGCGCTCGTGCGCAGCGACGCGCCCGCGTTCGATGACCTCGCGACCTGGACCGGCTCGACGCTCCGTCACCCGGACGGCACCTGGTTCATGTTCTACACAGGCTCATCCCTGGCGCCGAACGGCAAGAACGTCCAGCGCGTCGGCTACGCGACCTCGACGGACCTCGACGTCTGGACCAAGGCGCCCGGCCCGGTGCTGGAGGCGAGCGGTCCGTGGTACGAAACGCTCGACTCCGGTGCATGGCAGGACGAGGCGTTCCGCGACCCGTGGGTCTTCGCCGACCCTGACGGCGACGGATGGCACATGTTCGTGACGGCGCGGGCGCCCGAGGGTCCCGTCGACGGGCGCGGTGTGATCGGGCACGCGTGGTCGCCGGACCTGCGCACATGGGAGCTGCGCCCGCCGCTGAGCGCACCGAGCGAGCACGGCTTCGGCCAGCTCGAGGTGACGCAGGTCGAGGTCGTCGACGGCCGCCCGGTGCTGATCTTCTCGTGCCTCGCGCAGCAGGCGATGCCGTCGAGGGCGTCCACGCCCGGCGGCACGTGGGCGGTTCCCGCCGACAGCGTCGTCGGCCCGTTCGACATCGACGCCGCCTATCCGGTGACCGACGACACCTTCTACGTGGGTCGCCTCCTCCGGCGCCGAGAGGACGGGCGGTGGATGCTGTTCGCCTTCCACCACACCGCCGCGGACGGGTCGTTCGTCGGCGGGGTCACGAATCCCATGCCGGTCGGGTGGGACGGCGATCGGCTCACCGTGACGGATGCCGCGGCATCCGTGCTCGCGAAGATCGAGCACTCGCGGACCCCCGTGACACCGACGGCGTAGAAGCTGCGAAAGGAAAAGCCGATGACGTCTTTCCGCACTGCTGAGAAACAAAGGACCCGGGGCCGTGGGGCTGCGGTTGCGGGGGCGATGCTGATCGCCGCCGCGACCACGGTCTCGGTCCTGACCGGATCCGTCGCGACGGCCGGCCCCGCGGCGGCCGGTCCCGCGGGCGCGTTTCGCGCGCAGTACCACTTCACGGTCCCCGACCACTGGAAGAACGACCCCCAGCGCCCCGTGCACGTCGACGGGAAGTTCCACTACTACTACCTGTACAACTCGGACTACAACGCCGATCCCGCCGCGAACTTCGGCACCGAGTGGCGGCTCGCCACGACGTACGACGGGGTGGTCTTCGCCGACCAGGGCATCGCCGCGCCGAAGATGACGAACGCGAATTACGACCTGTGGTCGGGGTCGGCCGTCGTCGACTCCGCGAACACCGCGGGTTTCGGCGCCGGCGCCGTCGTGATGCTCGTCACCCAGATGGACCACCCGACGCTCGCGCAGCAGGCGAACGCCTCGGGACCGCAGGCGCAGTTCCTCTGGTACTCCGTCGACGGGGGCCGCACCTTCCGCCCGCACGGCGAACAGCCGGTGATCCCCAACGAGGGCCGCAAGGACTTCCGCGACCCCAAGGTCGTCTGGGACGCCGAGCGCAATCGGTGGGTGGCTCTCATCGCCGAGAAGGATCGCGTCAGCTTCTACACGTCCGCGAACCTCAAAGACTGGTCCCGTGTGTGGGAGTACGTGAACCCGGGGATCGGCACGATCGAATGCCCCGACCTGTTCCGCATCCGCGCCGACGACGGCACGATGAAGTGGGTGCTCGGGGTCAGTGCCAACGGGTACGCGACCGACGAGCCGGCGACGTACGCGTACTGGACCGGCGCGTTCGACGGCACCTCGTTCCAGTTCGACGACGCCGCGCCGCAGTGGCTGGACCACGGCTTCGACTGGTACGGCGCCGTCACGTGGGAAGACCCGGCCGCGCCGCTGGACCGCCGGTACGCGTCGGCCTGGATGAACAACTGGGACTACGCGCACACCACCCCCACGTGGACCGAGGAGGGCTTCAACGGCACCGACTCGATCACGCGCGAGGTGCGGCTCAAGCGGTACGGATCGGCGTTCGCCCTCGTGTCGCAGCCCGTGGCCGCGCTGCAGAACATCGCGACCGACGTCACCCGTCTCGGCGACGTCGTCGTGGACGGGTTCCTGCCGCTCGCGTACGAGGGCGACGCGTACCAGCTGCAGGCCGACGTCAGCTGGTCGACGGCGTCGAACGTCGGCCTGCAGCTGCGCCGGTCGGCCGATGGATCCCGGCACGCGGACGTCGGGGTGAGCGACCGGTACGCCTACCTCAACCGCGGTCAGACCGGGCATCCGGGCAACCCGTGGAAGCTCGAGAGCCGCACCCCGTTCGACCCGGATGACACGACCGTCCGCCTCCGCATCCTCGTCGACCGAACGACCGTCGAGGTGTTCGTGGATGACGGCCGGTACGTGCACTCGAGCCAGGTCTTCGCCCCGCCGTCGGACCAGGGCATCGCGCTCTACACCTCCGGCGGAGCCGCGACCTTCCGGAACCTCACGATCACCGAGTTCGGCAGCGTGGTGCAGCGCCCGGCGCGCACGCTCGGCGACTTCGAGGGCGCCGCATGGGGCGCCGGCTGGACCGCCACCGGTGGGCTGGCCGCGGCCGGGCCGGCGGCATCCGACCTGCCGGGTCAGGTGGGTCGCCGCGTCGCCGACACGTTCGCGGGCAGCGATGCGGCGACGGGAACCGTCACCTCGCCGCCCTTCACGATCGACCGCAACTTCGTGCACTTCCTCGTCGCGGGCGGCGACCACCCGCTCGGCGTCGAGCCCGCGACCTCCGTGCAGCTGCTCGTCGGCGGTCGGCCGGTCCGCACCGCGACCGGTGCGGACTCCAACGTCCTGCGGCACGTGGAGTGGGACGTGCGCGACCTCGCCGGGCAGACGGCGCAGTTCCAGATCCTCGACGACGCCACGGGGGAGTGGGGGCACCTGATGGTCGACCACGTGACGCACAGCGACTAGCGCCGCTCCGGGCATCCGGCCGCCGGCACCGTCACGTCCCGACCCGTCCCCTAGCCTGGTGCAATGGGGACAGGGTCGGGACAGCGCGGCGGACCGGCGCGCGCGCGGATCAGCGACGTCGCCGCGGCCGCCGGAGTGTCGGTGACGACGGTGTCGCACGCCCTGAGCGGCGCGCGCACCGTGAACGCGCAGACACGCGCGCGCATCCTCCGCGCCGCCGAGGAGCTCGGCTACGCCCCGGACCGGGTCGCGAGCGGACTGCGGCGCAAGCGCACCGGCATCGTGGGATTCATCGGCGACCACGTGGCGACCACGCCGTTCGCCGGCAGCATGATCGCGGGTGCGCGCCGCGCGGGTTTAGAGCGGGACGTGCTGATGCTCGTGGCCGAGACGGAGGGGGAGGACGAGGGTGAGCAGCCCCTCATCGACCGGCTGCTCGCGCAGCGGGTGGACGGGCTGCTGATCGCCCGCATGTTCCACCGCCGCGTCGTGGAGCCGGCGCTGGCGGCCGGCGTGCCGGTGGTGCTCGTGAACGCCGCGCCCGAGCCGGGGTGGAGCGTCGACGCGGTCGTGCCCGACGAGGCGCAGATCGCGACGCTCGCCTGCGAGCGCCTGCTCAGCGCGGGGCATCGGGAGTTCGCGTACGCCGGCACGGTGGACGACACGCGTGCGGCCCGCGGCCGACTGCTCGGAGTGCGCTCGGCGCTCGGAGATGCCGGCGTGCAGCTCGGTGACGACCGGGTCGCGGGCGTCTCCTCCGACGCGGCCGGCGGTCGGGAGGCGGGCGCGCAGCTGCTGGAGCCCGGCGACAGGCCGACCGCGATCATCTGCTTCAACGACCAGATCGCGATGGGCGTCATGCAGGCCGCCGCCAGGCGCGGGCTGCGCGTCCCCGGGGACCTCTCGGTCGTGGGCATCGACGACCTGCATCTCGTTGCCGATGCCCTGGATCCCGGCCTGACGACGGTCGCCCTGCCGCACGCCGAAATGGGGGAGTGGGCGATGTCGCGGCTGCTCTCCCGGGTCGAGGGCGCCGAGGACGAGCCCCCCGGGCGACTGCACCTCATGCCCGGGTGGCTCGTCGAACGGGGTTCGGTCGCGCCGCCGGCATCCTGAGGCGGGCGTCAGGCGTCGGCATCCGGGACGGGCGTCAGCCGTCGGAGCGCTGCACCGGGGCGACCCGCAGCGGCGTCACCGTCGCCGAGCCGATCTCCACCGGTCCCCGGCTCGCCGCCGCCCGCAGCCCGCGTGCGTCGGGTGAGCCGAGGGTGATCATGCTCAGGCTGGCGGCGCCGTCGTTGACGAAGACCTCGACCGAGCCCACGTCCACGATGATGTCGAGCCGCACGACGCCGTCGCGAGGAGGAGCCGACGCGGTGCGGATCGCCCGATAGGCGTCCGGCATCCCCGCGGCGATGGCATCGGCGTCCCGCGCGACGAACGCGGTCTCGGTGGCGAAGTCATAGCCCACGGTCGTGAAGGCGCCGTCGGCGCCGCGCGGCACCTGCAGCCGCACCTCGGCATCCGCCTGCCGGTCGGCGGGCAACTCGACCGTGACCCGGTAGGCATCGGAGCCCGGGTCCGGGAGATCGAGGTCGTCGTCGGGGATCACCGTCGTCGCGCCGGTCCGCAGAGGGTCGCCCTCGAGGCCGCGCAGGGCGTCGACCGGGCTCGACTCGAGCGCGAGGCCGGCGTCGCCGCTTGTGAGCCGGAGGGTGCGCACGATGCTGTCCGAGCCGCCGTGCCACTGCTCGGTGGGCAGGTCACCGGCGTAAGCCCAGTTGTTGAGCCACCCGATGCTGTACCTCTCGCTGAGCCGCTGCGCAGGCGGGAGGCTGGGATCATCCCACGTGACCGCCGCGTAGTAGTCCGAGCCGCGATCGAGCCACTGCGCCTCATCGCTGTCCGGAGTGAAGGTCTCGCCGTCCCAGTCGCCGATCCAATACACCGTGCCGGTGGTCATGCCCTCCGCCTCACCGTTGGCTCCGGCGGCGAGCACCCATCTCACGGTCGAGGGGTCGCCGTCGACCGCCATCTGGAACAGGTCGGGGCATTCGAGCACGCCCAGGCCCGGGGCGGTGAAGCCCGACCGGTACGTCCAGTCCTTCAGATCCGGGGAGGTGTACAGGCCGATCTTGCCGCCCTCCGCGAGCGCCATGATCCACACGCCACGCTCGGCGTCCCAGACCAGACGCGGGTCGCGGAAGTCCTTCGTTCCCGGGTTGTCCATCACCGGGTTGCCGTCGTACGGGTCGAAGCTGTAGCCGCCGTCGAGCGAGACGAACAGCGACTGGCGCTGCACGCCGTCGGACTGCTGCGTCACCATCGCGATGACCGCGTCGTCGCCGAACCCGGCCGTGTTGTCGTGATCGACGACCGCGGTGCCGGTCCAGATGTCTCCGAGGCCGTTCGTGTACTTCTCGATCGCGACGCCGTGGTCCTGCCAGTGGACGAGGTCGGTCGAGGTCGAGTGATACCAGGCCGTGCCGTTCCCCTCGGGGTAGTCGGCGTTGTAGAGGTAGTAGTAGTGCCAGACGCCGTCGAGCAGGAACGGACGCTGGGGGTCGTTCATCCAGTGCTGCTCGGGCGTGAGGTGCACCGCGGGGCGGTGCTGCTCCCACTCCGACGGCCGCGTGAAGCCGGGGGCCGCCTCGGAGGGCGCGGAGGTGGGGGTCGCCGGCGGCGCCGTGCCGTCGACCGACGGCGAGGGGATGAGGAACGCTGCGACGATCGCGAGGACGGCGACAACGGATGCCGCGACGGCCATCGCGCGGCGGCGCCGACCGGTGTGGGCGTGGGTGAGCGCTGCGGATCCAGTGTTCATGTGAGCATCTCCTGGGCGTTCGCGGATATTCGGCTGCGGCGTTCTGGCGGGGCGTTCTTCAGGGAGAGGGTGGATGCCCCAGAATCTCTCGACCCCGGGGCATCCCGAGCGGACGGCTCGGTCGCGCGACCGCGACCGAGCCGCCGGCCGCCTAGCGCTTGCCGGTGGTCTTCAGCTCGAGGTTCGCCGGCACGTCAGCCCAGCCGCCGAGGCCGCCGTCGCCGTACGAGTAGTCGACGGTGGTCGTCGAGCCCGAGATGTCGAGGCGCACCGTCGGGGCCAGCGTGCCCCCGCGGACGAAGTCATCCTTCGTGCCGATGGTGTCGATGAACGACTGCACCAGTCCGCCGGGCATGACGTAGTGCGAGTACGCCTGGAACGCACCGGGGTGCTGGTTGTAGTCGGGGTCGAAGGGGAAGCCCTGCGCGAAGTTCAGGTTCGTGGGGTTGCCGAGCGCGAGGCCCGAGCCGCCGTTCACGGGCTGGAAGTCGCTGCGGATGCCGTCGCCGACGAACGCGTAGACGCCCTCGGGCCCATCGATGCCGGCCGCGAACGTGCTGCGGTGCGTGATGGTGAAGAGGTACGACTTGCCGTCCTTGAAGATGAACTGGGGACGCTCGGTCTGGTCGGTGACGCAGTTCGCGGAAAGGATCGGCGGCAGGAATTCCCACTCGGTGAGGTCGTCGTTCGTCGCCTTCGCAAGGCCGACGTTCGCGATCTGGTACGCGGCGCCGGAGGCGTTGACGTCTTCGACGGTCTCGGCGAACGGGTCGCCGGCCTGGTAGCCGAGGTCCTCTTCGGTGCAGTAGGCCTCCTCGCGGGGCATGGCGGAGTTTCCCTCGAACACCATGTAGGTCTCGCCCGGGTGGGCCGGGTCCTCGAAGGTGAACGGGTCGCGGAAGTTGAAGAACGGGTTCTGCTCGCCGGTCTGGTAGTAGGTGCCGTCGGCCTGCAGCAGGTCGGTCACCTTGTTGAAGCCGGTGAGCTTCACGCCCTTGTCGGACGCGTGCACCTTGCCGACGCTGAGCGCGATGCGCGGGTCATAAGGCTTCACGTCGTTGCCGGCGGCATCACGGTAGAACGCGACGTCGGTGAAGAACAGCTTGACCTCGCCGTTCTTGAAGACGCGGGCCGAGCCGGACCACTGGGTCTGGTGGCTGAACGACTGGTCGTCGAAGATCTGGCCGGTCACGCCCTCCTTGAAGACGAGGCCACCGTAGGTCCAGCCGCCGTCCTCCGGACGGTCCTCGGCCGGGACGTTCGCGGGGCGGGAGAAGTACCCGATCTTCGCGAAGACGTGCCGGTCGTCGAAGCCGAGGCTGCGGTCGGCGACGAGCGAGAAGATGATCTCCTGGCCGTTCACCGAGTACTGGTTGCCGTCCTCGTCGGTCAGGGGCCAGGTGTCCCACACCCAGACGTCGCCGTGCGACATGTCGGGGAAGTCCTGCGGGACGGTCGGCATCGTGAGCGACGCCGGCATCGAGTTCTCGCGCGACGGGGTGGTCGGGTCGGAGAGGCGGTCCAGCTGACGGGCGTCGGCGCGGGTCCACTTCGCGGTGAAGTCGGACTCCGGGGCGTAGGCCTCCTGGGTGTGGGTGGTGGGCTCGGGGCCCTCCTCGAGGCCGGTGTCGGCCACCGCCGCGGTCGATCCCGCGAACAGTGCCGTGCCGGCGAGTGCGCCCACGGCGAGGCCGCTCGCGATCAGGCGCCTGAAGCGGCGCTGGGGAGTGTTCATGTATCGGACTCCTTCATAGGGGAAGGCGATGCAAATTCTCAGGGGAAGGAAGCAAATCGATTTGCATCGCGTCTCCATGGTTGCATGCCGGCGCCGATAATGCACATCGAGCAGTCACCCGCGGGGGCGGAGACCCGCCTCGAACGGTGCACCGGGCCGCGGAATTCCGCGGCTCAAGCGCGGGGATCGTGCTCGACACGCCGACGGCGGCTGCCTCGGCCCGGCGTGTCCCGGAGGATCCCCGCAGTTGTGCAGGGAACGGCGGGGCCCCGCGGCTCAGCGGATGATCGAGTGCTCGCCCAGCCGATGCCAGGAACGGTTGTGGTAGACCAGTCCGCCGCCCGCCTCGCCGGGGTCGCGGGTCACATGGTGCTGCAGCCCGTGCGCCGCGATCACGGTGGAGCCACCGGCATCCATCCGGTTCACGATCCGGCAGCGCACCCACGCGCGCACGCCGGGGAAGACGGGCTCGCCGGTCGAGAGCCGCGCCCATGCGGCGGCATCCGCGAATCGGTCGACGCCGCTGGTCGCACCGCGCCGGGCCAGCTCGAGGTCGTGCTCGTCGAGCAGGTGCACCACGATCGTCTCGGCCGCCGAGATGCCGGCGGACGCCGACGACAGCGCCGACAGCGAGAAGACCAGCAGGGGCGGCTCGGCGCTGACCGACGCGACCGAGGTGGCGGTGAGCGCGACCGGTCCTGAGCGGGTGTCCGCGGTGATCACCGCGACGCCTCCCGGGTGTCCGCGGAAGAGCGACTTGTAGTCGTCGGCGGTCAGCTCGGTGGCGATCTGCGGCACCCGGAGGGCGGCGCTCGGAGAAATGCGGGTCATGGCGGCACGCTAACCGGGGAGCGGCGCGAACCCGCTCGATGCCGCCGATTGTGTCGTCCGGTGAGCGGTTGTGACGTCGTGTGACGCGTCCGTTAAGCCGCGTGACGCGACCGGGTCGCGGCGAGTTGGCGCCGCGACCCGGTCTCTCCCACACTGAGGCAACCGCTCCGAAAACCCGTCCGAAACAGCCCGCCGGGCGCCCCGGACCAGCCCCAGAAAGCACGCAGCCAGACCATGACCGACACCCTGAGCACGCCGCT
>DASUQB010000270.1:0-6420 GCA_036280835.1 Microbacterium sp. | reverse complement strand
GTCGACCGGAATCTCCGCGCCGGTCACGTAGCCCGCGGCATCCGAGAGCAGGAACACCACGACCCGCGCCACCTCTTCGGCGCTGCCCACCCGCTCGAGCGGCGTCATCGCGAGCTGCGCGTCCCGCATGACGGCCGGCGCGCTCGCGGTCATCGGCGTCTCGATGAAGCCCGGATGCACGATGTTGACTCGGATGCCCCGGGGCCCGAACTCCGTGGCCGCGACGTGCGTCAGCCCCCGCAGGCCCCACTTGCTCGACGTGTAGGCGACCGGATGGTGCGCGTTGAGCGCGGCAGAGGACCCGATATTGACGATGGACGATCCGTCGCGCATCAGGGGCGCGAGGGCCTGGATGCCGAGCATCGGCCCCGTGAGGTTCACGGCGAGCACGCGGTCCCAGTCGGCACGCTCCGTGTGCCCGAGCCGGGTGCGGTGGGTGATCCCCGCATTGTTCACGAGCCCTCGCAGCGGCTCGCCGCCCAGCTCCGCCTCGAGTTCGGCGGCCAGGGATGCCCAGTCGGCCTCGTCCGCGACATCCAGCCGCCGATAGGTCGCGCCCGCGCCGCCGACGTCGGGCGCGGCCTTCGCGATGTCGGTCGCGATGACACGGGCGCCGCCCGCCGCGAGCAGCCGCGCGGCGGCGAGACCCTGTCCGCTCGCGCCGCCCGTGATCACGACGGTGCGGCCAACGAGCCCGGTTTCGGTGGTGGTCATCGCTGCTCCCGGAGGTCCGCGGGCACCCTCATCGGACCCGTCCTTCGACGCTAGCCCCGGCATCCGCTCGGGGGAATCGGCCATCGCTGATGGCCCGCATCAGCCGTGTCGACCCCCGCCGCGCCCTCTTGGCGGCTCGTGGGCCCGGGTGCAGAATGCACCTATGACGGCGGATGCAGGATCGCCCGTCCCGCCCGACGGCGACGCGGTGCCCATGACGGATGCCCGGCGCGCGCTGCGCGCCCAGCTGCTCGCGACCGAGCACTGGAGCCTGCTGGCGTCCCGCAGCACGACCCAGAGCGAAGTGCTGACGCGCATCGCCATCTTCCTGACGCTGGTGTCGGTGGGCCTCTTCGCCCTCGGCGTGATGGGCAACGCGACGCAGTTCCGCGGCTGGTTCGGCGTCGCCGCCCTGGGAGTGCTGCTGATGCTCGTCATCCTCGGGGTCATCACTGCCCTGCGCGTGTTCAACGTCGGGACCGAGGACGCGGCTTATGTGCTCGCCATGAACCGCCTGCGCGGGGCGTACGTCGACCTCGACCCGGGCATCGAGCGCTACCTGGTGATGTCGCCGGCCGACGACGAGCCCGGGCTGGAGCGCACCTACTTCCCGTTCGCAAGCCGAGCCCGCACGCAGGTGCTGGCGAGCACGATGATGCTCATCCTCGTCGTGGAGTCGGTCCTCATCGGACTGTTCGTCGGCAGCCTCGCCTACGCCCTGTCCGCGCCGGTCGGCTGGGCGGTCGCCATCGGCGCCGTGTTCGCCCTGGCATCGCTCGCGCTCTGGATGTGGTCGGGCTACCGCTCCTACCTGCAGGTCTGGCGCGCGCACACGCCGCTGCGCACGACTCCCACCCGGGCCCCCTCGGAGCCTTCGGCACCACGGCCCGCTTCGCCGGCGGGTGAGCGCGGGACGCCCGCACCCGCGGCTTCCGCACAGGCGGTGCCCACGCCGTCGAGCGCGACTCCTGTCCAGCTCGGCGGCGGCGGCGACGGCGGTCCGCCGCTGCGCCGGTCGCGTCGACGCCCGGACGGGCCGGCGCCCTGACGCACGCCCCTCCGACGAGGGCACCGCCGCAGACCCGGTGGCGCTAGCGCACCCCCGCCATCAGCTTCAGCACGGGCTTGACCGCGAACAGCAGCCCGGCGCCGATCACGATCGCGATGATGCCGAGGATCGCGAAGTACGGCACCTCGTTGTCGACGTCGTAGAACTGGGCGAGCCAGCCCGAGATCGCCGTGCCGAGGGCGACCGACAGGAAGAAGAGCGCGACCATCTGCGTGTGGAACGCCTCGGGCGCGAGCTTCGTGGTGACCGACAGTCCGACGGGCGAGAGCAGCAGCTCGGCGACGGTGAAGACGAACAGGATGAGCACGATCGCGAGCAGCGGGGTCGAGTTCGCGCCGCCGCCGGCGAAGGGCAGGAAGAGCAGGAACGCGACGCCCATGATCATCGTGCCGAGCGCGAACTTCACGGGTGTCGAGGGCTGGCGGGTGCCGAGCTTCGTCCACACCGCCGCGAAGACGCCCGACAGCACGATGATGAAGATCGGGTTGATCGACTGCACCCATGACACCGGCATCTCCCAGCCGAACAGCGAGCGGTCGAGCTTCTTGTCGGAGTAGATCGTCAGCACCGTGAACTGCTGCTGATACAGCGACCAGAACGCCACGCTCACGATGAAGAGCGGGATGAACCCGAACACGCGCGACCGCTCGGTCTTCGTGATGCGCGAGCTCGAGAGGATGACGGAGAAGTAGGCGATCGTCGACCCGAGCACCGTCACGATGACGACCGTCGAGAGGTTGTCGGCGCGGATCACGCCGACGAGCACGAGCACCGCGATGACCGCGATGCCGCCGACGGCCAGCCCGATGAACAGTCCGTAGCGCGATCGCGGCAGCGGGTTGCGCACGAGACGCGATTCGGCCGGCAGGTCCTTGCGGCCGAACGAGTACTGGAGCAGCCCGATGCCCATGCCGACCGCCGCGATCGCGAAGCCCCAGTGGAAGCCGAGCGCCGACTGCAGCAGGCCGGTCAGGATCGGCCCGAGGAACGCGCCGAGGTTGATGCCCAGGTAGAACAGCGAGAAGCCGGCGTCGCGGCGGGGGTCCTGGGGCGTGTACAGGGTGCCGACGACGGATGTCGCGTTCGCCTTCAGCCCGCCGGAGCCGAGCGCGACCAGCACGAGGCCGACGCCGACGCCGGTGAAGCCGGGCAGGATCGCGAGCGAGATGTGGCCGGCCATGATGACGATGGCGCTGACGAAGAGCACGCGCTCCGAGCCGAACATCCGGTCGGCGAGCCACGCGCCCACGATGGTGGAGAGGTAGACCGCGCCGCCGTACGCGCCGACGATGCCGGCGGCGGTGGTCTCGTCCATCGCGAGGCCGCCCTCGGCCACCGAGTAGTACAGGTAGATGAGCAGGATGCCCTGCATGCCGTAGAAGCTGAACCGCTCCCACATCTCCACACCGAACACGTGGGCGAGGGCCCACGGCTGCCCGAAGAAGCGGGTGTCTCCGTCGCCGGGATGCCCGGACGTGTCGAGCGGCGGTGCGACGCCGGCGGCGGCCGGGGCACCGACGGGATCGCCCGCTCGGGTGCGCGGGTCCTCCGCATGGGCGGTGGGGGATGCGTCCGGCTCCGAGCCGTCATGCGTCTCGTCCATGCGGTCAGGGTAGCGGCCGGGCGGCGCGGGCACGACCCCTGCGCTGGGTCGGGGGGCACGGGTGGCGGCGGCCCGGCGGGCGGTATAGCTTGAGCGGAACCCACCGCTGGAGGCACGCATGTCCGTACGCCCCGCCCACCTCACGTCCGCACTGGCCCTGGCCGCCGTGCTCGTCCTCTCGCTGGGCGTGACGCCCGCCGTGCACGCGGCGCCCGGCGATCCGGGAACCCCGCGTTACGGGCCCGGAGCGGACGGCGTGGGAGACCCGTACTTCCCGCTCGCCGGCAATGGCGGGATCGACGTCGTGCACTACGACCTCGACCTCGACTACACCCCGCCCGCGACAGGCGCGCCCTTGGTGGGGCAGCTCTCCGGCGTTGCGACGATCGACCTCGCCGCGACGCAGGATCTCGACCGCTTCAACCTCGACCTGCGCGGCCTCACCGCCACCGCCGTGACGGTGGGCGGCAAGCCCATGGCGTTCACGCAGGTGGAGAACGAGCTCGTGATCACACCGCGGCCGAAGCTGAAGACGGGCGCGCAGACCCAGGTCGTGGTGACCTACGGGGGCGCGACGACCCGCCCGCTCGACATCGAGGGAGCTCCCTACGGCTGGTACACCACCGCCGACGGCGCGATGGTGGTCAGCGAGCCCGATGGCTCGGCCACGTGGTATCCCGTCAACGACCACCCCACGGACAAGGCGTCGTACACCTTCGAGATCACGGTGCCGGAGGGCCTGGTGGCCGTCGCCAACGGACTTCCGGCGGGGGCCCCGATCACCGCCGACGGCCGCACCACCTGGCTGTGGAACGCACCCGACCCGATGGCCGCGTACCTCTCCACAGCGACGATCGGCAACTTCGTGGTCTCGCAGTACACCGCCGAGCCCACCGGCACGCCGATCTTCGACGCGGTCGACGCGAACCTGACGGCGGGCAACCTCGCCACGACGACTGCCTCGCTGGCGCGCACGGCTGCGATGCTGGCGTTCTTCGAGGAGCGCTACGGCCCGTACCCCTTCAACTCGTACGGGGCGATCGTCGACGACGATTCCGTGGGCTACGCCCTGGAGACGCAGACCCGCTCGTTCTTCTCGCGGGTCGCCGGCGAGGGAACCGTCGCACACGAGCTGGCGCACCAGTGGATGGGCAACCACGTCAGCCCAGAGCGCTGGGCGGACATCTGGCTCAACGAGGGCTGGGCCACCTACTCCACCTGGATCTGGAACGAGCATCGCGGCATCCGCACGGCGGATCAGGCCTTCGCGAACGTGATGGCCCGCCCGGCGAGCCAGTCGTTCTGGACGACGATCGTGCGCGACCCGGGACCCCTCGGTCTCTTCGTGACGCCGATCTACGACCGCGGCGCCGCGACCCTCCACGCGCTGCGCGGAAAGATCGGCGACGACGCCTTCTTCGCCCTGGCGAAGGCCTGGGTCGCCGACTTCGGCGGCGGCACGGCATCCACCGACGACTTCATCGCGCTCGCCGAGTCGGTCTCGGGCCAGCAGCTCGATGCCTTCTTCCAGACCTGGCTCGAGGCGCCGAGCAAGCCGGTCAGCTGGTAGTCGGGCCGTGTGCGGGCCCCTGCGGGCCCGCGCTACTCCGGCAGTGATGGATGCCGCTCACCCGGCGCGCGGTGCGCCGGAATGAACAGCGCGAGCACGAGAGCGGTCAGCGCGCCCGCGCCCGCAAGCAGGTAGGTCAGCTGGAACCCCTCGGCCGACGGGATCTGCATCCCGCCCTGCACGGTCGACGACGATGCGAGCACGGCGCCCATGACGGCCGCCGCCGTGCTCGTGCCGAGGGACCGGAACAGCGCGTTGAGCCCGTTCGAGGCCCCGGTCTCGTTCTGCGGCACGGAGCGCATGATGAGCATCGGCATCGCGGCGAACCCGAAGCCGATGCCCACGCCGATGAGCAGGTTCGAGACGAAGATGTGCCACACCTCGCTGCTCGCGATCAGCACGAACGCGTACGCGGCGACCAGCGCCGCGGCGCCCATGATGAGCAGCACCCGCGGTCCGACGACGCGCGAGAGCCGTCCCGACACCGGCGAGAGCACCATCATCACGAGCCCCGCCGGCATGACGATCAGGCTCGCGCCGATGAGCGACAGCCCGAAGCCGGCCCCCGTCTCGACCGGGAGCTCGAGGATCTGCGGGAAGACGATGTTCGACGAGAACAGCGCGAACCCCATGCCGATCGATGCGAGGTTGGTCAGCAGCACCGCGGGGCGGGCGGCGATGCGCAGGTCGAGCAGGGGCTCGGCGATGCGCAGCTCGAACCAGCCCCACACGAGCAGCACCGCGATGCCGCCGAGCCCGAGGGCGAGCGTGGGCGCCGACAGCCACCCCCACTCGTTGCCGCGCGAGATCGCGAGCAGGATGCCGGTGAGACCCACCGCGAGGCCGGCGGTGCCGATGTAGTCGAAGCGCCCGGGCGTGCGCAGCACGCTGACCGGCACGATCCAGAGCACGAGCGCGAAGCAGACCGCGCCGAGCGCCGCGGCCAGCCAGAACAGCAGGTGCCAGTCGGCGTACTGGGTGACGAGGGCGCTGATCGGCAGCCCCAGTGCCCCGCCGACGCCCAGCGTCGCACTGATCAGGGCGATCGCGCTGCTCACCCGGTTCGGGTGCAGCACGTCGCGCAGGATCGCGATGCCGAGCGGCACGACTCCGGTGACGGTGCCCTGCAGCGCCCGTCCGATGATGATTCCGACGAGGCTGACCGAGAACGCGGCGATGACCGAGCCGACGACGAGCAGCGCGAGCAGGAGCAGCACGATGCGGCGCTTGCCGTACATGTCGCCGAGGCGCCCCGCGATCGGCGTGAAGATCGCGGACGCGAGCAGGGTGGCGGTGACGACCCATGCCGTGTCTTCGCGGCTGGCGTTCAGCAGTTCGGGAAGCTGCGCCTGGATCGGCACGACGAGCGTGAACATGAACGACGACGCCAGGCCGGCGATCGCGAGCACGGCGACGATCGCGCCCTGCCGGGGCATCCGGGTGAGTCGTCTTCTCGCGTCCTCA
>DASUQB010000269.1:0-2254 GCA_036280835.1 Microbacterium sp. | reverse complement strand
AGGACGCTCGGCGGTATCAGACGTCGCAGACGGCGGCGGCCGGAGCGTCGCGGCGTGCCTTCTCGGTCGCAGTACTGAGGTCGCCGAGTGACGTGTAGGTGACGCGGTCGGGATGGAGGCCGAGCGCGTCGGCGTCGTCGGCTTCGAGGCGTTCCATGAGGTCCTTGGACGCGAGCGCGCGGCCACCGGTCGCGCACGCTTCGATGCGCGCCGCTTCGTTGACCTCGTCGCCGAGCGCGGTGACTTCGCTGCGGCCGCTGGTCGCGATCTGCCCGACGTAGAGGGTGGAGCCCCAATGCAGTCCGAAGCGCAGGACGATGTCCTCGGGCCGCAAGTCGCTCCGCGCGGCCACATCGGCCGCGGCGGTTCTCAGGGCGCGGGCCGCGCTGATGCAGGCACGCGCGGCGGCCGATTCCGAACCTGCATGCATGGCGAGGAAGAACGCGACCACGCCATCGCCGACGTGCCTGCCGACCAGTCCGCCCGCGTCGATCACGCACTGGTCGACGGCGCGAGTCAGGCGCCGTCCGAGTGCGAAGTAGCTGGCTGTCGACAGGCGCCGCGCGAGCGGCGATGATGCTTCCAGGTCGGCGAACAGGATCGCGGCTGGCCGTCTGCCCGCCTTCGCGACGCTCTGCATCCGCGCGAAGTGCCCGGGGTCACCCGCAGCCCCCAGCGTGCCGAGCATCGTCATCCCGGCAGCTGGGATGGTCTGCATCACGGTCCCGGCCAGCCGCCCGTCGGCGTCGCGGACGCGCCACGCCGTGGCGAGAAGCACTGCGCGCGCTCCAGAGCCCGTGTACACGTGAGCCGGGAACGAGCGAACAATCGACCGACCGTCGGGCTCGATCGCATCGATGAGGTCGTGAAATGCCGCGTCGAGCACCTTGCGCAACTCGGCCCGGCCCCCCGGCGTGTCGGCCAGGAGCCACGGACCCAGCCCGGCTACCGACTCCCGACCGGTGGTCTCCGGGCGGAAGACCCTTCCGTATATCTCAGACGCCGTGGTCTCTTGCCCGAAGTAGTGCTGACCCAGCGGGACGGGCACCATCTCGAGCGGGCTGCCGAGACTGAGCCGGAAATCGTCGGTCGCGTAGGCCCACCGCCAGTCACGATCGACGATCGTGGCCCAGGCACGGGCCTCGTTCAACGCCACGGCCGCTTCGGCTAGAGCCGGGTCATCCGGCAGCGGACATGTCGCCCCGCCCTCCATCCGGCCACTTTACCCTCGGCGACCACGGTCGGGCCGCATCTAGCAATGCACGACAACCGCAGAGGACTGGTGGCTTGAAGCACACGCGGTAGCGCCGCCGGCTTCGCCGTGACATCGGGTCTCGCGCATTGCGATAGCGCGCCCGCGAACGCGGTCAGCGTCGCTGCCGCACGGAAACGGCACCTCGGTCCGCCGCAGCTCAGAGGTCAGCGCGGCCAGCTGAAGATCTCGATCCGGATCCCGTCGGGGTCGAAGACGAAGAACGCGTAGTAACCCCCGATGTCGCGGTCCTCCTCCGGCGGGAAGTGGATGTTGTCCCCGCGCTCCACGAAACGATCGTGGGCCCCGTCGACCTCCTCGCGCTCATCGACCTCGAAGGCGAGGTGCTCGATCCCGACGCCGTAATACCGGTACCCGTCGCTGTCCGCAGGCCGGATACCGAGCCCGCACTTGGTCGCCGGGTGCTGCAGGTAAACGACTTCCTCGCTGCCGCGATAGGTCGGATAGCGCACCGTGTCCGTCCATCCCAGCGGCATGAGCAGATCACGGTAAAAGGCGAGCGAGCGCTCGACGTCGGTGACCGCAAGGTCGACGTGGTGGATGAATCCCTTCGCCGGCACTTCGTCGGCGACCCTACCAAGGCGGTTCGGCGCTATCGCGGCCGCTGTCTCACGACGTGAGCCACCGTCCTGGACAGGCGGCGAGCGGCGGCCGCATCGGACGGGGAGCGAGCATCTTGGTCCAGACATCGCTCGGCGATTCCTTATCGCGCATTGCGACACTCGACGCGCCGTCGCCGCCGGACGTGGCTGAGCGTCGGATCCGGCGCCCTGGCCTCGGCGAGACTGGGGCGCCGTCACGTCCCTCCGGATCAGCGCGCGCAAGCTTGCGCCCGAGTGCTCCGGGAGGACGCGCCGCGCCCCGCCCACGGACCCTCGGGCAGCTGCCCTCCACGTACGCCACCCTCGTTGGGCTGCCTGGGTAGAGGCAGCATTCGGACAACGGCCTTGGCCATCTGCTCTGAGGGTGCTCGCGATCTTC
>DASUQB010000268.1:0-16702 GCA_036280835.1 Microbacterium sp. | reverse complement strand
AGGACGACCTGCCCGAGGAGTGGTCGGACTACTACAAGGCCAACGTCGAGTTCTTCGACGATGTGGGATCCCCCGGCGGCGCGGCCAAGGTCGGCGTGATCCACAAGGACCACCCCGTCATCGAAGCCCTCCCGCCCCAGGCTCCGTAGCCGTCGTGGGCGTCAGCGACCTGGCCGACTACCCCTGGGATGCGGTCGCGCCGTACGCGGCGCGGGCGCGCGCCCACCCGGACGGCATCGTCGATCTCTCCATCGGCTCGCCCGTCGACCCGACACCCGACATCATCCGCCGCGCGCTCCGAGAGGCGACCGACGCTCACTCCTATCCCCAGACGATGGGAACGCCGGCGCTCCGCACCGCGATCGCCGAGTGGTTCGCCCGCCGGCGGGGTGTGCCGGGGCTCGGCCCCCACCATGTGCTCCCGACCATCGGGTCGAAGGAACTGGTGGCGCTCCTGCCGACGCTGCTCGGGCTCGGGTCAGGCGATGTCGTCGTTCATCCGCGCGCCGCGTATCCCACCTACGAGGTCGGCGCCCGCATCGCGGGCGCGGAGCCGTTCGCGGCCGATGACCCGGGGGAGTGGCCGCAGGAGACGAAGCTCGTCTGGCTCAACTCGCCCGGCAACCCCGACGGGCGGGTATGGGATGCCGGGAGCCTCCGCGCCGCGGTGTCCAGGGCGCGCGCCCTCGGCGCCGTCGTCGCGGGCGACGAGTGCTACGCCGAGCTCGGCTGGGACGCGCCGTGGGACTCCCAGCCGATTCCGTCGGTGCTGGACCCGTCGGTCACGGACGGCGATCTTCGCGGAGTGCTCTCGGTGTACTCGCTGAGCAAGCAGTCCAACCTGGCGGGGTACCGCGCGGCGTTCCTCGCCGGCGATCCCGCCCTGGTCGAGCGACTGCTGACCGCGCGCAAGCACATGGGCCTGATGCTCCCGGCCCCCGTGCAGGCGGCCATGACCGCGGCCCTCGGGGACGACGGCCACGTGGCGGCGCAGAAGGCGCTCTACCGCGCGCGCCGCGACGTGCTGCGGCCCGCCCTGGAGGCCGCGGGCTTCCGCATCGATCGCAGCGAGGCCGGCCTTTACCTCTGGGCGACCGAGGACCGGGACGCGTGGGAGAGCCTGGACCGGCTGGCCGGCCTCGGCATCCTGGCCGGACCGGGACACTTCTACGGTCCCTTCCACCCCCGCCATGTGCGCCTCTCCCTCACGGCGACCGACGAGCGCATCGCTGCGGCGGCCGCCCGCCTGCGCGCGGCGCAGCACGCCGGATAGCGGATTCCTCCAGCGGAACGGCGCCTTCTTTGGCCGTGTCAACCGAAGCTTCGGGGGCCTACTAGGCTGTAACGGCGGCCCACGAGCCGAGCGAGACCCATCACGACCAGAAATCGCGAGGAGGCGCCGTGAGCGACGCGGGAACGCCCATTTCGGACGAAAAGGCCACTCTGCACGTAGCGGGCAGAACGGCCGAGTTCCCTGTCCACCGCGGCACCAACGGGGCGGCGAGCATCGACATCGCGTCCTTCACGCGCCAGACCGGGCTGACCACCCTCGACTACGGGTTCGTGAACACCGCGGCCACGAAGTCGAGAATCACCTACATCGACGGCGACAAGGGCATCCTGCGATATCGCGGGTACCCGATCGAGCAGCTGGCGCAGAACAGCACGTACCTCGAGGTGGCCTGGCTGCTCATCTACGGAGAGCTGCCGACGGCCGACGAGCTCGCGGCATTCGATGACCGCATCCGCCACCACACCCTGCTGCACGAGGACCTCAAGCGCTTCTTCTCCGCGCTGCCGCACACGGCCCACCCGATGTCGGTGCTCTCCTCGGCGGTGTCGGCGCTCTCGACGTACTACGAGCGCGAGTCCGACCCGAACAACCCGGAGCACATCGAGCTCAACACCATCCGCATGCTGGCGAAGCTGCCGGTGATCGCGGCGTACGCGCACAAGAAGAGCATCGGCCAGGCGTTCCTGTACCCCGACAACTCGCTGAGCTTCGTCGACAACTTCCTGAAGCTGAACTTCGGCGTGCTGGCGGAGCTGTACGAGGTCAACCCGGTCATGTCCCGCGCGCTCGAGCGCCTGCTCATCCTGCACGAGGACCACGAGCAGAACGCGTCGACCTCGACGGTCCGCCTCGTCGGCTCCACGGGCGCCAACCAGTTCTCCTCCATCTCGGCCGGCATCAACGCCCTCTACGGGCCGCTGCACGGCGGCGCCAACGAAGCGGTGCTCGACATGCTCGGGCGCATCCAGGAATCCGGCGAGGGCGTCCGCCGCTTCGTCGAGCGGGTCAAGAACAAGGAGGACGGGGTCAAGCTCATGGGCTTCGGCCACCGCGTCTACAAGAACTACGACCCGCGGGCGAAGCTCGTCAAGGAGTCCGCCGACGAGGTGCTGCGCGAGCTCGGCGTGCACGACCCGCTGCTGGACCTGGCGAAGGAGCTCGAGGAGATCGCGCTCGAGGACGACTACTTCAAGGAGCGTCGCCTCTACCCGAACGTGGACTTCTACACCGGCGTGATCTACAAGGCGATGGGCTTCCCCACGCGCATGTTCACGGTGCTGTTCGCGATCGGCCGCCTTCCCGGCTGGCTCGCGCACTGGCGCGAGATGCAGATCGATCCGCAGACGAAGATCGGCCGCCCGCAGCAGCTGTACGTGGGCGCTCCCGAACGTCACTACCCGGGCGCCGGCTGACCTCGATGTCCCTCGTTCTGGTGCGGCGTCCCTCGCCGCGGATCGCCGACGGCGAGCTGACGCACCTCGAACGCGTCGTCGTCGACCCCGAGCTGGCCGTGGCGCAGTGGCAGTCTTACGTGGATGCCTATCGCCGGCGCGGCTGGGACGTCATCGAGGCGCCGGCGGCCGACGAGCACCCCGACGGCGTCTTCGTCGAGGACGCGGTGGTCCTCTTCGACGACCTGGCCGTGCTCACGAGGCCCGGCGCCGCGTCGCGCCGCGGCGAGGTGCAGTCGATGCGCGGCGTCGTCGAGGGGCTCGGTGTGGAGGTCGCCTCCATCGAGGCCCCCGCCACCCTCGAGGGCGGCGACGTGCTGAAGGTGGGACGCACCGCGTATGTGGGCGCGACCTCGCGCACGAACGCCGAGGGCATCGCGCAGCTGCGGGCGCTCCTGGAGCCCCGGGGCTGGCAGGTGCGGGAGGTTCCCGTGACGAAGGCGCTGCACCTCAAGTCCGCGGTCACGGCGCTGCCCGACGGCACGGTCATCGGTTACGAGCCGCTCGTCGACGATCCGTCGCTGTTCGACGCGTTCCTCGCCGTCCCGGAGGAGCACGGCACCGCGGTGGTCGTGCTCGACGAGGCGACGGTGCTCATGTCCTCCGACGCGCCCGGCACCGCGGCGCTGTTCCGCGCCCGCGGCCTCGAGGTCGTCACCGTGCCGGTCACCGAGTTCGAGAAGCTCGAGGGCTGCGTCACGTGCCTCTCGGTGCGCGTGCGCTGACGCGCCGCCGCCGGTGCGGCGGCCGCCACCTCACGCCGACTTCTTCTGCTCCTTCTTGGCGATCTCGGCGGCGTCCTTCTCCTTGTCGCGCTTGCTCTTCTTGCCCTTGACGCGCTCCTCGTCGTGCCGGCGCTCCAGCTCGGCCGAGTAGTCCGGAACCTGCGACTCCTCGTCCTGTGGCGGGCGCTCGTAGCCGCCCGACGGCGGACGCGGCGGGATGACGATCTCCTCGCGCTCGACGAGCTCGTAGGGGATCTGCGACAGCAGGTGGGCGATGGCGTTGATGCGGCTGCGGCGCTTGTCGTCGGAATCGACCTCCCACCACGGCGCCTCGGGGATGTTCGTGTGCACGAACATCGTGTCCTTCGCGCGGGAGTAGTCCTCCCACTTGGTGATCGAGAGCACGTCGTTCGGGCTCAGCTTCCAGCGCCTCATCGGGTCGGCCAGGCGGGAGTGGAAGCGCTCCTCCTGCACCTCGTCCGACACGCTGAACCAGTACTTGAGCAGGATGATGCCGTCCTCGACCAGCAGGCGCTCGAAGATGGGCGTCTGGTGCAGGAAGCGGTGATACTCCTCGCTCGTGCAGTAGCCCATCACCTGCTCGACACCCGCCCGGTTGTACCAGGAACGGTCCATCAGCACGATCTCGCCCGCCGCGGGCAGGTGGGGCACGTAGCGCTGGAAGTACCACCGGCTCTTGTCCCGGTCACCGGGGGCCGGGAGCGCGACGATCTTGGTGACCCTCGGGTTCAGGTATTCCGAGACCCGCTTGATCGTGGAGCCCTTGCCCGCGGCATCCCGCCCCTCGAAGACGACCACGATGCGGGCGCCGCTGGCCTGCACCCACGCCTGCATGTCGACGAGCTTCGCCTGAAGCACCATCAGTTCGGACTCGTACAGCTTCTTGTTCATTCGCTTGGCCATGGGGCTCCTTCGCCGTCAGCGATGACTCTACGCGTGCAGGGTCTCGTTGAGGGTGACCCCCGCGCCGGTGCGCGGCACCGCCTCGACGGCGCCGGTCAGCGAGTTGCGCCGGAAGAGGATGCCGGGCGCCCCGGAGAGCTCCGCCGCCTTGACGCTCTGCGGTGTGCCGTCCGCCCGGGGCGCTCGTCCCGGCAGCAGCACCTTCGTGCCGGCGGTGACGTAGAGGCCCGCCTCGACGACCGAGTCGTCGCCGATCGAGATGCCCACGCCGGAGTTGGCGCCGAGCAGGGCGCGCGCGCCGATCGAGACGCGATGCTCGCCGCCGCCGGAGAGGGTGCCCATGATGGATGCCCCGCCGCCGATGTCGCTGCCATCGCCCACGACGACGCCCTGCGAGATGCGGCCCTCGACCATGCCGGCCCCCAGGGTGCCGGCGTTGAAGTTGACGAACCCCTCGTGCATCACGGTGGTGCCGGGGGAGAGGTAGGCGCCCAGGCGCACGCGGGAGGCGTCGGCGATCCGGACGCCCGCCGGTGTGACGTAGTCGAGCAGCCGAGGGAACTTGTCCAGACCCTGCACCTGCACGCCGTCGCGCAGCAGCAGGGGCCGCAGCCGCGTGAAGTCGTCCGGATGCATCGGCCCGGCGTTCGTCCAGGCGACGATCGGCAGGTGGGAGAAGATGCCGTCGAGATTCACCTCGTTCGGGCGGACGAGGAGGTGCGAGAGGGCGTGCAGCCGCAGGTAGGCGTCCGGGGTCGACGCCGGAGCGGCATCCAGATCGATCTCGATCGTGATGTCGTCGACCGTCACCGCCCGGCGCGGGTCCGCGACGGCGAGCCGGTCGACGTCCTCGGGGATGATCTCCGGATCGCGCCCCTGCGGGATGCGGCCGACGCGCGGCGCGGGAAACCACGTGTCGAGGATCGTGCCGTCTGCAGAGATCGTGGCGAGGCCGTCGCCCCACACGTGCCGGGTTTCGCTCATGCATCAACGCTAGCGGCTGACATCCGCCGCCATGAGGGGGTGGACATCGGGCTGGATAGACTCGGTGGATGCCTGAGCTCGATCTGACCGCGTCATCCCTCGACCTCACCCGCACGATCTGCGACATCCCGAGCGTGTCGGGCGACGAGGCGACGCTCGCGGACGCGATCGCCGCCGCGATCGACCCGCTGGCGCACCTCGACGTCTACCGCGACGGCGACACCATCGTGGCCCGCACGTCGCTCGGGCGGGCGCAGCGCGTCGTCATCGCCGGCCATATCGACACCGTGCCGATCAACGCCAACCTTCCGACGCGCGACATCGAGAACGACGGCGAGCCGTACCTGTGGGGGCGGGGAACGGTCGACATGAAGGCGGGGGTGGCGGTGCAGCTCAAGCTCGCCGCCGAGCTGATCGCGCCCCGCGTCGACATCACGTGGATGTGGTACGACCACGAGGAGGTCGACGCCGACCTCAATGGACTCACGAGGCTCGCGCGCACCCGGCCCGACCTCTTCGAGGGCGACTTCGCCATCCTCGGAGAGCCCTCCAACGGCACGGTCGAGGGCGGCTGCAACGGAAACCTCCGCGCGATCGTGCGCACCCACGGCGTGCGCGCCCACAGCGCCCGGGCGTGGATCGGGGAGAACGCCATCCACGCCGCCGCACCCGTGCTGAGCCGCCTCGCGACCTACCGCCCGCGCGACATCGCGGTCGACGGGCTCGTGTACCGCGAGGGCATGAATGCCGTGCGCATCACCGGCGGCGTCGCGGGCAACGTCATCCCCGACCTCTGCGAGGTCGAGGTCAACTACCGCTTCGCCCCCAGCCGTACGGCGGAGGAGGCGGCCGACCACGTGCGCGACGTCTTCGAGGGCTTCGAGGTCGACGTCGTGGATCTCGCGCCCGGCGCCCGGCCGGGCCTCGACGCGCCCATCGCCCAGGAGTTCCTGTCGGCCGTCGGCGGGGAGCCGCAGCCGAAGTACGGGTGGACCGACGTCGCCCGCTTCTCCGCCCTGGGCGTTCCCGCCGTGAACTACGGACCCGGAGACCCGCACCTCGCGCACCATGACGACGAGCGCGTGCCGGTCGCGCAGATCGATGCCGTGGAACGAGGCCTCCGGGCGTGGCTGACGGGCAGCTGACGCCGGAGGCGCCGACCGAGCGCCGATGGGCGGCGCTGCCCGCGGCGCTCCGCATCGGCATCCTGTATCTCGCCGCGCGCGTGGTGACCACCGGATTCATGCTCCTCGCCGCCGGGCTGTCCGGCCCGCGGTCGCGGTTCGGCGAGAACGCGACGATCGCGGACCTCATGCTGGGGTGGGACGCGCAGTGGTACTGGTTCGTCGCCGTCAACGGCTATCCCGCGCAGCTGCCCTTGACCGACGCCGGGCTGGTCGCCGAGAACCAATGGGCCTTCATGCCCGTGTACGCATACCTCGCGCAGCTGGTGGGACTGCCCTTCGGCGCGTGGGGGATCGGCGCCGTGATGATCTCGCTGGCGGCGGGCTACTTCTCCTGCCTGGTGCTCTACCGGCTGCTGCGCCTGCGTCAGGATGCGGCGACGGCGACCTGGGCCGCCCTGTTCCTGGCAGCGGGTCCGCTCGCCGCCCTCTTCCAGGTCGCATACGCCGAGTCGCTCTTCCTGCTCTGGCTCATGCTGTCGCTGTGGTGCGTGCTCCTGCGGCGCTACGGATGGCTGTACCTGCTCATCCCGCTCATGGGCTACACCCGTCCCGGCGTGCTCGCCTTCGCCCTCTTCCTGGGCCTGTACGGGATCTGGCGGTGGGTCTCGCGACGCCGGGAGCCGCTGCCGGTGCGCGAGATGGTGCACATCGTGGCCCTCGGGGCCGTGGCCGTCGTCGTGGGCTTCTCCTGGCAGGTGCTCGCCGGTCTCGTCACCGGGGACGCCGGCTCGTACCTGGCCACCGAACTGGCGTGGCGCCGCAACTGGCTCGCCGATGCCTCCGGGGTCTTCGTCCCGTTCGACGGATGGGTCCAGGGGGCGGCCTTCTGGTTCGGGACCTGGGGCCTCGGTGCGGTGGCCGGCTACATCGCGCTGGCCGTCGGGGTCGCGGCCGTGGCCGCGCTGCTCCTGTTCGAGCCGCACGTGAAGGTCATCGGCGTCGAGCTCCGGCTCTGGGCGGCGAGCTACCTCGTCTATCTGCTCGCGGTCTTCTTCCCGCAGTCGAGCCTCTTCCGCCTGCTCCTGCCCCTGTCGCCGCTCTGGGGCGCCGTCGCGGCGCCGAAGTCGACGGCGTACCGGGTCTCGGTCCTGGCGCTGTGCCTGCTCGGCCAGTGGTGGTGGATCTACAACATGTACGCCCTCGGCAATACGTTCTGGCAGATCCCGTGACGGCCTCGATGCACCTGTGAATCTGATGTGTCCCCGGGGGGGATAAACTTAACCAGCAGACCAGCGACGAAAGGGAGCCACGATGGCAGCCATGAAGCCGAGAACCGGAGACGGGCCAATGGAGGCCGTGAAGGAGGGTCGCCTCATCATCGTGCGTGTGCCGCTCGAGGGTGGGGGACGTCTCGTCGTCTCCGTCAACGACGCGGAGGCCAAGGAACTCTATGGCGTGCTCGGCGGAGTTGTGAACGCCGCGTAGCACCGCACGTCACACAGCAAACGGCCGGGTCGGAAGACCCGGCCGTTTCGTGTCTGCGGCGGTGTCAGTTCGCGGGACCGGGGATCGTGGTCAGCTGCAGCAGACCCTCGCCGATCGTGTTCAGCGCGCCCAGCACCGCGGGCGAGGCCTGCGTCTCCTGGATGAGGGATCGGTAGGCCTTCGTCGCCTCGTCGCGCTGCACCGGGTCGGCGACCCGCCCGCCGTTCAGCACACGGGGGATGAGCACCGTTCCGCCGAGCCGCACGAGGCGCAGGCCGTGCTCCACGTACTCGATGACCTTCTCGGGGTCGGCGTCGACGAGCACCACGTCGTAGGAGGCCTCGTTCATCCGGGGCAGGACGTCGCTCGCCCTGCCGGTGATGAAACGCGCCCGGGCGGCGGGGATCCTCGCCTCGGCGAACGACTGGCGGGCGACGCCGAGGTGCTCCGGTTCGCTGTCGATGGTCGTCAGGGTCGCGCGCGGCGCCCCGTGCAGCAGCCACAGTCCGGACACTCCCGCCCCGGTGCCGATCTCGACGATGTTGAGGGCGCCGGATGCCGCGGCGATCAGCGCGCACTGCGCTCCGACCCCCGCGCTGACCGGAGCCGCGCCGATCTCCAGGGCATGCGTCCGGGCTCGGGTGATGTGCTCGGGTTCGATGATGGCGTCCCGCGCATATCGCGCGTTCGCGTCGTGCTCGCTCATGTGGCCTCCGCGCCCAGGTTACGCGGCGGACGCGCAGGCCGGGCAGAGGCGCGACCGGTAACCTGGAGGCATGTTCTTCGGGCTCACGATCGAGAAGCTTCTGCTGATCGGCGTGATCGCGGCGCTGCTCATCGGACCGGAGCGCCTGCCCCGCTATGCGGAGGGCCTTGCCCAGTTCGTGGGCAAGGCGCGTGACTACATGCGCGGGGCGAAGACCCGGGTGCGCGAGGAGATGGGCCCCGAGTTCGACGACGTCGACTGGCGCAAGCTCGACCCCCGGCAGTACGACCCGCGGCGCATCATCCGTGAGGCGCTCCTGGACGACACGCCGGTGGCGCCGGTCAAGGCCGTCTCGCTCGGCGCCGCCGCGATGGCGACCGGGGGGAAGCCCCTCGAACGGCCGATCTTCACGGCGGCGGAGCCGCCGCCGTTCGACCCGGAGGCGACCTAGGCATCCGGCATCCGCCCCCGCTCAGCGGGGGGTGAAGGGCAGAGCGCGGCCCGCCAGCCCGCGCCGGGCGGCGGCCAGCTTCGACGCCAGCGAGTCGATGGCGAGGGCCGCCGCGTCCTCGGGGTGGGCGATGATGACCGGCTGCCCCGTGTCCCCGCCCGAGCGCAGCTCCGTGCTGAGCGGGATGCAGGCGAGCACCTCGACCGGCTCCTCCGGCGTGGAGAGCGCTGCGGCGACCTCCGCGCCTCCTCCTGAGCCGAACAGCTCGAGCACGCTGCCGTCGGGCAGCGTCATCGCCGCCATGTTCTCGACGACGCCGACCACGCGCTGCCCGGTCTGGCGAGCCACGAGACCGGAGCGGACGGCGACGTCGGATGCCGCGCTCTGCGGTGTCGTCACCACGAGCACCTCGGCGTGGGGGAGCAGCTGGCCGACCGTGATGGCGATGTCGCCGGTGCCCGGCGGCATGTCGAGCAGGAGCACGTCGAGGTCGCCGAAGTAGACGTCGGTGAGGAACTGCTGGATCGTGCGGTGGAGCATCGGTCCCCGCCAGGCGACGGCGCCCGTCGGCGACTCGCCCTCCCGGCGGAGGAACATGCCGATCGAGATGACCTTCACGTCGTGGGCGATCGGCGGCAGCATCATGTCGTCGATGCGCGTGGGCGAGGGGATCGCCCCGTCGCGGGCCAGGCCCATCAGGGCGGGGATGGAGAAGCCGTGAACGTCGGCGTCGATGAGCCCCACCGACAGGCCGCGCCGGGCCAGGGCGATCGCGAGGTTCGCCGTCACCGTGGACTTGCCGACACCGCCCTTCCCGCTCGTGACCGCGATCACCCGGGTGAGGGACTCGGGACCGAACGGCATGGTGCGCGCGGCCCGGCCGCCACGGAGCCGGTCGGTCAGGGCGCGTCGCTCGTCCGGGGTCATCACGCCCAGGTCCACGCGCACGGACGTCACTCCGGCAACGGATGCCGCGGCCGCCCGCACGTCGGACTCGATGCGCACCGCCGCGGGGCATCCCACGATCGTCAGCGCGATGCCGACCTGGGCGGCACCGCCATCCACCGAGATCTCGCGCAGCATGTCGAGCTCGGCCAGCGGGCGCCGGAGCTCCGGATCGACCACCGCCCCGACGGCGCGCCGGATCGCCTCGGCCATCTCCTCGGAGGTCATCGGCCGTCGCCGTCGGCGTGGTCCTCGATCTTCTCGAGCGTCGCCCTCAGCTCGCTGCGGAGCACGTCCTTCGTGATCACGTCAGCGTGGAAGTCGGCGACGGCCATCCGGAGGGCGACGATCTCGCGGGCCAGGTACTCGGTGTCGGCCAGGTTGCGCTCCGCGCGCTGGCGGTCCTGCTCGATCTGCACGCGGTCGCGGTCGTCCTGGCGGTTCTGCGCCAGCAGGATGAGCGGGGCCGCGTACGAGGCCTGCAGCGAGAGGATGAGCGTCAGCAGCGTGAAGTTCGTCGCGCGCGGGTCGAACTGCAGCTGCACGGGGGCGAACGTGTTCCACGCCAGCCACACCGCGACGAAGACGGTCATGCCGATCAGGAACCCCGAGGTCCCCATGCCGCGCGCGAACGCCTCGGAGAAGCGGCCGAACCGATCCCGTGACGGCTGGGGGTTGCGGTTCAGCATGCCCGAGCGGCCGCGGGGCGCGTCGAGCGTGGGGAGGCGGGACGTGCGTGCCATCAGCGCCTCCTCCCCGCGCCGCCGCCGGTCGATGAGGGGACGGCGCGAGTGATCCGCGCGGGACCGGCGACGGGCGCGGGCGCATCCGCATCGCCGTCGTGCGAGCGCCAGTCCTCGGGCAGCAGGTAGTCCAGCACGTCGTCGACGCTGACCGCGCCGACCAGGCGGTGCGCGGCATCCACCACCGGGAGGCACACCAGGTTGTAACTGGCGAGCATGCGCGCGACCTCGGCCGCCGAGGCGGTGGCCGTCACCGCGTCGAGCGAGTCGTCGATGATGGCGCCCAGCCGCTCGTGCGGCGGATACCGCAGCATCCGCTGGAAGTGCACGACGCCGAGCAGGCGCCCCGTGGGCGTCTCGTACGGCGGGAGGGTGATGAAGACGGATGCCGCGAGGGCGGGATGCAGCTCGTGCCGCCGGATGAGCGCGAGGGCCTCGGCGACCGTGGCCTCGGCAGAGAGCACGATCGGCTCGGGCGTCATGAGACCGCCGGCCGTGTCGGGGCCGTAGGCCAGCAGCATCCTGACGTCCTCCGCCTCCTCGGGCTCCATGAGGTCCAGCAGTTGCTCCAGTCGCCCCTCCGGAAGCTGGGCCAGCAGGTCGGCGGCGTCGTCCGGTTCCATCGCGTCGAGGATGTCGGCGGCGCGCTCGTCGCCGAGCTGCTCGAGGATGTGCACCTGCTCGTCTTCGGGCATCTCCTCGAGGGCGTCGGCGAGGCGCTCGTCGGAGAGCTCCTCGGCGACCTCGATCATGCGCTCGTCGGGCAGGTCGAGCAGCGTGTTGGCGAGGTCGGCCGGCTTGAGCTCGGAGTAGCTCGCGACGAGCTGCTCCGCGGACTGCGCCTGCCCCGGGGCCTGGTCCTCGCGCACCTCCGACCACGACGCGAAGGTCGTGGGGCCCTTGGCGAACGGCGACGCGCTGGTCTTCGGCTTGCGCAGGAAGAGCTGGCCGACCGCCCACTCGCCGAGACGGTTCCGCTCGATGGCGACGTCTTCGATGACCGCGGTGCCCGAGCCGTCGACGAGCTGGATGCGGCGCCCGATCATCTCGGCCATCACCCGCACCTCGCCGCCGCGCGGCTGGAAGCGGCGCACGTTGATGAGCCCGGTCGTGATGACCTGGCCGAGCGCGACCGACGTCACCCTCCCGATCGAGAGGAAGACATGCCTCCGGCCGGGGATCTCGCAGACCAGGCCGACGACGCGGGGGGGATCGGATTTTCGGTACACGACGACGACGTCACGGACCTTGCCGAGCCGGTCGCCGGCGGGGTCGAAGACGGCGCACCCGTGGAGGCGCGCGACGAACACCCTCTGCGTACTCACGTTCCCAGCGTAGCCCCGGCATCCCGCCTGGCCCCGGTCATGCGCGATGCGGCATGGGAGAATGGGCGACATGAGCATGTTGGGCGGTCCCCAGGTCTCCGGCAGCACCGAGGTCGGCGAGACGGTTGCCACGTTCCCCGAGTACGAGGCGGCTCAGAAGGCGGTCTCGAAGCTGATCGCGGCCGAGGTCGCCGCGCGCGACATCGCCATCGTCGGGTCGGGCCTGCGTTCGATCGAACGCGTCACCGGCAAGCTCGGCTACGCCACCGCCGCCCGCTCGGGGGCGATCAACGGCGTGCTGATCGGGCTGTTCTTCGCGGCGATCCTCGTGCTGGGAAGCCCGTCCGTCCCGATCCAGGCCTTCGTCGGCGTGCTCTTCGTGGGCATCGCGGTCGGGATGCTGCTGAGCCTCGTCACCTACTCGTTCGTCCGTCGGCGCCGCGACTACGCGAGCGTCGTGCAGGTGACGGCGGACCACTACGAGGTCACCGTCGCTGCGCGCAGCATCCACCGCGCACGCGAGATCCTCGGCCGCGGGCCGGTCGTCGACCACGATGTCGTCGCCGCGCTCGACCCCGGGCCGCCGGTGGCGCAGCGCCCGGTCGCCCCGGTGGAGCGGCCAGAGCCCCCGCGCTACGGCGAGCGGGTCGCGCCGGCTCCGGATCCCGCCCCCGCACCCGATGGTGGACCGGCGGCTGATGCAGGACCCGCGCACGATGCAGGACCCGCTGACGTGGCGGGAGATGCGGGCGAGGGCGCACCGAGCCGCGAGCGATGACCGACGAGGTCGCGACGCGCCTGACCGTCGACCTGCCGGCCGGGCCGGTCGAGGTGTCCGCGGCGCACGAGCGGCCGGTCGACCCGTGGGCCACGATCGTGATCGCGCACGGCGCGGGCACCGGTCACGACCACCCGTTCCTGCAGGGCTTCGCCCGCGGCATGCGCGAGGAGGGAGTGGCGACGCTGAGGTTCAACTTCGCGTACGTCGAGGCGGGGCGCCGGATGCCGGGTCCCGCAACGCACGCGGTCGCGGCGTGGCGGTCGGCGCTCGACTTCGCGGCCGCGCACTCGGAGGGCGAGCCGGTCTGGGCATCGGGCAAGTCGTACGGCGGTCGCATGGCCTCCATGGCGGTGGCCGATGTGACCGGGCTGCAGGACGCGGTCGCGGGGCTCGTGTACCTCGGGTATCCGCTTCACCCACCGGGCGACGACACGAAGCCGCGGGTCGCGCACCTGCCGGGCATCCGGATCCCGCAGCTCTTCGTCGAGGGGACCAACGATCCCTTCGTCGCTCCGCACTCCCAGCTCGAGGACGCCGTCGCATCGTGCCACGACGCGAGCATCGCCTGGATCGAGGGCGGCGGCCACTCATTCGAGGTGAAAGGGCGGAAGCGCGCTCCGGAAGACGTCGGGCACGACCTCGCTCCTCTGGTGGCCGGGTTCCTGCGCGAGAGGGCGCCCGTGCGCGGCATCCGCTAGCCCACGCGTCACGGGCTGCGCTGACGCCCGATCGAATCGGGCCGCGATCATCGGGTGCCCACGGTGATCGGCGGGCAGGCTGGACAGCGAAGGGGGAAACCGTGATCGCCACGCTCAACCGGCTCGTCGAGCTCATCGAGAACCAGCTCACCGAGGAGATCGACATCGCCCGGTTCGCCGGCACCCTGGGGACCACGGAGTACCACCTGCGCCGGATGTTCTCGTCGCTCGCCGGGATGCCGCTGTCGGAGTACGTCCGGCGACGCAGGATGGCCGTCGCCGCCGCCGACGTCCTCGGCGACGGCGACCTGCTGGGCATCGCGGTGCGCTACGGCTACGGCTCCGCCGAGGCATTCGGTCGCGCGTTCCGGGCGGTGCACGGCGCCGGCCCGGGCGAGGTGCGCCGGAACGGCGGTCCCCTTCGCACGCAGCCGCAGCTCAGGTTCCGCCTGATCGTAGAAGGGAGCACACCCATGGACACCCGCATCACGGATCGACCGGCTTTCCGGCTGATCGGCCACTCGGCCCGCGTCCCGCTGATCCACGAGGGGGCGAACCCGCACATCCAGGCCCACATCGCCTCCCTGCCCGAGACCGAGCACCTTCGTCTCAAGGCGCTGGGCGACACCGAGCCGGCGGGTCTGCTGCAGGTGAGCGCCGACGTGGATCCCGACTACACCGAGGGCAGCGAGCTCACCTACCTGCACGGCGTCGCGGTGCGCGAGACCACGCCGGTCCCCACCGACCTCGATGCGATCGACGTGCCGGCGGGCACCTGGGCGGTGTTCCTGACCGCCGGTCCCTATCCTGCGGCCCTGCAGTCCGCATGGGCCGCGACCGCCACGGACTGGTTCCCCTCCCACCCGTGGCGGCTGAGGCCCGGTCCGTCCATCGTCGCCGTCGTGGAACGCGCCGCCGACTTCAGCTCGGCGACGTGCGAACTGTGGCTGCCGGTCGAACGCGCCTAAGCGCGCGCCGAGCGCCCGATCGGGCGACGTTCAGCGGCCGGCCGCGTAGCCCTGCGCGCCGCGCGCGTTCGCGGCGGCCCAGAGAAGCCCCGTGTCCGGGTCGATGCCGACGGCCGAGAGCCGTCCCAGGGACCACGCGCCGGCGCGGGTGACGGCGTGGCCCCGCGCCTCGAGGCCCGAGATCACCGCATCGCCGAGGCGGTCCTCTGCGACGACGCCGGCGACCTCGTATGTGCGCGGCCAGAAGGAGTCGACGAGCGCCGTGGTGTGCAGCATCGGGGCATCGATCGCCTGCTGCGGGGCGTAGCCTCCGACCAGCATCCGCAGCAGGGCCGGCAGCTGCCACTGGTCCTGCTGGTCGCCGCCCGGTGTGCCCAGGGCGATCACGGCGCGTCCGTCGCGCAGCACCAGAGTGGGGCTGAGCGTCGTGCGGGGCCGCGAGCCCGGGCGCAGGGCGGACGGCGAGGCCTCGTCGAGCCACGTCATCTGGAGGCGGGTGCCCAGGCAGAATCCGAGTTCGGGGATCGCGGGGGAGGACTGCAGCCAGCCGCCCGACGGCGTGGCGGAGATGATGTTGCCCCAGCGATCGACGACGTCGATGTGGCAGGTGTCGCCGCGCGTCTCGCCCGTCTTCGCCACCGTCGGCTCGCCGGTGCCGGGCCCGGTCGCGGCGTCGGCCGCACCGCGCAGGGGAGGGCGGAAGGGCTCGCGGCCCTGCACGGTGCCCGGTCGCCACCGGTGGGACGCGTCGTCGCCGATCAGATCGCGGCGGGCGGCCGTGTAGGCGTCGGAGAGCAGCTCATCAAGCGGCACATCGCCGTCGCCGTAGTACGCGTCGCGGTCGGCGAGGGCGAGCTTCAGCGCCTCGAGGACGGTGTGCGCGCCCAGCTCCGTGGACGGGTCGAGGCGTTCGTCCTCGAGCCCCTCCAGCAGCCGCAGCGCCTGCAGCAGCACGGGTCCCTGGCCCCACCCGGGCGTCTTCGCGATGGTGTGCCCGCGGAAGCCGGCCGTCGCCGGCTCCTCGTACGACGCCTCGAAGCCGGCGAAGTCGTCGGGGGCGATGACCGCCGCGTGATCGGTGCCGGTCGAGTGGCGGTGGCGCGTGGAGAGGAAGATGGATGCCGCGTGCGCGACCGTGCCCGTGCGCCACTCGCGGCGCGCGGCCTCGATGCGGGATCGGCGGTCCTCCGCATCCGCGCCGGCGGCCACGAGGCTCTCGAGCACTGCGGCGTACGCCGGGTTGCGCATGACGGTGCCCGCCGCGGGCACCTCGCCCCCCGGCATCCACAGGGCCGCGGATGTCGGCCAGTGATCCCTGAAGAGCTCCGCCACGCGCGCGATCGTGGCGGCGGCGGAGGGCAGCAGGGGGTGGCCGTCGCGAGCGTACCCGATCGTGTAGCCCAGCACGTCCGGGAGCTCGAGCGTGCCGTGGTCCCGCAGCAGCATCAGCCATGCGTCGACCGCGCCGGGCACGGCGGCGGCGAGACCGCCCGCTCCGGGCACGAGGTCGAGGCCCTCGGCGCGCATGTGCTCGATCGTGGCGCCCGCCGGAGCCGGTCCCTGTCCCATCAGCACGACGGGCGTGCCGGGATCGGCCGCCGTGGCGAAGAGGCCGGTCATGTCACCGCCCGGTCCGTTCAGGTGCGGCTCGACGACGTGCAGGACGAAGGCGCCGGCGACCGCCGCGTCGAAGGCATTGCCGCCTCGCTCCAGCACCGCCTGGGCGCAGGCGGTGGCGAGCCAGTGCGTCGACGCGGACATGCCGAAGGTGCCGGTGAGGGTGGGCCGCGTGGTGAACGCGGGCGCAGGAGTGAAGGTCATGATGATCCGGACGACGTGTGCTGGCGGCGCTTCGGCCCGCTGCGCTCGCTCAGCGACCGGCGGTGTCGGTCGAGCCGAGACGGAGCATCCACGCCTCGACCTCGTCGGCGGTCCTCGGGATGCCGGCAGACAGGTTGACCGGACCGTCGGCGGTCATCAGGATGTCGTCCTCGATGCGCACGCCGATGCCCCGGTACTCCTCGGGCACGGTGAGGTCGTCGATCTGGAAGTACAGGCCCGGCTCGATCGTGAAGACCATGCCGGGCTCGAGCAG
>DASUQB010000267.1:0-15806 GCA_036280835.1 Microbacterium sp. | reverse complement strand
TGGCCGTGAAGGCGGATGTCCCCGCCGGGGTGTTCGCGGCCGCCTCGGCGAACGACAGGCGCACGGTCTCGGCCACGATGTTGGCCCGGGAGGCGGTGGATGCCGCGACCAGCGCGTCGGCGACGCCCTCGGTCACGTCGCCCGAGGTCAGCGTCGCGTTGCCGAGCGCCGCGCGGATCTCGCTGCGCAGCTTGGCCTGATCGGCACGGCTCAGCACCGGCGGGCGGTGCGCCGGCAGCACCTCGGTCGGTCGGGTCACCTCAGCGGCGGCGGCGCGCTCGAGCCCGGAGCCCACTCCCTTGAGCCGAGACAGACCGGCACCGGCCGCCCGCGCGACGACATCCTTCTTCAGCCGGTCGCCGAGGGCCTTCTCGACCTCGTCCCGCGCCCTCTCGGGCAGCACGAACGGGCGATTGAGTCCGCGGTCGTCGAGACCCCGCCGGGCGTTGGCCCCGAGGCCGCGCCGCCCCGCCACACCCCGGCCACCGGCGACGCCGCCGCCGGCCCGGCCGCCCCCGGCGCGCCCTCCGGCCCTCCTGCCCCCGGCCCGACCGATGCCGCCGCCGGCACCGCCCGCAGCCTCGTCGTCGATCACGGCCGGGGGCTTCGCGGGTCGCACGTTGCCCGCCAGGTCGACGAGCCAGGCGCGGAAGGCGTAGTCCCGCCCGTACCGGAGGCGCGGCAGCGTGTTCGGCACGAGGGTGTTCGTGAAGGCCACCGGGTGCGGGGCGGCGGAGTCCGGGGCGGTCGGCGGGTTCTCGGGGCCCTCCGCGGACACATCGACCGGCAGTCTCTTGCCGGGCTTCTGCACCGACAGGCTCCAGCCCTCCCAGCCGAACATGGCCTCGTGCACGTTGATCGGCGGCTCGGGGGTCGCGGTCGTCGGCGTGCTCTGCTCGGCCGGCGCGGACTGGATGAAGCCGTGCCCGTCGCCGAGATCGACCGGGGCGGGGAGCCCCTCGACCGTCGCCTCGGTGTGCCGGGCGTGCAGCGACCGCCACACCCTGACCGTGTCGTCCCAGACCTCGACCCGCATGCCACGCGCCACATCTTCGGTCAGCAGCTCGGGAGCGGTGGCGGCGACCCCGGCGGCGAGCGACGCCTCGAGGTCCTTCTGGCGCCCGATCCGGTCGTAGAGGGTCGCCGCCTGCCCCTTGCGGGAGACCGTGAACCCGGTCGAGCGCAGCGCGGGCGCCGCGGCATCCACCGGCTCGATGTTCGCCTGGCTGACGAGCAGCCGCGGCAGCACTCGCAGGAACTGCTCGGTCTTCAGCGCCGTGCCGTCGGCATCGGCATCCAGCACCGCGAAGCGGTCGACGTCGCCGATCGCGAGCGCACCCTGCGACCAGTCCGCCGTGGCGGCCACCGTGACGAGCGCACCGTCGGCGGTCGTCTCGCACCGCACCCGCGGCGCCGCCCCCACGATCGTGGCGCGGTCATTGCCCGCCGAGACGACGGCGCGCAGCCACCGCGACCTCCTGAGGCGTCTGGGGTCGGCCACCACGAGATCGACGACGAGGCCCAGCATCCGGAGCATCCCCGGGTGATCGCCGACCGACGCGACCCGCTCGTGGAACTCCGGCTGGGGCGGGGCGAGGGGAGGGGGCGGCGGGCCGTCGGGCGTGGCGCGGTATTCCGTCTTCGACTCCGGGCGGTCATAGTAGCGTCGCGCCTGGTGCAGCAGCGCGAGCGTCGTCAGCATCGAGTCGCCGTCGTCGGCGAACGGAAGCTCGGTCACTCCGGCCTTGTCGCTGCCCTCGCCGATGATCCGGTCCAGGGCCTCCGTGAGCCGCACGTCGTCGATGCCTCCGACGCCCTGGCGCCCCGAGATCGCCCTCAACTCCCGCAGCGTGGAGAGCAGGCCCGGGGTCAGGAGGTTCGTCGACGGGAGCGGCGGCTCGACGGGAGAGCCCATCGCGCTCAGCAGCCCGACGACCTTGCCCAGGTCGTGCACGCGCTGCGCGTCGAACGAGCGCCAATGCCGCTGCTGCCACTCCGGCACGGCGTTCACGCCGACCGGCGTGTCGGGCGGGAACAGCGCGTCCCAGACGTCCGGCCGCAGGGGGTCGAGCACCGGCGTGCACTCGATCACCCCCGTCTGGTCCGACAGCTCGACCCTGCCATCCTCGAGGAGCGCCTTCGTCCAGTGCGGGAAGACCTCGAACGTCGAGAGCGGCGCGCCCGCGGCATCCGGAGTCAGCTTCGGAGTCAGGAAGACCGAGACGTGGAAGTCCTCCTCGTCGCGCGCGGAGTACGGCAGCGCGAGCCCGATGACGTGTTCGGTGGCCATGTCACGCGCCTCCCTCGAGGGCGAACGCTTCCCAGTAGTCATCCCACGCGGGGGCGGTCTTATCGGGCAGCAGGTACTGGTCGGCGAGGCTCGGGTCGCCCTTGGACCCGGCGAACTGCTTCGTGCACTCGATGGTGACGCTGCCCGAGAAGCACAGCACCGAGACCTCGATCGTCAAGCGTGCGGTGCCGATCATCTTGCCGGAGTCGAAGTGGTAGGTGAGCTCCAGGTAGAGCTCGATGGATGCCGAGATCAGGCCGAGCACGTCGACCTCGCCGCGCAGCCGGAAGTAGCCGGTGAGCTGGCCCTTCTCGGCCTCGAGCCGCATGTAGATCCCGAGCGTGGCCGAAATCGATCCGGAGGCGACGCCGAAGTCGACCGCGAGCATCACGCCCGCCTCGAGCCCGAGCTCGAGCACCTCGAGGCCCTTGGGCGTGAGGCGGATGCCGAACCAGCCGCCGCCGCCGATGCACATCACCGACAGGTTGAACGGACGCTCGCGCGTGCAGAAGTCGAACCCGAAGCTGAGCGACTCGCCGAGGAACGGCACCTGCACGTCGGCGCCGAGGGAGATGTTCGACAGGTTGAACACGCCCACGGAGACGCTCGGGATCGGCAGGGTGAATCCGGCGCGGAGCCCCGTCGTGTCGACCTCGAGGAACGGCGGATCGGAGAAGCCGTCGAAGGGGATGAACTCCTTCAGGATCTCGACGAAGCTGAGCACGCCGAGGAACGTGATCTCGCCCAGGACGACGTCGACCTCGGCCTTGCCGTCGGTGCCGGCGATGAACGCCATGTGCTCGAACGGGATGCGCACGAGGGGCGCCGCGTCCTCGTCCTCCTTGCCGAACAGGTGCAGCGTGAGCCCGCGCAGCTCCGCCATGGCCCGCACCGACGCCTCGCCGGCGCCCGAGACCCGGCCCTCCACCGAGATGACGAACCCGTCCTCGGGCAGCGAGATGAGCGTGATGTCCTCGGCGGGCCAGCGCGTGAAGAGCTTGGGCGTCCACTCGTACCGGTAGGTCGCCTCGACCGTCGCCGGATTGAAGCTCGACAGGATGCTGCGCAGGTCATCGAGAAGGGATGCCGCGGCCGCCGCGGTGCGGATCACCTGCACCAGCGCGTCGAGCTTCTTGCGCAGCACCGGGCTCAGCTCCGGGGCTCCGGTCGGCAGGGCGTCGATCGCCGCCGTGATCGCGGTCAGCACGCCGCCGATGTCGGTGATGCGCTGTTCGATGTCGGAGAGGTCGTCCGGCGGCGTGAGCAGTGCGGGCAGCGCAGCGAGCTGGGCCTCCAGCTGCCCGGCGGCGGCGGCCGCCGAGGCGAGCTGTCCCTCGACCTCGTGCAGCAGGTCGATGATCCGCTGCACGTCGGTGAGCAGCCGCTTGACCGCGTCCATCGTCTCGCTCACGATGTTGGGGAGCCCCGCCAGGTCGACGAGTCCGTCGATGAGCTCCCAGAGATCGACGAGGCCGAACAGCTTCGGGATGGCCCCCTTGAAGAACTCCTCGGGGTTGAGGTTCTGCTTCTCCATGCCCGCGACGTCGCCCACGGCACCCGTCAGCGATGACAGGCCCCGGATCGGGGCGTCCGGCGTGACGAAGCCGCCCGAGCGATCGGACCCCGCATTCGGCGTGCCGAACGCGATCACGGGCGGGGCGGGGATCACCGGGTCGGTCGTGTGCTGCAGCGCGGTCTTCGCCTCCGCGAGAAGCACCTTCGCCCACACCTGGCCGGAGTTGCCGCCGGCAAGCCCCTCGGTGAGATAGGTCGGGTTGTAGATGATCGTGGTCGCCGGCACGTTCGACAGGCGGCGCGCGGCATCCACCACCACATCGGCCGAGCTGAGGTACGGCGTCGACGAGCCGACCGCGGCGCGGCCCCGCCAGCGCATCGCCACGGTCTCGGTGATCGAGTCGCCGTCCGGGGTGCGTGGAGCGTACGCCACCTTCTGCCCCCACATCGGGATGGTGCGGTGCGGGCTCGCGTCGTAGGCGTTCTGCACGTCGGTGAACGCCAGGAAGTGCTCGGCGACCCAGAACAGCGGCGTGCGGAAGTTCTCGTGCCGGTTGTCCTTGTCCCACGAGTCGCCGGTGAACTGCAGCGGGATGCCGGGATGGCTCGCCGGCTCACCGGGCACCGCCACGTGCGGCACGAAGAACGTGTCGACCTTCTCGGCCGGGTCCTTGATGGGCGGCGTGGTCGTGGGTGAGAGATCCACTCTGATGTAGGGGTTGTCGCTCCCCTCGTACATGCGGCTCGGCTCGCTGATCACGAGGAACTTGAGCTGGTAGAGGCTCGCGATGGCGGGATTCGCGGTCACCCTGCGCTCGGTGATCTTCACCAGGGCGCACGCGTGCCCGAACGGGAAGAGGTAGCCCGGATAGACGACCCGCACCCACTGATCCCGACCGAGCGGGGCGATGTGATCCCACGCCAGCACGGACGGGATGCCCTTGGCCGAGTACTCCTTGGTGTACCAGGCGCCGTGCAGGTCGAGCCAGGCGCCGAGCGAGGAGAGCCACAGCTTGTCGACGCCGACGGGCCGCAGCGACTCGGGCTTCCTGATGCCGGTCCACTTCTCGGCCGACTGCCGCACGAGGCGGTGCCGGTCGGCGCGGTTCAGGGAGCCGCGGAACGGCAGGTCGTCGTCGGTCTCAGGGGTGCGCAGGGGATGGTTCGGTTCGCTCATCTCATTCGCGCGCCATACCGCCGGGGCGAGGCCGTCGCGATCCCTGGTCCAGACGGCCCGCACGATGCGGCGCGAGGCGTCGCGCTCGGTCACGACGTCGCCGGGACCGGAGACCGCGAGGCGGCTGTGCCACAGTTCGACGTGCCGCGGGGTGTCCTCCGCCGGGACGGGGGAGTCGGCATGCGTCCACCGGCCCTCGCTGCTCGGGGAGATGAGGAGCCGGTACGGCGCTTCGATCGCTGTCTGGTGCGCTGTCGGGCTGCTCGAGTACTTCGGGAACTCGACCGGCCCGAGGATCGGTCCGCGCTGAATGATGTCGCGGATGACGTTCGGCACGCGCCCCACCGCGGCGCGCCCCTCTGCCCGGACCGTGAGGTTCGCGGAGTCGGTGCGCAGCGCGCGCAGGCTCTCGGAGAACTGCAGCGCACCCGCCACGGAGTTCGGGTCGGGCGGGGGAGTCGCCCTGCGATCGGCGGCCGTCGGGGCGGTGAGCACGATCTCCTCGCCCGTGTACCGGGCGATGAGATCGGGGGTGATCCACACGAGCCGGCCCGTGAAGGTGGAGGTGTCGATGCTGCCGCGCACACCGGGGGGTGCCGCATTCGGATGCAGGACCGGGGTCAGTTCGCGGATGGCGCGGAGGATGCCCTCGCGAGTGAACTCGATGCGGTCGCTCGGGCCGATCGCGAAGACCAGCCGGCTGCGGCGGGCGGGGCGGAATCCGACGGGGAGTGGTTCGGGCGGGACGACGTCGCCGGTCGGTGCCGTGTTGTCGGGCGGCACCGGCTTGTCTGGTCCCAGCTCGTTCGGCACACCGCTGGCGCCCTTCTCGGTGACGTACTGGGCCTCTTCGTGCGCGTGCTGGAAGGGGAACTCCACGACCATGACGTGGGCGCCCGAGCCCTTGCGCTCGACGAACGGCAGGTCGCCGTTCGCGCCGGCTCCCGTGCTGGTGAGCTTGGCGCCGTAGAAGCGGACGGTCAGGGCGACCAGGTCGCGCGGCCGGACCACGTCGATCGTGAGATCCGGCGCACCGATGTCATCCGCATCGGCGATCACCGCCCGCACTGCGTCGACGAGACGCCAGCCGGCCTCGAAGCGCTGACCCGGTTCGAGGACGATACGCCGCGGCGCGGCATCCCACTGTTCCCCGGAGAATGACATTCCGAAACCCCTCGACCGATGCGCGCTGGAATATGCGTTCTCGTCGGGCACTCCTGAGGGGAGCGGGAACGGGCCCAGGGTACAACCGGGGATGCCGCGTGGCTATACCCCCCGTGACTCGGCCGAGCCGAGCATGGCGCACGGCCATTGTCAGCCGGCGGAGTGGCAAGCGCGTCCTAGACTGCCCGTGAAGCTGAAGCGCGCCCGGCGCCGACGCCGACCGACGGGTGGAGAGTCATGCGACTGGGAATGATCGGTCTTGGCCGGATGGGTGGAAATCTCGTGCGCCGGCTCATGCGGGACGGCCACGAAGCGGTTGTCTTCGACGTCAACGCCGACGCCGTGTCCGCGCTCGCGAGCGAGGGTGCCGTGGGGATCGGGAGCGTCGCCGAGTTCGCGGGGACCCTCGAGTCGCCGCGCGTGGTGTGGCTGATGATCCCGGCAAGCCTCACGGGCCGCGTGGTCGACGAGGTGGCTGCGGTGCTCGAGCCCGGCGACATCATCATCGACGGCGGCAACTCCAACTACCGGGACGACGTGCGCCGTGCCGCCAAGCTCAGGGAGCGCGGCATCCACTTCGTCGATGTCGGAACGAGCGGGGGCGTGTTCGGCCTCGAACGCGGCTACTGCCTCATGGTCGGCGGCCCCGAGGAGGCGGTTGCCCACATCGAGCCGCTTCTCAAGACGATCGCTCCCGGGCGCGGTGACATCCCGCGCACGCCGGGGCGCGAGGGCGAGGACGCGCCAGAGGAACAGGGCTACCTGCACTGCGGCCCGGCCGGCGCCGGTCACTACGTGAAGATGGTCCACAACGGCATCGAGTACGGCATCATGGCGGCGCTCGCAGAGGGTCTGAACGTGCTCGAGAACGCCGATGCCGGGATCCGCGAGTCCGAGCATTCCGCGGAGATCGCCCCGCTGGAGGAGCCGGAGTTCTACCAGTTCACGATCGACACACCGAAAGTCGCGGAGCTCTGGCGCAGGGGATCGGTCATCTCGTCGTGGCTGCTCGACCTGACGGCGGCCGCCCTCCAGGCCAACCCCACCCTGGACGGCCTCGCGGGACGCGTGTCGGACTCTGGCGAGGGGCGCTGGACGATCAAGGCCGCCGTCGACACCGGGGTTCCGGTGCCGGTGCTCGCGGCATCTCTGTTCGAACGGTTCGCATCCCGCGACGAGGACCACTACGCGAATCAGCTGTTGTCGGCGATGCGGCTGCAGTTCGGCGGGCACCAGGAGCTGCCCGCCGGAGACGTCCTGGAGGCAGGCGGCCGCAAGTCGGACTCCGGGCCGGCCTAGCGCCTGCCCTTCGAGCATCGGAGGAGGACGAAGAACTTTCTGCGACGAAGTGCATCCAAGACCGCCCTTCGAGGAGAACTTAACGGTGTCGGGTGAACTCGCACCTGCCGGCAGAAGGGAAAGTCCAATGAAGCGCATTCTCGCTATCGGATCGATCGTCGCTCTCTCCGTCTTCGGAGTCTCCGGCGCGGCCAACGCCGCGCCCGCGGAGGCCAGCTGTTTCGGAGGGATTCACAAGGCCATCAACACCGAAGGCCTCCTGGGGCTGGAGAACGTCGGCCAGGCCGTCAAGGCGCTCGGGGGCCAGGGAAAGAACGAGACCGCACGCACGGCATGCGGCGGCTGAGCGCCTGACGCTCCTTCGCACCGTCGCCGACGCTGTCGGCCCCGGTGCCGGCGGCTCGGATGCCTCGTCGCCGAGCCGCCGAATCATGATCATTCGGGTGATGCGTCCGTCCTGGACGTGGTTGCGGCCGTCGATCCCGAGCGCTCATCGTCGCCGGCGTGCCGCCTCTCAACGGGCTGGCGGTGATCGGCCTCTACACGGTCATCTACTGCGTTCCCTGCCTGATCCTCCTGATCGTCGGGCTCCTCACCCGCAAGCGCGGCAGTCGCCTCCGTCCCCTTCTGGATCGAGGCGCTGCTGTAGCGCGGCGCGGGCGCGGGGTAGCATGCCGGGGACCGAGGCCGAACGGGATTCCGAACCGTGAACCGAGAGGATGCCCCGCCATGACGACACCGCGAGCCTCCGGCATCCCGGTCATCGTCGACTGCGATCCGGGCCACGACGACGTGTTCGCGCTGTGGCTGGCAGCCGGACACCCCGCCATCGATCTGCGTGCCGTGACGACGGTGGGCGGCAACGTGCCGCTCGTGCACACCAGCCGGAACGCGCGGATCGCCCTGAGCGTGGCCGGTGTCGCCGACGTGCCCGTCGCCGCCGGGGCGGAGGGGCCGCTGTCGCGGGACCTCCAGACGGCGGAGTGGATCCACGGGGAGAACGGGCTCGGGGGTCCCGATCTCCCGGAGCCCGCGGTTCCGCTGGATCCGCGGACCGCGACCGAGCTGATCGTCGACGTGCTCTCGGCCGCCGGCGAGCGGGTGACCGTCATCGCCACCGGTCCTCTGACCAACGTGGCGATCCTCCTCCGGGATCACCCCGAGGCAGCCGACCGCATCGAGGAGGTCGTGTGGATGGGCGGCTCGACCGGGCGCGGGAACGTGACCCCGTATGCCGAGTTCAACGCCTGGGTCGACCCCGAGGCGCTCGCTCTGGTGCTCGCCAGCGGCATCCGTCTCACGATGGTCGGGCTCAACGTCACGCACACCGCGCTCGTGACCAGCGCGGTGCGGCGGCAGCTGGCGGCCGTGCGCACGGCCACGGCCGCGTTCGGAGATGAGCTGCTCGAGTTCTTCTGCCGCACGAACGACGAGGTGTTCGGCCTGCCGGACGGCCCGCTGCACGACCCGGTCGCGGTCATCGCGGTCGCGGAGCCCGGCACCGTGCCGCGGGTGCATACGCGGCTGGATGTCGAGCTCGCCGGCACGGAGACCGTCGGCGCGACGAGCGTCGACCTCGACGGCGTGCTGCCCCGCGAGCCGAACGCGTGGGTGGCCACGGGTCTCGACGTCGATCGGTTCTGGGCGTCGATGGGGGAGACGCTCGCGCGGCTGCGGTGACAAGCGAGGAGACTCACTCCCAGGTGTGCACGGGCTCGTTCGTGTGCATCGCCTCCCGGTACTCCAGGGTCGTGGCCCGCAGCGCGTCGTAGCGTTCCATGCGAGAACGGCGCTGCATCCGGTCGACGAACCACTCGGCACCCGTGATCCCGGTGAGGCACCGCTGCTCGATGATGCCGAGCAGGCGTTCCCGCTCGGCCGTGGGCACACCCCACGCCTCGAGCCCGGAGTGCGCCAGGGGCAGCAGGCGCCGCAGCACCAGTTCGGTGACGGGAACCTGGCCGACACCGGGCCAGAACAGCTGCGCGTCGATGCCCTGCCTCGCGGCCGTGTGGAAGTTCTCCTCTGCCGCGGCGAACGACATCTGCGACCAGATGGGTCGCCCGCTGTGGGCCAGCGACCGGGCGAGGCCGAAGTAGAACGCGGCGTTCGCCACGATGTCGGCGACGGTCGGGCCGGCGGCGAGCAGACGGTTCTCCACCCGCAGGTGCGGCACCCCCTGCGAGATGTCGTAGACGGGCCGGTTCCACCGGTAGATCGTGCCGTTGTGCAGCCGGAGCTCGGCGAGCTTCGGGGTTCCTCCCGATTCCAGCACCTCCACCGGGTCTTCGTCGTCGACGATCGGGAGCAGCGCCGGGAAGTACCGCACGTTCTCTTCGAAGAGGTCGAACACCGACGTGATCCATCGTTCTCCGAACCACACGCGGGGGCGCACCCCTTGCGTCTTGAGCTCCTCGCTGCGCGTGTCCGTGGCCTGTTCGAACAGGGGGATGCGGGTCTCGCGCCAGAGCTCGCGACCCAGGAGATACGGGGAGTTCGCCGACACCGCGAGCTGCACCCCGGCGATGGCCTGCGACGCGTTCCAGTACGCCGCGAACGAGTCCGGCGACGTCTGCAGGTGGAACTGCGTGCTCGTGCATGCGGCCTCCGGCACGATGGAGTCCGCCGTCGTGCGCAGCTCCTCGCGCCCGGAGATCGAGATGGAGATGTCCTCGCCGCGTGCGTCCAGGATCTGATCGTTGAGCAGCGCGTACCGCGGGTTGGGGCTGATGCTGCTGCGGCCGAGGTGCTTCTCCGTGAGGGTCGGGAGGATGCCGATCATCAGCTGGTGCGCGCCGACGCTCGCGGCGCGCTCCTCGGCGTTGTTCAGGCTCGCCCGCAGCGTCTCCTCGAACGTGGTCAGCCCACCCTCGCGCAGCCGCGCGGGCGGCACGTTGATCTCGATGTTGAACCGGCCCAGCTCCGTCTGGAATGCCGGGTCGGCGATGGCCTGAAGGGCTTCCATGTTGCGCAGGGCCGGGTCGCCGACGTCGTCGATGAGGTTCAGCTCCACCTCGAGACCGGTCAGCGGGTCGTCGGTGTCGAAGCGGGCCTCGCGCAGCATCCGCGCGAACACGTCGAGGTTGCGCCGCACCTTCTCCCGGTGGCGGGTCCGGTCGGCGCGAGTGAACTCCTGCGGCGCGACATCTTCACCCATGACGGCACAATAGACCAGCGGCTCCCGATCAGAGACGACTGGCGGATGACGGTCTTCCGCCTATCCGTCTTCCTCGCGGCCACGGGGCTTCCGTGAGGGGTCGGCGGGGCGCCGGGAGATCGACTCCAGCGCGAACTCACGGACCGGGGTGGGCCGCGTGGCCGCGCACGTGCTCAGCAGCGGGGTCGACATCGTCTCGCGCATGACAACGGTCACGGCGTCGCCCTCGTGGTCGAGCTCCACGCGCCAGCCACCGTCCGCGGTGCGCTCCTCGAGCACCGGGGTGAACGCGTCGATCCGCGCATCCCCGGCATCCCCGCGCGCGAACGATTCCGCGGCCTGCACCACATTGCTCAGCGAGCTGCGCCCTCGGTAGTACTGCTCGACGAGCTCGCCCTTCAGGTAGCTGCCGAGGATGGTCGCGGCATCCGCCGACGGCACTCGCCCGTAGTACAGGCCGTGGGGCAGGACGATCATCGTCGCGGCGAACCGGTCGCCGCCGAGGTGCGAGCTCTCCCAGGTCTCTTCGGGGAATGCGCCGGCGAGAGCGCGCGCGACCGGTCGGCCACGGACGGCGCAGCATTGGTCGTGCCGCGCGTGGGTGCACACCAGCACGACGGGCCGTTCGGAGGCGACGCCGGCCGCGGCGTCCTCGCCCTCCACACCATCGGCCTCATCGACACCGCCCAGCGGGATGTCGAGGAGGTCGGCCGGATCGTCGACGACTCCCCACCTGACCGATTCCCGGCCCGGGCGGGCGTCGGCGACGGCCCACCTCCACCGCTGCTGCGAACGGCGCTCATCCGCGCGGCGACCGTACCTGCGGATCGCGACGGGGCGCATGCCGGCGCTCTCGGCGCGGCGCACCAGGGCCCGGCCGATCGCGGGATCGAGGCGCGACTGGAAGAACGCGTGCGTGCCCCAGGCGCCGTCGATCTCGACGAGGAGCCAGCGAGCGCCGAATCCGCCGGTGCCCGCCAGGGGATCGCCGCGCTCGAGCGAGCGGTCGCTGCAGGGTTCCCAGGCGCCCGTCGACTCGAACGTCGGCGGGAGTGCCGCCGCGCTCACCGCAGGCCGATCATCGGGAGACCACCACGCCCTCGCGGAGCAGCCTGCGTGACACGACGAGCGACGACTCCGCGTCGAGCCCGGGAAGCGCCCCCGCGGGCTGGTCGTCCCCGTAGAGCGCATGCACGGCTTCGGATGCCTCTTCGGGAAGCGTGATCGTCTTGCGGAGGAGCACGATGCGCACGACTCCCTCGCCGTCCTCGATGCGCGCCGCGAGCGCGTCCCGCCACCCGAGGCGCGTGTCCGCACCAAGGCTCGACAGCAGATCGATCGTCGCGAGCGGCCGCACCGGCTCCGGGCGGACGGCCTCGTGGAGCGCGCGCTGGATGGCGGCGGCGATGGCGCCGTCATCCGACGCGGAGTCGAGAAGCCCTCGGGCCGCGGCGATGGTGGCGGCCAGGTCCGCGTGCAGCGACGACGGGTCGGCGCCGTCGATGCCGAGGGGCAGTGGACGCCGGAGGGCGGGGTCCCCGCCCGCGTGTGCGAGCAGGCGCGTGAGCAGGTCGTGCCGGGTCGTCGGCTGGACCCCGATCGTCAGGTGGATGGACGTGCCCCCCTGGGCCACCGCGGAGTGGATCCAGCCGCGGGGGAGGTACAGCGCGTCTCCCGGCTCGAACACCGCGTCGATACGGGGCGTCGTCCGCGCGCGTGCGGCGACGGCCTCGCGGTGGTCCGTCCACGGCTGGTCGGCGAGTGGATGCCGATGCACGGGCTCGTGGATCGTCCAGCGCTTCGCGCCCGCGATCTGGAGGACGAACACGTCGTGCGTGTCGTAGTGGGGGTCGAACCCGCGCGATGACGCCGGAGTCACATACGCGTTGACCTGAACGGGGTACCCCAGATCGGAGGCCAGCTGCCTGCTGAATGCGGCGATCGGCTCCCAGGTGCGGTGCAGGCCCTGAAGCACCAGCGTCGCACCGCCGGCGAACTGCTCGAGCACCTTCGCGGAATCGAGCTGATCGCCGATCTCGGCGCCGAAGCCGCCCGACGCCGTGAAGAGCGACGGGGACAGCACGGTGCCCTCCGCCGCCATCCGCGCGAACGGCGTCCGCAGCCCGCGTTCCGCCACGAGCTCGTCGACGGCGCTGCTGCTGAACAGGTCGTCGAATCCGGCGTCGTGGTGGCTGAGGAGCGGTTGCTCCCCCCAGTAGTCCCGGCCGAAGTCGTCCGTGGGGATGCCGGTGAGCAGCGCGAGTGCGCGCCGATCACTCGGCCCGCGCCGGGCGGTCCCGTTCAAGCGGATCCGTCTGCTCCGCCGTCGTGCCCGTCGGCGCTCGCGCCGCCGTCGGCGGGTCCTTCGCCCGCATCCGCGGAGCCGTCGGCTCCCCCGTCGTGACCGCTCGCGTTGGCCCCGCCGTCGGCCGGTCCTTCGCCTGCGTCCGCGGAGCCGTCGGCGCCGCCGTCGTGACCGCTCGGGTTCGCGCCGCCGTCGGCGGGACCTTCACCGGGTGCGCCCGTGGTGGTGGTGATGTCGTCGTCATTGATGCTCATGAGCAGCCTCCTGAGGTGGATGCGGCGCGCTTCGGCCGTTCGCCGACACTACCCGGACCGCCTCGCCCGGGACGAGCCCTTGACACTGATCTCGACGGGACAGACCTGCGGAATTCGCCCGTGGCCGGCCGCCCCCGCGCTCGGCACCTTGTCTGTTGACGAGGCCGGATTGCAGGAGGAGGCTGAGCGCGTGCTGCCGCGTCGCAGCCACACCCGTGATCTCGGGCCCGACAGCACCGAAGAGTCGCACCGCGGAGGCGGCGCGATCCGGGCTGGTCACTCAGGGAGGGAATCAGGACATGGGTACGAGACGAACGGCGTTCCTCGCCGCGATCACGACGGCCGCACTCGTGCCGGCGGTGCTTCTGCCGCCGGCGGCGAACGCGGCTCCACCGGGCTCCGCCCCGGAGCCCGTCGCGGAAGAACTGGCCACGGGACTCGTCGCGCCGATCGGCAGCACCATCGGACCCGACGGCGCGCTCTACGTCGCCGATCGCGGTGGGGGTCAAGTGGTGCGGGTCGACACCGCCACCGGCGCTACGTCGCCGTTCGCGACCGGACTGCCGGTGACCGGAGGTGGCGGGGTGTTCGACGTCGCGTTCATCGGGAACACGGCCTACCTGCTCTTCACCGGGGTCGGCCCCGAGTTCGGCGGATCGGACATCGGCGGCATCTACCGGGTCGACGACATCGACGACATCACGCTCGTCGCCGATACGGCGACATGGTCCGTCGACAACCCGCCCGATGCCGACTACTTCGTGCCGAGCGGCGTGCAGTACGCGTTCGTTCCCTACGACGACGGGTTCCTCGTGACCGACGGTCACCACAACCGGCTGCTGTTCGCCGACCTCGCCGGCGATGTCAGCGAGGTCGCGCAGTTCGGCAACACCGTGCCGACCGGGCTGCAGGTCGACCGCGCGAAGGTCTACATGGCCGAGGCGGGTCCGATCCCTCATGACCCGGAGACGGGCAGGGTGGTCGCGCTCGGCGTGAAGCATCCGGTGGCACGCGCCGTCGCTTCGGGCTACGGCCTGATCGTGGACGTCGAAGCCGCATCGTGCGGCCTGTTCGCCCTGTCGCAGGGCGACTCGCCCGGCATGGTCGACGCCGGCACGCCGGGCCTTCCGGACAGCGGCGAGCTGCTGCGGGTCAACGGCAACGGAACCTTCACCGCGATCGTCGACGGGCTCGACCGGCCGACATCCCTCTCCTTCATCGGGGACACGGCCTACATCGTGACCCTCGGCGGAGACGTGCTGACGGTCGCTGACGTCTCACCCGACCGTCACGGCATGTGGGGCGGCTGCGGCGGCATGGGTCCGGGCTGAGGACCGGCCCGACCGCCGACGCGGCATCCGGTCTCATTCCGCCGACGCGGCGGGCGGGATCGGATGCCGCGTTCGTGCGCGCGAGAGGATCGCGGACGCAGGGCTACGTGCGGCGCCGCCGGATCAGCCAGAGCGCGTCGCGTCCGAACGACTCGAGCAGCAGCGCGAGCGCGACCAGTACCGCGGCCGTCCCCAGCCACTCGGGCGCGACCCCCGACGCGGCGATCACCAGCGCGATGCCGGCCACCGCCGTCACGACCTTTCGCCAGTACCGCGGCGGGAGTGTGCGCCGCATCCACGGCAGCACCCATCCGGCCGCGACGAAGGCGTAGCGCAGCAGGCCGATGACCAGCACCCACCAGCCCAGGCGGGGGGCGAGGTAGGCGCTGAGCACCAGCAGGAGGAAGGCATCCACCTCCATGTCGAACCGCGCGCCGAGCTCGCTCACGGTGCGGGTGAGGCGCGCGATCCAGCCGTCGACGGCGTCGAGGGCCAGGGCGATGCTCGACAGCCAGATCAGGAGCGGCACCGAGATCGGCGCGGTGAACGACGTCGCGACGAGAGCGGAGACGAGGCCGACCATCGTCGAGCGCACCAAGGTCACCGTGTTCGCCCAGCCGAAGACGGTCGTCCCGGTGCGGTGCAGGGCTCTGGCCAGCAGGCCGTTCGACACGAGAAGGTAGAAGAGCCCGATGGCCCATCCCGCCGCCGAGAGCGGTGAGACTAGGTCCACGGCGAACAGGCCGGCCGCGCCGATGCAGGCGGACGAGAGCGGAGCAAGATGAACCTTCGACATGGGGCGCTCCGTTTCCTCCTCATGGATACCATTCGGGGCGCGCAATCCGAGTCGTCTCCGCCGCCATGTCGGAAGCTGCTCGCGTGACGCGCGCGACGGCCTTCTGGGTGGATGCCCCGGGCGCGGGGTCGCTGCGCGTCGAGGAGCTGCGCGACCCCCGGCCCGGCGAGGTGCTCGTGCGCACCCTGCACACCGGGATCAGCCGCGGCACGGAGTCCCTCGTCTTCCGCGGCCAGGTGCCCGCTCCAGAGGTCGATCGCATGCGCGCGCCCTTCCAGGAGGGCGATTTCCCCGGGCCCGTGAAGTACGGCTATCTGAACGTCGGCGTCATCGAGCACGGCCCCCGCGGGCTCGTGGGCCGCACGGTCTTCACCCTGTTCCCGCACCAGTCGGCGTTCGTGGTCCCGGAGTCGGCCGTCGCGATCGTCCCGGACGGAATCCCCGCCCGTCGGGCGGTTCTGGCGGGTGCCGTCGAAACCGCGGTGAACATCCTCTGGGATGCCGCGCCGTCGCTCGGC
>DASUQB010000266.1:0-5705 GCA_036280835.1 Microbacterium sp. | reverse complement strand
GCCTTGACGGGCACCGCCTCCTTCGCCTCGATCGCCTGGTGGATGCCCTCGTTGTAGCGGCGGCCGACCAGGATGCGGCCGGTGTGCTCGTCCACGATCATGACCTCGTCGTTCATGACGACGTAGTCGGCGTCGCGCTTGAAGAGCGCGAGCGCCTTGATCGAGTTGTTCAGGAAGGAGATGAGCGGGGTGTTCGCCGACTCGTAGAGATTGTCGATGCCGAGGTAGTCCTCGACCTTCTCGATGCCGGGCTCGAGCACGCCGATGGTGCGCTTCTTCTCGTCGACCTCGTAGTCGACGCCGGGCTCGAGGGTCTTGGCGATGCGCGCGAACTCCACGAACCAGCGATTCGCCTCGCCCGAGGAGGGACCGGAGATGATCAGCGGCGTGCGGGCCTCGTCGATCAGGATCGAGTCCACCTCGTCGACGATGGCGAAGAAGTGACCGCGCTGCACGAGGTCCTCCTTGCGCCACGCCATGTTGTCGCGCAGGTAGTCGAACCCGAACTCGTTGTTCGTGCCGTAGGTGATGTCGCACGCGTACTGCTGGCGCCGCACCTCGGGCGTCTGGCCGGCGACGATGACGCCGGTCGTCATGCCGAGGGTGCGGAAGACGCGGCCCATGAGCTCGGACTGGTAGGTCGCGAGGAAGTCGTTGACCGTGATGATGTGCACGCCTTTGCCCGCGATGGCGTTCAGATACGCGGGAAGCGTTGCGACGAGCGTCTTGCCCTCACCGGTCTTCATCTCGGCGATGTTGCCGAGGTGAAGGGCCGCGCCGCCCATGATCTGCACGTCGTAGGGCCGCTGGCCCAGGGTGCGCTTCGCCGCCTCGCGGACGGCCGCGAAGGCCTCCGGCATCAGCTTGTCGAGCGACTCGCCCGCGTCGTGGCGGGCGCGCAGCTCCGCCGTCTCGCCGCGGAGCTCCTCGTCGGTGAGCTGCGCGTAGTCCTCTTCGAGGGCGTTGACGGCCTTGACGACCTGCTGCAGCCGCTTGAGGATGCGTCCCTCTCCGGCGCGGAGCAGTTTCTCGAGGGGATTGGCCACGTGCGATCTCCATCTATCGGGTGCGGCGCGGGGGGCGCCGTCGCCGCCGGCGCTGACGCCAGGCATACCTGCCCATGTTATCCGTCTGTGACCTGCAAATGCCCTGTGATGCCGAGTCATCCACAGGCCGTTTCCGGGTATGCATATACTCGGCAGGCAATAGCTGCACCCATCCGGGGTGCCGTGACGGGGGGACGACGGTGTCGGTGAGACAGAGCCTGCTGGCGATCCTCGACCAGGGCCCGTGCTACGGCTACCAGCTGAGGGCCGAGTTCGACCGCCGCACCGGGTCCGCCTGGCCGTTGAACGTCGGCCAGATCTACAACACCCTCGACCGGCTCGAGCGCGACGGGCTCGTGGTGAAGGGCGCCACCGACGCGCACGGCCACGTGTACTACGAGATCACGGATGCCGGTTCGGCAGAGGTCGCGGAGTGGCTCGACTCCCCCGTCGACCGGGGACGGGGCACGCGTGACGAGCTCGCCGTGAAGCTGGCAGTCGCCGCGACCCTGCCCGGGGTCGACGTCGCCTCCGTCATCCGGGCCCAGCGCGCCGCGTCGGTCGCGCAGCTGGAGCGGCTGGAAGCCGCCGAGCCCTCGGGCGGGAACGGCGCCGAGGAGCTGGCCTGGTCCCTCGTCATCGACTCGATGACCTTCGCCGCGAAGGCGGAGCTGAGCTGGCTCGACGCCGTGGAGCGGCGCCTGGCGCGGCATCCGGAGCACGCCATGGCCCTCGAGCTGGCCACGGAGCGACCCCGGCGCGGGCGCCCGACCCTCCGGCAGAGCGCCGAGGCCGGGACTGTCGCGGACCAGGCCTGAGTGCCGCGAGGGCCCCGCCTGTCGGTGAGGCGGCCCGACGCATTACCCTGAGATGTGTCCACAGGCGATGTCCCGATCGAGGCCGAGGCTCCCGAGGAGCCCACCCCGCTCACGTTCTCCGATCTCGGATTGGGCGAGCCGGTGCTGAAGGCGCTGCGCGATGTGGGGTACGAGACGCCGTCGGCGATCCAGGCCGCCACCATCCCGACGCTGCTCGCCGGCCGCGATGTGGTCGGCCTCGCTCAGACCGGCACCGGCAAGACGGCGGCCTTCGCGCTGCCGATCCTGGATCGCCTCGACATCTCGCAGAAGACGCCGCAGGCGCTCGTGCTCGCGCCGACCCGCGAGCTCGCGCTCCAGGTCTGCGAGGCCTTCGAGAAGTACGCGTCGCACGTGCGCGGCGTGCACGTGCTCCCGGTCTACGGCGGCCAGGGCTACGGGGTGCAGCTCTCCGCGCTCCGCCGCGGCGTGCACATCATCGTCGGAACCCCCGGCCGCATCATGGACCACCTCGACAAGGGCACGCTCGATCTCTCCGAGCTCAAGTACCTCGTGCTCGACGAGGCCGACGAGATGCTGAAGATGGGCTTCGCCGAGGATGTCGAGACGATCCTTGCGGATACGCCCGACACGAAGCAGGTCGCGCTGTTCTCCGCCACGATGCCGGCGACGATCCGGCGCATGTCGCAGCAGTACCTGCACGACCCGGAGGAGATCACGGTCAAGACCAAGACCACGACCTCCGCGACGATCACCCAGCGCTACCTGATCGTCTCCTATCAGCAGAAGATCGATGCGCTGACCCGCATCCTCGAGGTGGAGAACTTCGAGGGCATGATCGTCTTCGCCCGCACGAAGAGCGCCACCGAGGAAGTCGCCGAGAAGCTCCGGGCCCGCGGGTACTCCGCGGCCGCCATCAACGGCGACATCGCGCAGGTGCAGCGCGAGCGCACCGTCAACCAGCTGAAGTCCGGCAAGCTCGACATCCTGGTGGCGACGGATGTCGCGGCGCGCGGTCTCGACGTCGAGAGGATCTCGCATGTCGTGAACTACGACATCCCGACCGACACGGAGTCGTACGTGCACCGCATCGGCCGCACCGGACGGGCCGGTCGCACGGGCGACGCGATCAGCTTCGTCACCCCCCGCGAGCGCGGACTCGTCTCCGCGATCGAGCGGGCGACCCGCCAGCCGCTCACCCAGATGCAGCTGCCGAGCGCCGACGACGTGAACGTCACCCGCCTCGCGCGGTTCGACGACCGCATCACGGCGGCGCTGGGGCAGACCGAGCGCATCGACGGCTTCCGCGACGTGATCGCGCACTACGTGCGCAACCACGACGTGCCGGAAGTGGATGTCGCGGCGGCCCTCGCCGTCGTCGCGCAGGGCCAGTCGCCGCTGCTGCTGGAGCCGGATCCCGAGCGCCCGCAGCGCGACGCCCGCGAACGGGACGATCGGGGCGACCGTCCCGGCCGGTTCGACCGCGACGACCGCGGGGCGCGTCCCGAGCGCCGCCCGCGGCCGAGCGGCGGATCGATGACGACGTATCGGATCGCGGTGGGCAAGCGCCACCGCGTCGAGCCGCGTCAGATCGTCGGGGCGCTCGCGAACGAGGGCGGCCTCAGCCGTGGCGACTTCGGGGCGATCCAGATCCGCCCCGACTTCTCGCTCGTCGAGCTTCCGGCCGGCCTCTCCCGCGACACCCTCGACCGCCTGGCGGACACCCGCATCTCCGGTCGCCTCATCGAGATCCGTCCCGACACCGGCGGCCCCGGCCGGCGTTCCGGCGACGACGAGCGCCCGGCGCGCAAGCCGCGGCACAAGCCGCCGCGCGACGAAGAGTGACGGCGGCCGGGAGAATGCGGGCATGACCGCTCCGCCCTGCGCGAATCCGGGCGACCCCGCAGCCCGGCGAACCTAGGATCAGTACATGGCTGGATTGTGGGGCAAGCGCAAGCGCGAAGAGCAGGAAGCGGTCGATGCGGAGGATGCCGACCTGGCGCGGCGGGCGCGCATCGCGCTCGTCACGGTGGACGAGCGCATCCGATCGACGAACGACGAACTGGCGTTCGCGGTGGCCGAGCTCGGCGAGGGACCGACCCGCGACCTGCGCGAGGCGCTGAAGGCGGTGACACACCACCTCGGCGAGGCCTTCACGCTCAATCAGCTGAATCACGACGAGATCCCCGACACCCCCGAGGAGCTGCGCACCCGCAACGCGCGCATCGTGCAGCTCTGCGAGTGGGCCGATGACCTGCTGGATGACCGCACAGCCACGCTCGCGAAAGACATCGAGCGCGTGCGACGCGCACCCGAGATCCTGGCGCAGGTGCGGGTGGATGCCGAGCGGCTGCAGGGGCGGCTCCCGCACGCCCGCGCCACGCTCGAGCGCCTGTCCACCCGGTACACGGAGGAGGCGCTCCGCCAGGTGTCCGCCGGCGCCGACGAGGCGGAGCAGCTGCTGACGTTCGCCGCGCACAGCGCGGACGTCTCGGCCAGGCGCCGGGATGCCGGCCGCGCCGAGGAGGCGAACCTCGCGCTCGAGACCGCGACCGAGGCCGTGCGCCGCGCCGAGGCGATCCTCGACGGCGTCGAGGACTTCGAGATCGAGGCGCTCCGGGCCGAGTCCACGCTCGCCGACGTCATCGCCGACTCCCGCGGCGATCTGGTCGCGGCTCGCCAGGCGCCGCAGGTGCCCGCGGTCGCGACCGCCATCGCCGCGCTGGAGGCGGCGCTCAAGGCGCTTCCGGCGGCGGGGACCAAGACCGACCCCTTCGCCGAGCTCTCCCAGCTCCGCGAGGCGAACAGCGGGCTGGATGCCGCGATCGCGAAGGCCCGGGACCGCCTCGCGCGACCGATCCCGTCCGAGCTGCACGTGCGTCACGCGCTCGATGACGCCGACCGCCAGATCGCCGTCGCCCGCAACGTGATCGCCGGGCACCGGGGCTGGATCGGCGCGGACGCCCGCACGCGGCTGGCGGAGGCCGAGCGCACACGCATCGACGCCGAGCCCCTCGCGTCCGACGAAGACACCCGTGAGAACGCGATGGCCCTGGCCCGCCGCTCGGGACTCCTGGCCAGCGAGGCCCTCCAGCTCGCCCAGCGCGACATCGACTCCTCTCGTCCGCAGGATCCGGACTGGGGCGGCGGCGGCTGGGGCGGCCAGGGCGGCGGACGCGGGGGCAGCCCGATGGGCGGCATCCTCGGCGGCGTGCTCATCGGCAGCCTGCTCGGCGACTTCTTCGGCTGATCGGCACCGCCGGGGTCTTGTATCAGGCGGCGCTGTTCCCTACTCTGCCCTCGGGGAGGGACCACAGGGGTCCCTTGGGGAAGGAACAACATGTTGAAGAAGTCCATCGCTGTCGGCGTGCTCACGGTCGGTCTCGTCCTGGGAAGCGCGGGGGCGGCATCCGCTCACGAGTGCTTCATACCGAACCGCAGCGAGCAGGGGAACGCGGGCTCGACTCACTCCAAGAACTGGGTCGCGCTGGAGATCTCCGAACTGTTCGCGGGGGCGCACGAGTTCATGGGCGGTCCCGCGCTGACGCCTGAGCAGATCGACCAGGCGGTCGCCATGGCGGCGGATGCGGGGATCCCCACGACCCTGACCACCTTCGCCCGGGACACGCTGCCGAAGGGCAAGGGCGCCCCGGAGAGCCACTCGACCGACGGCAAGGGGATCGATCACTACTTCCACCTCTACGAGGCGGACCTGATCGGGATCTTCCTCGAGGTCCAGCCCGGCTGACACCGGACATGGGTCCGGCCCGGGTTCCGCGCGCTGGCCGGTGAAGCCACCGGGCCGAGGTGCGGAACCCGGGCCGAAGTCTGAGGGTCAGGA
>DASUQB010000265.1:0-11218 GCA_036280835.1 Microbacterium sp. | reverse complement strand
CACGACGGCGAACCCCATCGCCCGGCCGACCCTCTGGCAGGCGGTCCTGCTGCCCGTCGCGCTCTACGGCGTCTCCGCGCTCTGCGGCGCGATCGCGGTGGCGTGGCGCCTGGGCGATGACGGCGTCATCGACGCCCTTCGGCGGCGGCTCGACCGCCTCCCGCACGGATGGGGAGAGGTGCCCGGCCTGATCGCCCGCGGCACCGCGATCGCCGTCGCCGCGCTCGTGGCCGCGGCATCCGTCACGGTCGCGGTCGCCGTGCTCCTCCGCGGCGGCGAGGTGATCGCTCTGTACGAGTCGACCCACCTCGACGCGCTCGGAGCCACGGTCGTGACCCTGGGCCAGCTCGCGTACCTGCCGACGCTCGTCGTATGGGCCCTCTCGTGGCTGGCGGGCCCGGGCTTCGCGATCGGCGTCGGCACCGCGGTGTCCCCCGCCGGAACGCAGCTCGGGGTGCTGCCCGGCATCCCGGCGCTCGGGCTGATCCCGGAGCAGGGCTCCGAGTGGCTGCTGCTGGCGCTGCTCGTGCCCGTCGCCGCCGGCGCTGTCGCCGGATGGGCGATCCGCTCCCGCCTGGTGGCGTCGCGCGCCGTCGCGAGCGTGCCCGCGCCGAGGGCCGAGCTCAGCGGCCTCGTCCCGACGATGCCGCTCGCACCCCCGGCCACCTCCCCCGAGCACGAGCCGATCGGTCCCCGCCTGGCCGTGGCGACCGGGATCGGGGTCTCCGCCGGAGCCTTCGCCGCGCTGCTCGCGTGGGCGGCCAGTGGATCCCTCGGACCCGGCAGGCTGTCCGAGGTGGGCCCGGCGCCGGGTCCCGTCGCCCTGGCGGTGGGGCTCGAGGTGCTCGTCGGCGCGGCGATCCTGCTGCTCGGACCGCAGGCCGGGCCCCGGCAGAAGGAGCAGAAGACGGGCCGGGAGGAGCGGAACCGGCTCGAATCCGAACAGCCGGATGCGGCCGCGGGCGACGGCATGGCGCAGCGCGCGCCGGGCGGTCTCGGCGACGGCATCGCGCAGCCCGCGCCGGCCGTGCCGCTCGGTTCGGATGAGACATCCGCGATCGTCGATCCCGTCGCGACAGACAAGGGGGCGAAGACGGAGAAGCCCGCGAAACCCACCACTGCGCGGAAGCCGGACGCCGACCCGTGGGCGCTGCTCAGCAAGTCGAAGGCGGCCCGCACCCGCGATGCCGGGGCTTCGTCACCCGCCACGCCGGACGAGAAGGCGCCGGTAGACTGACCGGGTGCTCACGGTCGCCGTCCTCATCTCGGGCACGGGCTCCAATCTGCGGGCCCTCCTCGAGGCCTCCGCGGCCCCCGATTTCCCGGCCCGCATCATCGTCGTCGGCGCCGATCGCCAGGCGGATGGGCTCGCCCACGCCGAAGCCTTCGGCATCCCGTCGTTCCTTGTGCCGTGGCGCCAGTACACCTCGCGCGACGAGTGGGGCGCCGAGCTGGGCGACCAGCTCGCCGTCTGGAACCCCGACCTCATCGTGCTGAGCGGCCTCATGCGCCTGCTGCCGGCATCCCTCGTCGAGCGATTCGCGCCGCACATCATCAACACCCACCCCGCCTACCTGCCGGAGTTCCCCGGCGCCCACGGCGTGCGCGACGCGCTCGCCGCCGGCGTCGCGCAGACCGGTGCGAGCGTCATCGTCGTCGACGACGGGGTGGACTCCGGTCCCGTCCTCGCCCAGGAGCGCGTTCCCGTGCGTGCGGGAGACGACGAGCACAGCCTGCACGAGCGCATCAAGCCCGTCGAGCGTCGCCTGCTGATCGACGTCGTCCGCCGCATCGCCACGGGCGAGCTCGACCTCGCAGCCGCTCAGCGCCCCTGACCCGAGCGGCGCACGCGCCGCCCACCCGACCGATCACCACACCCAAGGAGCCCTCATGGTCGCCGCGAGCCACGACCCCTCCCAGTACCGCGACCGCGACCAGGTGCCCGTGCGGCGCGCCCTCGTCTCGGTGAGCGACAAGACCGACCTGCTCTCCCTCGCCGAGGCGCTCGCCGCCGCCGGCGTCGAGATCGTGTCGACCGGCTCGACAGCCGCACGCATCCGGGATGCGGGCTTCTCCGTGACCGACGTCTCCTCGGTCACCGGCTTCCCCGAGTCGCTCGACGGCCGGGTGAAGACCCTGCACCCGAGCGTGCACGCCGGCCTGCTCGCCGACCTGCGCCTGGAAGACCACGAGCGCCAGCTCGCCGAGCTCGACATCGCCCCCTTCGAGCTGGTCGTCGTGAACCTGTACCCGTTCGTCGAGACCGTCGCCTCGGGTGCGCAGGGCGACGACGTCGTAGAGCAGATCGACATCGGGGGTCCCGCCATGGTGCGGGCCTCGGCCAAGAACTACGCGAACGTCGCGATCATCGTCTCGCCCGAGACGTACCCCGCGGTCATCGAGTCCGTCGCCGCCGGCGGCACCACGCTCGCGCAGCGCCGCGAGTTCGCCGCCCGCGCCTTCGCCCACACGGCCTCGTACGACGCGGCCGTGGCGGCATGGTTCTCGGGCGAGAGCCTCGACGGGGAGGGCAGCCTGCCGGCATCCCTCACCATCAAGGCCGAGCGGCTCGCGACCCTGCGCTACGGCGAGAACTCGCACCAGCGCGCCGCGATCTACACGCGCCAGGGCGGCCACGGCATCGCCCAGGCGACGCAGCTGCAGGGCAAGGAGATGAGCTACAACAACTACGTGGATGCCGATGCCGCCCTGCGGGCCGCGTTCGACATGGTGCTTCCGGCCGTCGCCATCATCAAGCACGCGAACCCCTGCGGCATCGCGGTGACGGCGCCGAACGCGCTCGACCCGATCGCGAGCGCGCACCTCCGGGCGCACGAGTGCGACCCCGTGTCCGCCTACGGCGGCGTGATCGCGGCCAACGGCACGGTCACGCTCAAGATGGCCGAGAACCTGAAGGACATCTTCACCGAGGTGATCGTGGCGCCGGCCTTCGAGGATGCGGCGCTCGAGGTGTTCCGCTCCAAGAAGAACCTGCGGCTGCTGCAGCTGCCGTCGGACTGGCAGCAGGAGCGCAAGGACGTGCGCCTGGTCTCGGGCGGCCTGCTCCTGCAGGACGCGGACCGCTTCCCCGACGACATCGAGTCGGTCGCCACGAACTGGCAGTTGGTCTCGGGTGATCCGGTGGAGGGCGAGGCCCTGACCAACCTCATCTTCGCGTGGAAGGCGTGCCGCGCCGTCAAGTCGAACGCGATCGTGCTGGCCAAGGGCTCGGCGACGGTCGGCATCGGCATGGGCCAGGTGAACCGGGTCGATTCGTGCCGCCTCGCGGTGGAGCGCGCCGGTGATCGCGCCAAGGGCTCGGTCGCGGCATCCGACGCCTTCTTCCCCTTCGCCGACGGCGTGCAGGTGCTGATCGACGGGGGAGTGACCGCGATCGTGCAGCCCGGCGGCTCGGTGCGCGACGACGAGGTCATCGCGGCGGCGCGCGAAGCCGGCGTGACCATGTTCTTCACGGGCGAGCGCCACTTCTTCCACTGAGCCCCGCGTTCCCTGCGCGAGACTTCACAAACGCACCTTCCGAGTGGGTCCGAAGGTGCGCATGTGAAGTCTCGCGCAGAGCTGTAGGCAGACTTCTGGGTCTGGCGCAAGGGGTTGTGTGGAGGGATAAACCGGTTTAGTTTCGGGTACTGAACCGGTTTACCTCCGGACCGGCGCGCGCGGATGCGCGACGGCAGCACGAGGACGTGTGGCATGACGAAGCAGTCGCGAACGACCATCGCGGATGTCGCGCGCCGCGCCGGCGTCAGCAAGGGGAGCGTCTCGTTCGCCCTCAACGATCGCCCGGGCGTCGCGCCGGAGACCCGCGCCCGGATCCTCGAGGCGGCCAAGGAGCTCGGCTGGACCCCCAGCCTCCGCGCGCGGTCGCTGAGCGTCGGCAAGTCGTTCGCGTGCGGGCTCGTCGTCGGCCGCAGCCCCGACGTGATCGCGGCCGACCCGTTCTTCCACTCGCTCATCGCCGGCATCGAGGACGAGTTCTCGGTGGCGGGCCAGGTGCTCGTTCTCGCCGTCGCGACCCCCGGCCGCCACGAGTCCGTCACGTACCGCGGCCTCGCCGAGGACAAGCGCGTCGACGGCGTCATCCTCACCGACCTGCGTGCGGGCGACGACCGCATGGCCCTCGTGCGCGAGCTGGGCCTCGCCGCCGTCACGCTCGGCGTGGCCGATGTGGACAGCCCGTACTCGTCCGTGTCGGTCGACGACAGCGCGGGCGTCCGCCTCGCGGTGCGTCACCTCGCCGAGCTCGGGCACCGCAGGGTCGCGCACGTGGCGGGACCGGACGCGATGCTGCACTCCAGCCGGCGCAAGCACGCCTTCGAACAGGCCGCCCAGGATGCCGGGATCAGGGCGCACGCGGTGACCACCGACTTCAGTGCCCGCGAGGGCGCACTGGCGACGGAGGCGCTGCTCGCCGGCGAGCTCCGCCCCACGGCCATCGTCTACTCGAACGACCACATGGCCGTCGCCGGTCTGGGCGTCGCGGGCCGGCTGGGCCTGTCCGTGCCCGATGACCTGTCGATCATCGGCTTCGACGACACCGAACTCGGCCGCTACGTGTACCCCGCCCTCACGAGCGTCGCGACCGACGCTCGCGAGTGGGGCGCCGTCGCGGCGCGCACCCTGCTTGCCGCCGTCGGGGGAGAGGCCCCCGTCGACATCCGCCTTGCCGAACCCACCCTCTCGGTGCGCGGGTCCACCGGACCCGCCCCGACCGAACTCCGCGGCATCCGTCGCGCCTGAAAGGAAAACATCATGAAGAGACGAATCCTCGTGGCGGCGGGCACCGCCGCCGGACTGCTCGCGCTGACCGCCTGCGGTGGTGGTGGCGGCGGAGGGTCGGCCGATGACCTGGAGGCCACCGGCGACATCACCATCTGGTACTCGAACAACGAGGCCGAGATCGCGTGGGGCAAGCAGATGGTCGAGGCGTGGAACGCCGACCACCCCGACGAGCAGATCAAGGCCCAGGAGATCCCCGCCGGCGCGTCCAGCGAGGAGTCGATCACGGCGGCCATCACCGCCGGCAACGCGCCGTGCCTCATCTTCAACACGTCGCCGGCCGCCGTGCCGGGGTTCCAGAAGCAGGGCGGGCTCGTCAATCTCTCCGAGTTCCCCGACGGCGATGACTACATCATGGAGCGCACGGGCGAGATCGCGGACCAGTACCGTTCGGAGGACGGGGGCCTGTACCAGCTGCCCTGGAAGTCGAACCCCGTCATGATCTTCTACAACAAGGACATGTTCGCCCAGGCGGGACTGGACCCCGAGGCCCCGGCGCTGTCGACGTACGAGGAGTTCCTCGCGACGTCGCGCACCCTGGTGCAGGCGGGCGTGGCGGACTACGCCATCAACCCTTCGCCCACGAGCGAGTTCTTCCAGCCGTGGTTCGACTTCTACCCGCTGTACGCCGCGCAGAGCGGCGGCACGCTGCTGGTCGAGGACGGCGCGGCCACCTTCGACGACGAGAACGGCGCGGCGGTGGCGAACTTCTGGCGCACGCTGTACGAGGAGCAGCTCGCGGGCCAGGAGCAGTATCAGGGCGATTCCTTCGCCGACGGCATCTCGGCCATGGCGATCGTCGGCCCGTGGGCCATCTCGGTCTACGGCGAGGACGTCAACTGGGGAGCGGTACCCGTCCCCACCGAGTCCGGCACGGCGCCCGAGGAGACCTACACGTTCAGCGACGCCAAGAACATCGGCCTCTACACCGCGTGCGAGAACAAGGGCACGGCGTGGGAGGTGCTGAAGTTCGCGACGAGCGAGGAGCAGGACGGAATCTGGCTCGAGGAGACCGGGCAGATGCCGCTGCGTCAGGACCTGACGTCGACCTACCCCGAGTACTTCGAGGCGAACCCGGCGTACGAGCAGTTCGGCGACCAGGCCTCTCGCACCGTCGAGGTTCCGAACGTGTCGAACTCCATCGAGATCTGGCAGACGTTCCGCGACGGGTACTCCAAGGCCGTGATCTTCGGCGAGGGAGAGATCGACGCGTTCCTCACCGACACGGCCGCCGAGGTCGACGAGCTCGCGGCGGGCAACTGAGATGACCACCATGAGGCCCGACGCGGCCGGCCGGACCGGGGGAGACCCCGGCCGGCCGGGCCGCGCGGCCGTTCCCCAGGCCGACGGGCCGTCCGCGGGTGTCCGGCGCCGACGCAAGCTGCTCGGGGAGAACCCCCTCGGCACCCTGATGGCGGCGCCCTACATCATCTTCATCGCCGTCGTCTTCGCGTACCCGATCGTCTTCGTGGTGTGGATGTCGTTCCACGACTACTTCTTCGCCGCACCCGGCGCCCAGGTGGACCGCCCCTTCGTGGGGTTCGACAACTACGCGGCCGTGCTGCAGGATCCGGCCGTGTGGCAGTCGTTCCGCAACGTCGGCGTCTTCCTGGTCATCAACGTGCCGCTGACGGTGGTGCTCTCGCTGCTGCTGGCGACGGCGCTCAACAAGATCGTGCACGCACGGACGTTCTTCCGGGTGAGCTACTACGTCCCGTTCGTGACGGCCTCCGTCGCGGTCGTCGCCGTCTGGCTCTTCCTGTTCTCGAGGAACGGCCTCGTGAACAACATCCTCGGCCCCCTCGCGCCGGAACCGTCATGGCTGGTGAACTCCGCCCTCGCCATGCCGGTGATCGCGTTCTTCGTCACCTGGAAGGGGCTCGGGTTCTACATCCTGCTCTACCTCTCCGCCCTGCAGAACGTGCAGAGCGAGCTCTACGAGTCGGTGTCGATGGACGGCGGCGGGAAGATCCGGCAGTTCTTCGCCGTGACCGTGCCCGGCGTGCGCCCGGCGACGCTGCTGGTCCTGCTGCTGGCGACCATCACGGGCGCGAATCTGTTCACAGAGCCGTACCTGCTCACCGGGGGCGGCGGCCCCAACGGGGCGTCCACGTCCCCGGTGCTCCTGATGTACCAGAAGGGCATCGAGCAGGGCAATCCCGATATCGCGGCCGCGATCGGGGTGATCCTGATCATTCTCGTGCTCATCATCGCGGCGATCCAGCGCCGCCTGGTCGGAGGTCAGGAATCATGAAGCGCATCCTCGGCGGAAAGGTCGCTCAGTACATCGTCCTGAGCCTCGGCGCCCTCGTCTTCCTCTTTCCCTTCTACTACATGGTCGTCGGCTCGTTCCAGGCGGTCCTCAACCCGACCATCGCCGGGGCGTTCCCCGATCCGGCGAATCTGACCGTGCAGAACTACGTCGAGATCAACGGGCGCATCAACCTGCTGACGGGGCTCGTGAACTCGGGCATCTTCACGGCCGGAGTCCTGATCGGCACGGTCGTCTTCGGCATGCTCGCCGGCTACGCGCTGGCCATCCTGCACTGGCGTGGCCGGGGGACCGTCTTCGCCCTCGCGCTGCTGGTGCAGGTTGTGCCGTTCACGCTGCTGATGATCCCGCTGTACGTCCTGATCGCGCGGGACTTCGGGCTGGCGGACAGCCACCTGGGCATGATCCTGCCCATGTTCATCAGCTCGACGGCCGTCGTGATCTTCCGGCAGTACTTCCTCCAGCTGCCGCGGGAGCTCTTCGACGCGGCGCGCATCGACGGCGCCGGCGATCTGCGAGTGCTGTGGAACATCGCGCTGCCGCTCGTGCGACCGGCGCTGCTGACCGTGGTGCTGCTGACGTTCATCGGACCGTGGAACGAGTTCCTGTGGCCGTTCCTGATCACCAAGGACGCATCGTTGCAGCCGCTCGCCGTCTCACTGGCGAACTTCATCGCGAACGTCGCCGCGTCCACCGCGAATCCCTTCGGGGCCATGATGGCCGGCGCCGTGGTGCTCGCCGTCCCGGCGATCGTGCTGTTCCTCCTCGTGCAGAGGTACTTCCTCTCCAACGACCTCGGTTCCGGGGTGAAGGGCTGATCATGGCTGGACACACGAACGCCATCCCCTACGCACTGACGCGTGTGGGGGTCATCATGTCGCCCGACCCGGCGGACCCGCTCGAGGCGGAGGGCGTGCTCAATCCCGGCTCGGGCCGCGGCCCGGACGGCGAGCTGTACCTGCTGCCTCGCATGGTCGCCGAGGGCAACGTCTCCCGCATCGGACTCGCACGCGTGATCGTCGAGAACGGGATGCCGGTGGGCGTCGAGCGCCAGGGCGTCGTGCTGGCGCCCGATCGCGGCTGGGAGCGGGGGGTGGGCAACGCGGGGGTCGAAGACCCGCGCGTCACGTGGATCGAACGGCTCGGATGCCACGTCATGACCTATGTGGCGTACGGCCCCCTCGGCCCTCGCACGGCCATCGCCGTCTCGACCGATCTGCGGGAGTGGCGACGCCTCGGCCCGGTGCTGTTCACGTACGACGATGCGCTCGACACCGACCTCAACCTGTTCCACAACAAGGACACGGTGTTCTTTCCCGAGCCCGTCACGGCGCCGGACGGCACCGAGTCGCTCGCGGTGCTGCACCGCCCGATGTGGGACCTGGACGAGACGAAGATGGGGCAGGGCGTGCGCGCCCCGGCCGGTGTGCCCGATGCGCGCCAGTCCATCTGGATCAGCTACGTGCCGCTGGCGGACGTGCTGGAGGACATCTCGGCCATCACGCTGTGGTCGCAGCACCGCTTCCTCGCGGGGCCGGAGCATCCGTTCGAGGAGCTCAAGATCGGCGGCGGACCGCCCCCGCTGCGAGTGCCCGAGGGCTGGCTCGTCCTGCACCACGGTGTCACGGGCAAGCTCTCCCGGGCCTTCGACCAGCAGCGGAACGTCAACTACGCGGCGGGTGCCCTCCTGCTGCACGAGACCGACCCCAGCCGGGTCCTCGCCCGCACGGCGGAGCCGCTGCTGGCGCCGGAGACCGCGGAGGAGCGCAGCGGCATCGTGCCGAACGTCGTGTTCCCGACGGCCATCGAGCGCATCGATGACACCCTCTTCGTCTTCTACGGGATGGCCGACTCCCAGATCGGGGTCGCGCGCCTCGACCGGATCGGCGAGGGAGGCGAGCCCTGAGCCGACTCCGCCGCCTCGCCGCTCCCGGCCCGCACCTCCTATCGACCGACCTCGCCGCCGATTGATCCGCTCAGTACGCACGCGAAGGACTTCTCCATGCAGACACGCACTCGACGAGGCGCCCGCCTCCTCGCAATGACGACGGCGCTCGCGCTGTCCGCCGGCGCCGCGATCGGCGCGCCGCTCGCCGCATCGGCGGCCTCGGCATCCACCGTCGCTCCGGCATCCCGCGCCACGGCCGCGGCGCTCGCGGCGCCGCTCACCAACCTCGCCCACCTCGACTTCCTCCTCGACGAGGCGACGCCGCCCGCCGGCGTCGAGGGGCATACGACGTACCGGCTCGCGGAGGAGCCCGCGCTCGTGATGCCGTGGACCTACGCCGACGCACGCCCCGGCGGAACGTTCCAGCGCGTCGGCGGCGGACCGCTCGACCCCGCGACAGGCTACTGGGGCCAGGGGGCCTACAACGCCGATGACGTCACCCGCGCCGCCGTCGTCTACCTCCGTCACTGGCAGCTGACCGGTGACGAGTCCAGCCGCACGTCGGCGTACGAGCTGCTGCGCTCCGTGGCCTACTTCCAGACCACCGAGGGCCCGAACGCCGGCAATGTCGTCCTGTGGATGCAGCCCGACGGCACGCTGAACCCGTCGGCCGAGCCGGTGGAGCTGCCCGATCCGTCCGATTCGGGGCCGAGCTACTGGCTCGCCCGCACCATCTGGGCGCTCGGCGAGGGGTACGCCGCATTCGCGGACGACGACCCGGAGTTCGCGCAGTTCCTCGAGGAGCGCCTCGCGCTCTCGGTCGACGCGCTCAACCGCCAGGTGCTGGTGAACTACGGCGAGTGGACCGAGTCCGATGGCATGCGGGTTCCCGCATGGCTGATCGTGAACGGGGCGGATGCCTCGGCCGAGGCCGTCCTCGGTCTCGCCGCCCGCGTCGAGGCCGAGCCGTCCGATACGACGGCCGCTACGGCACTGCGCCAGCTGGCGGAGGGCATCGCGGCCATGTCGGCCGGCGACCCCCAGCAGTGGCCGTACGGCGCGATCCTGCCGTGGGCGGAGTCCCGGTCGATGTGGCACGCCTGGGGATCGCAGATGCCCGCGGCGCTCGCCGTGGCATCTCAGACCCTGGGCGACGCGTCATTCGCCGACGCCGCCGTGGCGGATGCCGCGGTGTTCACGCCGACGCTCATGACGGCCGGCGGGCCGGACAACGGCTGGTTCCCGACACCGTCGGACCGCGTGCAGATCGCCTACGGAGCGGACTCGCGGGTGCAATCGCTGCTCGCGGTCGCCGACGCGACCGGGTCGCGTGCCTTTGCCGACCTCGCCGCCATGCAGGCGGCCTGGTTCTTCGGCGCCAACCGGTCCGGGGCGCAGATGTACGACCCGGCGACCGGCATCGGCTACGACGGTCTTCAGCCGGATGGCTCCGTGAATCGCAACAGCGGCGCCGAGAGCACCATGCACGCACTTCTCACCATGATCGCGCTCGACGCGCGGCCTGAGCTTGCGCAGCGCGCAGCGACGGTCGCGAGCATCGACGAGATCGCCGGGTTGCGCGTCGTGCAGGCCGAGGATGCGATCAGCACCAACGGCACCGTCTCCACACCCACGTCGGCGTGGACCGGGGAGTCCCTCTGGATGGGCGATGCGCTGACGCTCGCGAAGAAGCAGTCCGCGACGTTCGACATCGGCACCGACCCGACCTCGCGCTGGGTCGAGCCGGTCGTCTGGTCGGACGAGGGCGAATCCAGCACGTCGACGTGGCGCGCCGGCAAGACCCCCGTCGGACCGCTGGTCGAGGTGGGCCCGGACCAGGGCATCTCGCCGACACCCGGTGTGCTGCTGCCCTGGGCGCTGAAGAAGCCCGTCGACGGCGATCGCAGCGAGCTCACCGTCGAGGTGCGCGCGGGCGACCTCATGCTGGACGCCCTGCTGGTGCGCCCGTTCGTCTCGCGGCTCGAGCTGAGCGGCGAAGGCGGAGTGGCGCAGCTGGTGCACTCCAGCGCGAAGAAGCCGCAGGACGCCTCGGTCGGCGCCGCGGGCATGCCGACCACGGCATACGTGTACGACGCCACCGGAACCCTCGTCGGCGAGCGGTCCGGCACCGGCGAGTACACGGTGACGCTCCCCGCGGCCGGTTTCGCGATCGTCCTCGGCTGACCCCCTGCGCGAGACTTCACGAACGCACCGTCCCGGCCACCCGGAAGGTGCGTCTGTGAAGTCTCGCGCAGGCGCGT
>DASUQB010000264.1:0-7601 GCA_036280835.1 Microbacterium sp. | reverse complement strand
GATCAGCCACTCCCAGAACTGCAGCGGCTTCGTGTGGGGGTTGTCGACGCGGAAGATCAGCACGCCCTGGGCGATCCAGTGGCGCACGATCCGCAGCACCTCGGCGCGGATGCCCTGCGGGTCGTTGTCGAAGTTGATCGGATAGATGTCCTGGTACTTCTTCGGCGGATTCTCGGCGAAGGCGATCGAGCCGTCGGGCAGGGTGGTGAACCACTCGGGGTGCTCGGTGACCCAGGGATGATCGGGCGCGGCCTGCAGCGCGAGATCGAGGGCGACCTCCAGCCCGGCGGACCGGGCGGCGCGGACGAACGCGCGGAAGTCGGCGAGGGAGCCCAGGTCGGGGTGGACGGTGTCGTGGCCGCCCTCGACGGAGCCGATCGCCCAGGGCGATCCGGGATCGAGCTCGCCGGCATCCAGCGTGTTGTTCGGCCCCTTGCGGTTCTTCCGCCCGATCGGATGGATGGGCGGCAGGTACAGCACGTCGAAGCCCATCGCCGCGACATCCGGCAGGCGCTTCGCCGCGGTGCGGAACGTGCCGCTCTTGATCGTGCCGTCCTTCAGTCGCTTGGCGCCCTCGGACCGGGGGAAGAACTCGTACCAGGCGCCGACGCCCGCGCGTTCGCGCTCGACGAGAAGCTCCAGCGTCGCCCCGATCGTGACGAGCGACATCAGCGGTCGAGCGGCGAAGAACGCGGCGATCTGCGGGTCCTTCACGATGCCGAGGGCGACCTCGTCGCCCACCATCGGGTCGCGCAGGGCGGATGCGGCGCCTTCGAGCGCGCGTCGCTCGGCGATCGGGCGACCCTTCTCCTTCACGGCCCGGGTGAACAGCAGCGCGCCGCTCTCGCGCATGAGGGGCACATCGACGCCGGCGGCGATCTTCAGCTCGGCGGCGTGCTCCCACGTCGCGAAGTCGTCCGCGAACCCCTCGAAGCGGAACGTCCACACGCCCTGCTCCAGGAGCGAGACGAGCACGCTCCACCGGTCGAAGCCGTCGCGCAGGGGCGCGAGCCGATGGAGCGACTCGTCGCCCGACGGGGAGAAGAGGCGCAGGTGCACCCCGATCAGGTCGTGGCCCTCCCGGAAGGCGGTCACGAAGAACGGGACGATCTCGCCGGAGAAGGCCTTGGGACGGTATTCGCCGCCGGGCACGGCGGGCCGCGGGTGGCGCAGGGGGATGCGCCCTATCGCCGTGTCACGGGACCCCTGCGCATCTGCTGCGGGCCGGAGCGGTATGACCGCTCCGCTGCGCCAGGCGGTCGAGACGGACCTTGAACGATTCGGTGATGCCACATCCCGAACCTACCGTGGGCGGGACCCGATCGACAGGCGCGTGACACGCCTTGACGTGGGAGGGCCGGGCCGCTACTCCGCCCGGAAGAGGTGCATCGCTGTTCCCCCGAGCCCGACCGCATCGCCCGGCGCGAACTCTCTCAGGTCATCGCTCGGGCGCTCGTCCTCGCTCGACCATTGGGAGATGTACCGGGTCACGCCCGCCAGTTCCGGCAGCGTGACCTCGATCGGAGATTCGTTGCCGTGCACGATGAGGAGGATGCGGTTGAAGGCCTCGGTCTCGGGCGTCGAGGCGGCGACGTACTGCAGGGTGCGGTGACCGGGGTCCGTCCACCGGTCGATCGACATCGTCTCACCCCGCTCGTCGTACCAGCCCATCACGGAGGCGCTCGGCGTCCGCTCCCCGAGCCGCGCGAAGCGCATCGGACGGAGCGCCGGGTTGTCGCGGCGCAAGCGCGTCAGCGTCGCCACATGCGCCCGCAGATCGTCCTGCCAAGGCTCGGTGTCCCAGGCCAGCCAGGTCAGCGGCGAGTCGTGGCAGTAGGCGTTGTTGTTGCCGCGCTGGGTCCGTCCCGTCTCATCGCCCGCGGTGAGCATCGGGATGCCCGCCGACAGCAGCAGCGTGCCGAGCAGGTTCCGCATGGCCTTGCGGCGGGTGGCGAGGATGCCGGCGTCGCCGGTCGGTCCCTCGGCGCCGTGGTTGAACGACCGGTTGGTGTCGGCACCGTCGCGGTTCTGCTCGCCGTTGCCGAGGTTGTGCTTGACGTCGTATGAGACGAGATCCCGCAGGGTGAAGCCGTCGTGCGCCGTCACGAAGTTGACGCTCGCGAGCGGCCCCCGCTCCACGCTGAACGTGTTCGCGGAGCCCGCCAGGCGCGTGGCGAACCCGCCGATGCCCACCGGGGCGGCGGACGCACGCCGCGCGTAGTCGACGTCGCTCAGCCAGAAGTTGCGGACGCGATCGCGGTAGCGGTCGTTCCACTCGTGCCAGCCCTCGCCGAAGTTGCCCGTCTGCCAGCCGCCCATGCCGACATCCCACGGCTCGGCGATGAGCTTGGCGTCGGCCAGCGCCGGGTCGTTCTTGATCGCCTCGAGCAGCGGATGCCCCGGCGTGAAGGTGTGCGCGGCATCCCGCCCGAGCGTCGCGGCGAGGTCGAAGCGGAAGCCGTCGATCTGCACCTCGTTCGCCCAGTACCGCAGCGAATCCAGCACGAGGCGCGCGGGTGCGTCGTTCGCCGTATTGAGGCTGTTGCCGCATCCCGTGACGTCGATGTAGGCACCGTCGTCCTGCTGGCGGTAGTAGGCCCGGTTGTCGATGCCGCGCAGGCTCGAGCGGGGTCCGCCGATGCCCTCCTCGGCCGTGTGGTTGTAGACGACGTCGAGCACGACCTCGAGCCCCGCCTCGTGCAGCAGGCGCACCATGCCCTTGAACTCGCGCAGCACGGCCTCCGGGCCCTCGCGCCGGCTGTGGTCGGTCGCGTAGGGCGCGTGCGGGGTGAAGAAGTTGAGGGTGTTGTACCCCCAGTAGTTCGTCAGCCCGTGCTGCAGCAGCCGCGGCTCCGTCTGGAACGCGTGGATCGGCAGCAGCTCGATCGTCGTCACCCCGATGGAGTGGAAGTGCTCGATCATCGCGGGATGCGCAAGGCCCGCGTACGTGCCGTGGAGCGCGGGAGGCACACGCGGGTGGCGCTTCGTCAGGCCCTTCAGGTGGCCCTCGTAGATCACCGTGCGATCGAGCGGCACGCGGGGCTTGTGCACCCCGCCCCAGTCGAAACCGCCGTCGACCACGACCGAGCGCCACGCGTCGTAGCTGCTCTGCACGAGCCCCCGGGCGTAGGGGTCGATGAGCAGCGTGCGCGGGTTGAAGGTGTTGCCGGGCGCCTGACCGCCCGACACGCGGACCGCGTAGCGGGTGCCGGGCCGGAGGAGCGACGTCGTCACGCTCCAGACGCCGTCGCCGGCGTCCTCGAGCGGGATCGAGTCGGTGATCCAGTCCAGATCGGTGTCGTCGAAGATCTCGAGTTCGATCGCGTCGGCGTTCTCGGACCAGACGCGCAGCGTGCCTCCGCCGTCGTGGAGACGGACCCCGAGGTCATCGAGCTCCGGACGGAGGATGCCGGGCGAGGGAGCGAGAGTGGGCGAGGGCTCCGGGCAAACCATGCGCTCTACAGTAGTAAGGCCGGGAGTAGGTGAGGTCACAGGAGGTGGGCGGCGATGCGCGTCTACCTCGATCATGCGGCCACGACCCCGCTCCGCCCGGAGGCGCGCGATGCGTGGCTCGCCGCATCCACCACCGTCGGGAACGCGTCCTCCATCCACGGTGGGGGACAGGCCGCCCGGCGGCTGCTGGAGGATTCCCGCGAGCGCATCGCTGCGGTGCTCGGCTGCGACCCGATCGAGATCGTGCTGACCTCCGGCGGCACCGAGGCGATCAACCTGGCGCTGAAGGGCCTGTGGTGGTCACGCGCCGGGACGGGCGCGGTCGTGCTGCCCGACGGCGAGCACCACGCCACGCTGGACGTCGTCGAGTGGCTCCGGGTCCACGAGGGCGCCGAGGTCATCGGCGTCCCGCTCGATGCCGGCGGCCGGATCGACCCGGACGGATTCGCCGCGGCCCTGTCGTCCCCGGACGTCGCGTTCGGCACGGCGCTGATGGCGAACAACGAGGCGGGCACCGTCAACGATTCGGCGAGGCTCTCGACGGCCGCCGCGCGCGCCGGCGTGCCGCTGCACCTCGATGCGGTGGCCGCGTTCGGGCATCTCCCCGTGCGGTTCTCCGCGCTGCGGGCGGATGCCGGCGGCCCGGCCGGCCTCGTCGCTCTCAGTGTCTCGGCGCACAAGATCGGCGGTCCCGTCGGCATCGGAGCGCTCGTCGTCTCGCGCAACGCGAAGCTGACCCCGCTGCTGCACGGCGGCGGCCAGCAGCGCGCCCTGCGCGCCGGCACGCAGGATGTTGCGGGAGCCGCGGCCTTCGCGGTCGCGGCCGAGCTCGCCGAATGGGAGCGGGAGGCGGAGTCCGAGCGCCTGTCGGCGCTGCGCGACCGGCTCGTGCTCGGCATCCTCGACGCCGTTCCGGAGGCCGAGCTCCTCGGCGATCCGGTGCAGCGCCTCCCCGGCAACGCGCACATCCTCTTCCCCGGAGCCGCGGGGGAGTCCCTGCTGTTCCTGCTCGATCAGGCAGGAATCGCCGTGTCGACCGGCTCCGCCTGCCAGGCCGGCGTTCCGGAGCCGTCCCACGTCGTGCTGGCGATGGGCCGCACGGAGTCCGACGCGCGCTCGGTGCTGCGCCTCACGCTCGGACGCACGTCGCGGGAAGGCGATGTGGATGCCCTCCTCGCGGCGATCCCCGACGCCTACGCCCGGGCCGCGCGGAAGGCCTGACGGCCGTCGCACCGGGGCCGCGCCCAGCGGGGCCTCGTAGACTGGGACGATGCGCATCCTGGCGGCCATGAGTGGCGGAGTCGACTCCGCCGTCGCCGCCGCGCGCGCCGTGGATGCCGGCCACGATGTCGTCGGCGTCCACCTCGCGCTGTCGCGCGCCGGCGGCACGCTCCGCACGGGCAGCCGCGGCTGCTGCACGATCGAGGACGCGATGGATGCCCGCCGCGCGGCCGACCGCCTCGGCATCCCGTTCTACGTCTGGGACTTCTCCGAGCGCTTCCGCGACGACGTCATCGAGGACTTCATCTCGGAGTACCGGGCCGGACGCACCCCCAACCCCTGCATGCGCTGCAACGAGAAGATCAAGTTCGCGGCCCTGCTCGAGCGCGCCGTCGAGCTGGGCTTCGACGCGGTGTGCACCGGGCACTACGCCACCCTGGTCGACGGAGACGGCGGGCTCGAGCTGCACAGGGCGTCGGATGCCGCGAAGGACCAGTCCTACGTGCTCGGCGTGCTCACGGCGGAGCAGCTCGCGCACACCTACTTCCCGCTCGGATCCACGCCCTCGAAGGCGCTCGTGCGGGCGGAGGCGGCGGAGCGCGGGCTGACGGTGGCGCAGAAGCCCGACAGCCACGACATCTGCTTCATCCCCGACGGCGACACCCGCGGCTGGCTCGCCGAGAAGGTCGGCGCCGAGACCGGGGACGTCGTCGACCGCGCGGGAGCCGTCGTCGGGTCGCACGGGGGCGCGCACGCGTTCACGGTCGGCCAGCGCCGCGGCCTGGCGCTCGGCGTGCCGGCGCCCGACGGCAGGCCGCGGTTCGTCCTCGAGGTGCGCCCCGTGTCCAACACCGTCGTCGTCGGCCCCAAGGAGGCGCTCGCGATCGCGGAGATCTCGGGGGCGAGGTTCTCGTGGGCGGGCGCCGCACCAGCGCCCGGGGCGTTCGAGTGCCACGTGCAGATCCGGGCCCACGCCGATCCGGTTCCCGCGCGGGCGGCGCTCACGCACGACCTGATTTCAGTGGTCCCGGAGACGCCCCTCGACGGGGTCGCCCCCGGTCAGACGGCGGTGCTCTACGCCGGAACGCGCGTGCTCGGCCAGTTCACGATCGACACCACCGTGTCGGCGGAGCCCGCACTGCTCTGACCCGCCCACCCGCACCCGCCTCGCCTCCTCTCGGTGTCGGGGGCGGCTCCTAGACTGGCGAGGTGGCAGACGGCGATGCATCCGAACTCCCTGACCTGACTCTCGACGAGGCCCGCGCCGACGCGCAGGCGCTGACGGAGAAGATCGTCGACGCGCGCGAGGCGTACTACGGGCGCGACACGGTCGTGGTGGATGACGCCACCTATGACGAGTGGATGCACCGGCTCGAGGCGATCGAGCGGCTCCACCCCGAGCTGCAGGGTCAGGACTCGCCGACGCTGAGCGTCGGCGCGGCATCCGGAACCCTCTTCGCGCCGGTGACGCATGCCGAGCGCATGCTGAGCCTCGACAACGTGTTCAGCGACGACGAGTTCCTCGCGTGGGCGGCGAAGGTCGAGCGCGACGCGGGGCGGCCCGTGCACTACCTCTGCGAGCTCAAGATCGACGGGCTGGCGCTGTCGCTGCGATACGAGCGCGGCCGGCTCACCACGGCCGCCACCCGCGGCGACGGCCGCGTGGGCGAGGACGTCACCGACAACGTCCGCCAGATCGCGGGCATCCCGCAGCGGCTCGAAGGCTCGGGGCACCCCGAGCTCGTCGAGGTGCGCGGCGAGGTGTTCTTCAACGTCGCCGACTTCGAGTCGCTCAACGCGTTCCAGGAGTCCATGGGCGACCGGCTGTTCGCGAACCCGCGGAACGCGGCGAGCGGTTCCCTGCGCCAGAAGACCGAGGGCAAGAACGAGCGGCAGCTCGAGGCGATGCGCCAGCGCCTCTCCCGCCTTCGCCTCACGGTGCACGGCATCGGCGCCTGGCCGGATCCACCGGTGGCCGCCCAGAGCGAGGTGTATGAGCTGCTGAAGTCGTGGGGCCTGCCCACCAGCGAGTACTACGCCGTGTTCGACTCCGCGCGAGGCGCAGACGAGTTCATCCGGCGCTACGGCGAGCACCGCCACTCGGTCGAGCACGAGATCGACGGAATCGTGGTCAAGGTCGACGAGCTGGCGCTGCACGACGAGCTGGGTGCCACGAGTCGCGCGCCGCGGTGGGCGATCGCCTACAAGTACCCGCCGGAGCAGGTGAACACGAAGCTGCTCGACATCGTCGTCTCGGTGGGCCGCACCGGCCGGGCCACACCCTTCGCCGTGATGGAGCCGGCGAAGGTCGCCGGCTCGGTGGTGCGCCAGGCGACCCTCCACAACCAGGACGTCGTGAAGCTCAAGGGCGTCCTGATCGGCGACACCGTCGTGCTGCGCAAGGCCGGCGACGTCATCCCCGAGGTGCTCGGACCCGTCGTGGAGCTGCGCGACGGCTCGGAGCGCCCGTTCGTGATGCCGGCGAACTGCCCCGAGTGCGGATCGCCGCTCGCACCGGCCAAGGAGGGCGACATCGACCTCCGCTGCCCCAACGCGCGTTCGTGCCCGGCGCAGGTGCGCGGTCGTGTCGAGCACGTGGGGTCACGGGGCGCCCTCGACATCGAGGGTCTCGGCGAGGTGTCCGCCGCCGCGCTCACGCAGCCCGTCCGTCCCGAGCGGCCGCCGCTGGAGACCGAGGCCGGCCTGTTCGAGCTGCGCGCCGAGGACCTGTTCCCCATCGACGTCATCGTCCGGGACGCCGAGACCGGGCTTCCGAGACTCCTGGACGACGGCACGCCCGACACGCGCTCGCCCTTCCGGCGGCTGCGCAAGAGGACCGAGCCGTTCGACCCCGACGGTCCCTTCGACGGCGACGAGCGATTCGTCCTCTCCAAGTCGGCGCTCGAGCTGCTGGCCAACCTGGAGGT
>DASUQB010000263.1:0-5398 GCA_036280835.1 Microbacterium sp. | reverse complement strand
GGCGTTCGACGGCGACATCCTCGCCTCGACGGGCGTCACGGTCGCCGCCGCAGGCGCCGCCGCCGTCTCGGCCACGCTCACCTCGCTCTCCATCGGCCTCGGCAGCATCACGGGCAGCGTGGTGGATGCCGAGATCTACGGCTCCGCGGCCACCACCGCCCGCTACGGCGGGGGAGTGCTCGTCACCTCCGGGCTCGTCGAGGTCGCCGCCAACGTCGTCAACACCGCCTTCGCGAAGACCGACATGGCATCGGGCGGTCTCCTGGTGGTCACCGTCAGCGTGCCCACGGCGCGCATCGCCGCCGCGACGACCGCCGACTTCTCGGGCCGGCAGACGGGAGGATCCGGACTCACGGTGCGCGCGGTCGCCTCGAACAGCGTCGACGCCACCTCGGGTGGCATCGCGTTCGGCCTGATCGGCGTGTCCGTCTCCTCGGCCGAAGCGCTGATCACGAGCGGCGTCATCACGCAGGCGCGGATGCTGCCCGGCTCGTCGGTGAACGCCCCGAACGCGGCCATCGCCGTCGAGGCGCGGGCGACCAACGCGGCGACGGCCGCCGGCGGGTCGGTCAACGGCGGCGCCGTCACCGTGGCGGTGAGCCGGCCGAAGGCCTTCGTCGACTCGGTGACCTCGGCCCAGATGAGCGCGACCGTGCGCGGGGGAGCCCCCAACTCGGCGGGTGCCGCATCGCTCGCCGTGCAGTCCACGGGGCTCGACTCGGCGACGGCCAAGCTCAAGAACACGTCGGGTGGTGCGATCACGATCGACGACGGCGCCGCCCATGCCCGCGTGCGTCCCACGGTCGAGACGATCGTGGGCGGTGCGAACGCGCCGATCATCGTGGTCGGCGACGTGCAGCTCGGCGTCGCCGGGCAGCCGCTCTCGCGCTCGTACGCCGAGAACTTCTCGGTGGGCGCGCTCGCGATCAGCACGAACGCCGCCACCGCGGAGACGCTGCCCACCGTGCGCCTGTCGATCGTGCCCGACGCGGTGCTGACCGCCGGGGGGAGGATCACGCTCGTCGCCCACCAGAACACCGAGTCGCCGGTCGTCGAGCCCGGCAAGGAGTTCGACGCGGTGACCGGTGTCGACCCCGGCACCGAGACCATCACGCTCTCCGCCGATCACGGCCTCGCCGACGGGGCGACTGTCACGTACCAGGCGCGCGGCGGCACGCCGGTCGGCGGGCTGACCAGCGGCGGCCGCTACAACGTGCTCGTCGTCTCGCCGAACAGCCTGCAGCTCGGCTCGTCGTTCGACGCGGCGCAGGTCGTCGCCGACACCGACACGATCGTGTTCGGGCGCACGATCGACGGCGTCTTCGTACCGCTGTTCCACAACCTCGCCGACGGCCAACGGGTCATCTACAGCATGCCCGGCGGCGGGGCGGCCCTCCCCGGGCTCGTCGACGGCCGTGCGTACCGCGTTCGCGTGCTCGATGACTACCGCATCCAGCTCATCGATGCGGCGACCCCCGGCGAGGTCTCGTTCACCGGCGGGAACATCACCGGCGGCAACACGATCACGCAGGCCAACACGTACACCGACGGCCAGGCCGTCCAGTACGTCGCCCCGGGCTCGGTCGGAGCCTTCACCAGCACGCGGGTCGACATCGTCGTCGACGCCAACGGCGCCCCGATCATCGTCGGCGATCCGCCCGCGTTCCAGACGGCCGACAACAACCGCATCGCGATCCGCGACCACGGCCTCACCACCGGCCAGCAGGTGATGTACCGCGCGACCGGCGGGGCGCTCGCCGGGCTCGCGAACAACACGCTCTACTACGTCATCCGCATCTCGGCCCACGAGATCCAGCTCGCCGACACCCTCTGCCACGCGACGGGCACCTGCCCCGACGGGGACGAGCTGATCCCGGTCACGCCGCTGGCGCTCACCCCGGACACGAGCGAGGCCGGCCGCGTCATCCTGCATCAGCTCTTCGCGCCGGGCCAGCAGCCGATCGCCGGGCTCGAGAACGGCGGGCGCTACTACATCGTCGGGCGCACGGCCACGACGTTCCAGCTCGCCCTGACCCCCGGCGGAGCGCCGATCGCCCTCGTGGCGAACGGCAGCGTCGGCACGAGCAGGTTCGTGCCGGCCGTGGCCGACCTCGGCGCCGGCACCGGCACCCACCGCCTCGCGATCGATCTGACCTCCGACGGCTCGGGCACGCAGGCGCTCGCCGGCGTCGGCGTCGCGCAGTCGCTGCCCGGCGGCGGGGTCGTCAGCGAGGCGAAGGTCTCGGGTGAGGGAGGCGGCTTCATCGCCTCGACGGCCGCCCGTCCGACGGCCACGGTCGACGCCACGCTCGAGGTCACCGTCGGCGACCGCGCGAGGATCACAGCGGGGGGCGACGTCAACGTCGCCGTGCTCTCCAACGCCGCGGGATCATCGGACGCCTCGACCGCCGGCCTGGGCTTCATCGGCATCGGCTCCGCCCTCGGCCTCGTCACGTCTCGGGCGACGACGACGGTCTGGTTCAAGCCGGGCAGCGACATCCGCAGCGGCGGGAGCGTGCTCGTCGACCCGAAGACGCTCGCCCGCGGCGATGCGTACGCGACCTCGCAGTCCGGCGGCTTCGGGCACGGCGTCGACTCCCGCACGAAGGCGACGCTCAGCACGACGGCGCGTACGGTCCTCGACGGCACCGTCGTCGCCTTCAACGACATCACCGTTCGCTCGGCGACCGCGCTGCGCGCGAACCTGTCCGCCTCGGCATCCGGCGCGTCCTTCGCGGGCAGCTCGTCATCCGGCGAATGCAACTCGAACGACTGCCACGTCATCGCCACGAACGACACGAAGCTCACGGTGGGCGGCGGGGCGTACCTCGAGGCCGACAACGTGCGGCTGGAGGCGCGGCTGGCCGACACCTCGCTCCGCGACGAGAACCGCTCGAACGGCGACGGCGCGTTCGAGGACTCGGATGCCCGCTCCGAGGCCACGCTCAACTCCACCGTGCGCCTCGAGCTGCTGAGCGGCGCCAAGATCGTCGGCTACCAGAGCGTCACCCTGATCGCGGAGCACCGCGGCATCAGCGTGGTCGCCGTCGCGCGGGCTTCGTGCGGGTGCTTCGGCGGCGACAGCGACGCCGATGCGAACGCCTCCTACAACGCGACGTCGCACGTCGACGCGCAGACGGGCGTCACCATCCGCACGGCGCGGCTCGACGTGAAGGCGCTGCACGAGGAGCTCAACATCGATGGGGCGGCCTCGACGGGCGGCGGCTTCATCGACTTCGGCGGCTCGGATGACGGGCAGACCGTCAACGCCGTCCGCACGATCTTCTGGGAGGCCGACGTCATCCTGCACGCCGCCAACCCGACGCTCATCGTCGACGCGGCCGGCCGCATCACCAAGCTGTACGCGGTGACGGTGCGCGACGAGCTGAACAACCTCTACGGCCTCGGCGACGTCATCCCGGCCGGCCGCACCATCGTGGTCGCCGACATCATCAACAGCGGCGGGGGCGTGGCGACCTTCTTCGCCAACGTCGTCTCACCCGATTCCGTCCTGACCGGGACGCTCGGCAGCTTCCGGGTGCAGAACACGTTCGACTTCGTGCGGCTGCACAACTTCTCCAGCCGCCACATGCAGGTGAACGCGATCCAGGTCGCGAACCTCGCGAACGTCGGGGCGACGGTCAATCTGCAGCTCGACGACAGCGTCGCCTTCCGCTTCAGCATCCGCCCGCCGCTGTTCCTGCCGACCGAGGTCGACATCACGAACTTCGACGGCCCCGGCACCCCCGACCTCATCCTGAACGGCCTCATCGACAACCCGATCGGCAGCACCCGGGTCGTCAACCAGCACGGCGACATCCTCGCCGGACCGGCCGGCCCCCGCATCCGCACCAACACCGCCGTACTGATGGCCAACGCGGGCACGATCGGCGTGCTGACGAACGTGCTCCGCACCCCGATCCCGATCATCCTCGTGCAGAGCGACTACTTCATCGGCGACGTCGACCCCGCCCGCTACGTCTCGCTCGTCGCCGACGCCCTGCTCGACGTCGTGCTCGACATCACCTACAGCCTGCGCGCGCCGGCCGACTCGATCTTCCCCTCGATGGCTCCCGTAATCGGGCCCATTCACGCGGGCCGCAACATCGATCTCGTCATCAACGACAGCACGCGCGGCTCCGACGTGCCGCCGATCGGGTCGCACCTCATCCAGGTCAACGTCGTCAACCCGCCCGATCTCGTGACGCTGATCGTGCCGCCGAGCGGCACGTACCACACCTATTTCCACCCCGACGCGGCCGTCTTCGTCTACAACGACCCGGTGCTGATCGCCTGGGGCACGAACAACACGCCCGCCGACAGCGCCTACGAGTTCACGGACCTGAGTGCGGGAAACAACATCGACGTCCGGCACCCGTCGCTCGTCACGACGATCACGTTCGAGGTCACATCGAACGTCGATGCGACCCTGTCGAGCATGCAGTTCCCGGCGCAGTCGTACTCGACCACGAACGGCAACGGCGAGATCTCGCTGCACACCAACGGGTGGATCATCGACCTCGAGACGATCGGTGACCTGCGCGTCGGCACCATCACCTCGACGGCGGATGACGTGTGGCTCGAGACCGCCCAGGACACCGCATCGATCCTTGACGAAGGCACGATCGACGACGGGACCGCCCGCGTCTCGGGTCGCAACATCATCCTGCTTGCCGGACTGGTGTCCGGCGGCATCGGCGGCACGGGCGACACCCCGGACTTCCTCGAGATCCGCTCATCCCTCTCCGCGCGCGGGTCGCTGTGGGCGTGGGCGGCCGCCGATGTCCTGCTCGACCAGGTGGCCGGCACGCTCTACGTAGACGAGGCCGGGTCCCTCGACGCCGACGTCGCCCTCCGCACCCGGGCCGGCGGCATCCGCTCCGACATCGACGACGGAACGCTCCGAGTCTTCGGCCACGACATCGACCTCATCGCCGTCGGCGGCACGATCGGTGCCGACAGCGCCGATCGCCTCGCGGACCTCGTCGTCGACACCGGCGGCCGACTCTACGCGCTGTCGACTCCCGGAGACGCCGTGGTCTTCGTGCCCCCGACCGGCGTGTTCGTCACCGAGGCGACGGGATCGCTCCTCGTGCTGCGAGCGGAGGCGACCACCGGCGACGTGCGCCTGACCGTGCCCTTCGTTGCCGGCGGCGACGACGAGAGCCTCTTCGTGCTGACGGACGGCGACACGATCGACGGGCTCGTCACGATGACCGAGGGCCGCATCGTCGCCGGGGACGATGTGACGCTCCTCGTCGGGCAGGACGTCATCGCACCGCAGCTCACCGTCATCGCGGGCGACACTGTCACGATCCGCGCGTCCTTCGGCAAGACGCTCCCGGCACAGGGCGGCTCGCTGCTCTACTTCGGCGGCGAGGTCACCGGTCACGCGTCG
>DASUQB010000262.1:0-5155 GCA_036280835.1 Microbacterium sp. | reverse complement strand
GTCGACGAGTTCGGGCCGGTGCGCGAGCGCGCGCTCGAGATGATGAACGACCCCGCCGAGCTCGACCGGGTGCTGGCGGCGAACGCCACGCGCGCCTCGGAGGTCGCCGGCCGCACCCTCGACGACGTCTACGACCGGATCGGGCTGCTCCGCCGCGCGTAGCCCGCGGCCGCCGGGCGCGAGAAGCGGATCTGCCGATCATGCACGGCGCGCGGCCGGTATCGTGGGGCGGATGGAAGCGGTGACCCTGACCACGGCTCGACTGGTGCTCGCGCCGCCCGTCGAGGCCGATGTCGACGCGATCACCGCCGGGTGCCAGGACCCGGAGGTGTCGCGCTACACGCCGGTCCCCTCGCCCTACGAGCGCCATCACGCCGAGGACTTCGTGAAGAAGACCGTCGAGTGGTGGGAGTCGGGCACCGACTGCGTCTGGGCGATTCACGCCGGTGATGAGTTCGCCGGGATGGTCGGACTCCACCGCATCAAGGGCGCCGAGGCGGAGATCGGGTACTGGATGTCCCCCGCCGCCCGCGGCAAGGGCTACCTGACGGAGGCGGCGCGCGCCGCGATCGACTTCGCCTTCGGTGATCCGCTCAACCTCGCGCGCCTGGAGTGGCGCGCCGTCGTCGGCAACGTCCCCTCGGCGCGCAGCGCCCGGGCGCTCGGCTTCCGGTACGAGGGGGAGCTGCGTGCGGCGCTTTGGAGCCCTCGCGGGCGCGACGACGGCTGGATCGCCGGACTGCTGCCCGGCGACGACCGCACCCCCGTGCCCTGGCCGGTGCTCGCGGACTGACCGCGCGTCGGCGGCACGTGCCAGGATAGGCGCATGCCGGAGATGCCCGAGGTGCAGGGGCTCGTCGACTTCCTGAACGGCCGGACGACGGGGCTCGAGATCACGCGCGTCGCGGTGGCGTCCTTCTCGGCGCTCAAGACGTACGACCCGCCGGTGCATGCGCTGCAGGGGGCCGCGATCCGGGGCGTGACGCGACGCGGGAAGTTCCTCGACATCGACGCCGGGGCCCCCGACGCGCCCCTCCATCTCGTGTTCCACCTCGCGAAGGCCGGATGGCTCCGGTGGTACGACGCGCTTCCCGCCACCCTGATCCGACCGGGGAAGACGCCCATCGCGCTCCGCGTCGCGCTGAGCGACGGCTCGGGGTTCGACCTCACCGAGGCCGGCACGAAGAAGTCCCTCGCCGTCTACGTCGTGCGCGACCCCGAGGAGGTGCCGGGCGTGGCCCGGCTCGGCCCCGATCCCCTCGCCCCCGACTTCACCCTGGAGTCCTTCGCCGCGCTGCTGACGGGGCGCCGCACCCAGATCAAGGGCGTGCTGCGGGACCAGTCCACGATCGCCGGCATCGGCAACGCGTACTCCGACGAGATCCTGCACGCCGCCAAGATGTCGCCCTACGCGCTCGCGGCGAATCTGTCCGAGGACGACGTCGCGCACCTCTTCCGCGCGATGCAGGAGACGCTGACGGATGCCGTGGCCGAGGCCTCCGGCAAGCCCCCGGCCGATCTCAAGGACGCGAAGCGCCGCGGGATGCGGGTGCACGGACGCGCCGGAGAGACGTGTCCCGTGTGCGGCGATACGGTGCGCAGCGTCTTCTTCGCCGACAACTCGCTCGAGTACTGCCCGACCTGCCAGACCGGCGGCAAGCCCCTCGCCGATCGCCGGCTCTCGCGGCTGCTGAAGTAGCCGTCGTCTCCGTCAACGGGCCGCGGCGACGGCCGCTCAGTCGTCGGCGGTGCCCATCAGCGCACGGGCGTCGTCGTCGACCCAGTCCAGGGACTTCGACACCGCCTTCTTCCACTGCCGGTAGCGCTGCTCGCGCTCGGCCTCCGGCATCCGCGGCTCGAAGCGCACGTCCTCCTGCCAGTGGGCACGAAGCTCGTCCCTGTTCGCCCACACTCCGGTGGCCAGCCCCGCCGCGTAGGCGGCGCCGAGCGCCGTGGTCTCCACGACCTTCGGACGCACGACCGGGATGCCGAGGATGTCGGCCTGGAACTGCATGAGCAGGTCGTCGCGCGTCATCCCGCCGTCGACCCGGATCTCCTCGAGCGGGCGTCCGGTGTCGCCGATCACGGCCTCCACGACATCGCGGCTCTGGAACGCGGTCGACTCGAGCGCCGCGCGCGCGATGTGGCCCTTGTTCACGAACCGGGTCATGCCGACGAGCGCGCCGCGGGCCTCCGGGCGCCAGTAGGGGGCGAAGAGCCCGGAGAAGGCGGGCACGAAGTACGCACCGCCGTTGTCCTCGACGCTCGCGGCGAGCGCCTCGACGTCTTCGGAGCGCTGGATGATCCCCAGGTTGTCGCGCAGCCACTGCACGAGCGACCCCGTCACCGCGATCGATCCCTCGAGGGCATATCGCGCGGGCTCGCCCTTGCAGCGGTAGGCGACCGTCGTGATGAGCCCGTGGGCCGAGCGCACGATCTCGGTGCCGGTGCTGACGAGGAGGAAGTTCCCGGTGCCGTAGGTGTTCTTGGACTCCCCGGCATCGAACGCGGCCTGGCCGAACGTCGCCGCCTGCTGATCGCCCAGGATGCCGGCGATCGGCAGCCCGTCGGCGGCGGCGGGCAGCCGCGCCTCGCCGACGACCTCGGACGAGCAGCGGATCTCGGGCATCATCGAGCGCGGGATGCCCCACACGGCGAGCAGGTCATCTGCCCAGTCGAGGGTCCGCAGGTCCATCAGCAGCGTGCGGCTGGCGTTGGTGACGTCGGTGACGTGGATGCCGCCGCGCCGGCCGCCCGTGAGGTTCCAGATCACCCAGGTGTCGGGCGTGCCGAACAGCAGGTCGCCGGACTCGGCGGACGCGCGGGCGCCCGGCACGTGGTCGAGGATCCACGCGATCTTCGACGCCGAGAAGTAGGTCGCCAGCGGGAGCCCGGTCGCCTCGGCGAATCGGTCGGTGCCGCCCTCCGCCGCGAGGGCGTCGATGCGCGGCTGCGTGCGGGTGTCCTGCCAGACGAGCGCGTTGTGCACGGGCCGCCCGGTGCGGCGATCCCACACCATCGCGGTCTCGCGCTGGTTGGTGACTCCGATGCCCGCCACGTCGCCCGCCCCCACGGATGCCTGATCCAGGGCGGCCGACACCACCCATTCGGTGTTCGTCCAGATCTCGACGGGGTCGTGCTCGACCCAGCCGGCGCGGGGCATGATCTGCTCGTGCTCGCGCTGGGCGACCGAGACGACCGCGCCCCTCGAATCGAACACGATCGCCCGGGTCGAGGTCGTCCCCTGATCGATCGCCAGCACGTGGTCGGCCAACAGCGGCTCCTTACTCGCGGGGTCGCCCGCCTCCGGCGGGGGTTCCCGCTCCCATCATCCGGCGCGCGTCGTCGCGGCCGTTCGTCGTCAGGCTATCGCCCGCCGAGATGTCTCGTTCCAGCTGGGGTCGGCCGCGTGCACCCGGTCCAGGCCCCGCGCGGTCTCGAGCATGACGCGGTCGGCATCCCACCCGGCGACGGGCGCGACCGCGGCGGCGACCTCGGCCGCTGAAGCCTCGGTCACCGCTCCGGTGAAGGCGAGGCTGGTGCGGCGCATCAGCAGATCGTCGAGGTGCACGACGTCCTCCCGGCCGGCCAGATACCGCAGCTCGGCGGTGCTGTACGAGGGTGCGAGCTCCAGCGGCGCATCCGCGTCGTCGGCGAGGATCGCGGAGATCACGTCGGTCGCGAACGTTCCGTAGCGGTCGAGGAGGGTCTCGACGCGCCCGGCCGGGAGGCCGTGGGCGTTGCGCTCGATCCACTGGACGCGCGCGGCATCCGTCATCGGATAGCCCCGCCCGCCGCCGATCGACACGCCCTTCGTCGAGCGGCGGCGCGGCTTCGCCAGCAGTTCCAGCGCTCGATCGGTGAGGCTCTCGGCCGAGGCGCGGAACGTCGTCCACTTGCCGCCGACGAGGCTGAGCACGCTCGCGTCGCCCCCGGAGAGCCGGTGCGCCTCGATGCGGTAGTCGCGGGAGACGAACCCGGGGGCGAGCTCGCCGTGACCCGGCAGGGGGCGGACGCCCGCGAACCGGTACACGATCTGCGATCGGTCGACGCGGATCGCGGGGAGCACCTGCCCGACGAGGTCGATGAAGTAATCGACCTCGTCCTCGGTGCAGATCATCGGATCGGCCATGTCGTGCTCGAGGTCGGACGTGCCGACCAGCACCCGCCCCTTGAGCGGGTAGATCAGCACGATGCGCCCGTCGTTGTTCTCGAAGAAGAGCTCCCGGCCGCCCGTCGCCGCGAGCAGCTCGGGATGATCGAGCACGATGTGGGAGCCCTTGGTGCCGCCCATGTAGCGTGTCGGATCGCCGAGGAAGACGTTGGTCAGATCGGTCCACGGGCCCGAGGCGTTGATGACGACGGATGCCGCGAACGCCACCTCGTCGCCCGTCTCGGTGTCGCGCACCAGGACGCGGCCCTTCTCGACGCCGACGGCCGCGGCGTAGTTGACGGCGCGGGCGCGGTGGCCGCCCGCGGCGCGCCCATCCCTGAGCACGTCGATCGCGAGCCGCTCCGGGTCGTGGAGCGAGGCATCCCAGTAGGTGGCCGTGTACTTCACGCCGGGGTTCAGCTCCGGAAGCTCCGCGAGCGAGCGCCGCCGGCCGTAGAACGCGTGCTTGGGCACGCGACCGCCGCCCCGCGAGAACGAGTCGTAGAGGACGAGGCCGACCTTGATCAGGAGCGCACCGCGCTCACGGTGCGACCCCCCGCCGTGGCGGAGGAACTTCAGCGGAGCGCTCAGCACGCCCGAGAAGGTCGAGAAGATCGGGATCGTGGTGCGCAGCGGTCGCACGAAGTGGGGCGCCAGGCGCAGCAGCGCATTGCGCTCGCTGACCGCCTCCTGCACCAGGCGGAATTCGCCGTTCTCCAGGTAGCGGATGCCGCCGTGGATCATGTGCGACGACGCGGCTGACGCGCCGCTGATGAAGTCGTCGCGCTCGACGAGGGCGACATCCACCCCCTGCATCGCGAGATCGCGGAAGGTCGCGAGGCCGTTGATGCCGCCGCCGACGATGAGCACGTCCGCGTACGGGCGCTCGGCGAGCTGGGCGAAGGCCGTGCGCTGGGCGAGTGGGCCGGTCATGATGTTCCCCCTTGAGAAGCCTTCCTCCATCATGCCCCGAATGGACGTTCTTGCAGGCGGAATGCACAT
>DASUQB010000261.1:0-3990 GCA_036280835.1 Microbacterium sp. | reverse complement strand
CGCAGCGACTTCACCTCGGTGCCGGTGAGCACGAGGCCTGCCTCGTACGTCTTCTCGATGTTGTACTCGTGGCGGGCGCGACGATTGGTCGCGACGACCTTCTCCCCGCGTTCCTTGGGCATGATGACTCTCCTGTGACTGCTGCGAGGACGATCCTCCGCGTGCGGGCGCACGACAGCCCATCAGTCTACCCTTCGACGGGCTCGGGGAGCGACCCGACCCAGGACGAGGCGCCTACGCGCGCAGCCAGCGGCGGATGGCGAACCCGGCTGACAGCGCGGCGAGCACGATGCCGATGCCGATCAGCACCGGGACGACCAGCAGCGCGTCGCCGAGATCGACCCAGGTGGTGACGAAGTCCACGCGCTCACGCAGGTAGTCGTTGACGCCGAACTGCACGCCCGCGACCACGGCGAGGCTCGCGAGCAGGGAGCCGATGAGGGCGGCGAAGACGCCCTCGAGCACGAACGGCGTCTGGATGAAGCGGTTGGATGCGCCCACCAGGCGCATGATGCCGATCTCCTTGCGTCGGGCGTACGCCGAGAGCCGGATGGTCGTGGCGATCAGCAGCACGGCGGCGATCAGCATGAGCGCCGCGATCCCCACCGCAATATACGTGGCGACGGTGAGGGCCGAGAACAGCGGTTCGAGGTATTGGAGCTGGTCCTTGACCTCTTCGACTCCCGTCGTGCCGCTGAACGCCTCGATGAGCACGTCGGACTGCGTCTGGTCGCGCAGATTGACCCAGAAGGTCTCGTTGACCTGATCGGGGGTGATGACGCTCGCGTACTCGTCGCCGAGCAGCTCGACGAGGTTGGCGTACGCCTCCTCCTGGTTCTCGAACCGCACGTTCTGGATCAGCGGCGCGAGCGTGGGACCCGCGAGAGCCGCCTGCACCTCGGCGACCTGCTCCGGCGTCGCCGCTCCCCCGACGCACGTGTCCTGCGTCGAGACGGAGGTGCACATGTACACGGCCACCTGAGCGCGGTCGACCCAGAAGTCGCGCATCGTGCCGATCTGCGCCTGCATCAGGATGGCCGCGCCGACGAACGTCAGCGAGACGAACGTGACGAGCACGACGGAGATGACCATGGATGCGTTGCGTCGAAGTCCGGTGAAGACCTCCGACGCGATCAGACCGACCCTCATGTCGTCGGCCCCACTTCGTCGTCCTCGTCTCTGCCCGAGAGGCCGAGACGGTCGGCGACACCCAGGTCGGCGATGTCGATGTCGGGGAAGTTCACCTCGTCGGGCGGCGGGTTCTCCGGGTGGGTGAGGCCGGATGCCGAGGCCTCCTGCGCCGCTTCGTCGTCGTTCTCCGGCTCGGGGTCCGGCTCGATCAGGTCGGGCTGGTGATGCAGGGCCTCCACCTCGGGCTCGCGCACGACGGATGCCGCCGCGAGCTCGGCCGAGTCGGTCGCCAGTACCTCCCGCTGCACCTCGAGCACGGCCGTCAGGGCCGCGACGCTGGCGGCGCCGCGCTCGGCCAGGGGCCGCAGGGTCGGGATGGCGGAGGTGTCGCCGTAACCCCCGCGGCGTTCGTCGCGGACGAGCTCGCCGTCGCGCAGCTCGATGACGCGGCGCTGCATCTGGTCGACGAAGCCGGCCTCGTGCGTGGCCATCAGGATCGTGGTGCCGCCGGCGTTGATGCGGGCGAGCAGCTGCATGATGTCGACGGAGGTCGCGGGGTCGAGATTTCCGGTGGGCTCGTCGGCGAGCAGCACCTGGGGTCGATTCACGAGCGCTCGGGCGAGCGCGACACGCTGCTGCTCGCCACCGCTGAGCTCGTGCGGGAACCGCTTCTCCTTGCCCTCGAGGCCGACCAGGCGCAGCGCCTCGGGCACGGCCTGCTGCACGAACCCCCGAGAGGAGCCGATCACCTGGAGCGTGAAGGCCACGTTCTGGAAGACCGTCTTGGACGGCAGCAGCCGGAAGTCCTGGAACACCGCGCCGATGTGCCGGCGGAAGTACGGCACGCGGCGGTTCGAGAGCGTCCGGAGGTCGCGGCCGAGCACGACGACCCGGCCGGAGCTCGGGGTGTCCTCGCGCAGGATCAGTCGCAGACACGATGACTTTCCGGAGCCCGATGCACCGACGAGGAAGACGAATTCCCCGCGCTGCACCTCGAAGTCGACGTCATCGAGCGCCGGTCTCAGGGTGCCTCGATACTTCTTGGTGACGTTCTCGAAGCGGATCATGGCGGTAACGAGCCTATGCTCGGGCGCCGGGAGCGCGCCGAGCGACACCCGTGGGAGCGGCATCCCGCGCGGTCGGGCATGTCAGACCTTCATCGCACCGACCGTCTCGCCGAAGAGTTCGCCGACCTTCTCGAACCCGACCTTCAGGTAGAACCCCTCGGGCCCGTCCTCGGCGGGATCCCACAGCACGGTGATGCGCGCGAAGCCGCGACGACGGGCCTCGGCGGCGATCTGCTCGACCGCGAACCGCCCGACGCCGCGGCGCTTGGCCTCCTCGGCGACGTTGAGGCGCCAGATGCCCGAGCGGAACTCGGGGATCTCGTTGTCTGCGTCCCAGTTCGCCATGACGAAGCCGACGACCTCGTCGCCGTCGAGGATGACGCGGGGCCACGCGGTCGGCGTGACGTAGGCCTCGGCGATCGAGAAGACGACCGGCGCGACATAGGCCTTCTCGCCGACGGCGGGCGGGATGCGGATGGCGGCCGGAAGGTTGTCGGCCGTGAGCTCGGCCAGGCGCAGGTCGGTCATGCGCTCACGCTAGACGCGGGTGCCGACATCCGCCCGCGGTGAGGCACCGGACCGGAACTAGTCCTCGATCGGGCGCTTGCGCCAGCGGATGCCCGCCGAGATGAAGCCGTCGAGGTCGCCGTCGAACACCGCGGACGGGTTGTTGACCTCGTGGTCTGTGCGCAGGTCCTTGACCATCTGGTACGGCGCGAGCACGTACGAGCGCATCTGGTCGCCCCAGCTCGCGGTGATGACGCCGGCGAGGTCCTTCTTGATCGCGGCCTCCTGCTCCTTCTGAAGGATCAGCAGGCGCGACTGCAGCACGCGCATCGCGGCGGCGCGGTTCTGGATCTGCGACTTCTCGTTCTGCATCGAAACGACGGTGCCCGTCGGAAGGTGCGTCAGCCGCACGGCCGAGTCGGTCGTGTTGACGGACTGCCCGCCGGGGCCGGAGGAGCGGAAGACGTCCACGCGCAGGTCGGACTCCGGGATCTCGACCTCGACGGCCTCGTCCAGCAGCGGGATGACCTCGACCGCCGCGAACGACGTCTGGCGCTTTCCGGCGGAGTTGAAGGGGCTCATGCGGACGAGCCGGTGGGTGCCGGCCTCGACGCTCAGCGTGCCGAAGGCGTACGGGGCGTCGACCTCGAAGGTGGCGGATTTGATGCCCGCCTCCTCCGCGTAGGAGGAGTCCATGATCGTCACCGGATACTTGTGCTGCTCGGCCCACCGGAGATACATCCGCAGCAGCATCTCCGCGAAGTCGGAGGCATCCACCCCGCCCGCGCCGGCGCGGATCGTGACGACCGCGGGACGGTCGTCGTACTCTCCGTCGAGCAGGGTCTGCACCTCGAGCTGGCCGATGATGTCCTCGAGCTCGGCGAGCTCCTTGCGGCACTCGTCGGCCGAGTCCTCGTCGCCCATCTCGTTCGCGAGCTCGACCAGAACGTCGAGGTCCGCGAGCCGCGACTCTATGCTCTCGATCTTCGCGAGCTCCGACTGCCGGTGGCTCAGGGCGCTGGTGACCTTCTGCGCTTTGTCGGTGTCGTCCCAGAGGTCCGGGGCGCCGGCCTCTTCGCTCAGACGGGCGATCTCACGCTGCAGGCGCTCGACGTCGACCACCTCGCGGATGTCGGCGAAGGTGCTGCGGAGCGCCTGGATGTCGGCGGAGAGATCGAGTTCGAGCATGACACTCCAGACTAACGTGGATGCTCGTGACCGACAGCGCCGCGACCGTCCTGCGTCGGTTCGCCCCGATGATCTACGGGCCCACCCTGCTCTTCGC
>DASUQB010000260.1:0-14341 GCA_036280835.1 Microbacterium sp. | reverse complement strand
GTTCGCGATGTTCGCCGGGTTCTACTTCTGGTGGCCCAAGTGGACCGGGCGGATGCTGAACGAGCGCCTGGCCGTGGTGCACTTCTGGATGCTGTTCATCGGCTTCCACATGACCTTCCTCATCCAGCACTGGCTGGGCGTGGACGGGATGCCGCGCCGCTACGCGGACTACTCCGACCAGGACGGGTTCACCTGGGGCAACCAGGTCTCCACCGTCGGTGCGATGATCCTGGGTCTGTCGATGCTGCCGTTCCTGCTGAACGTATGGGTGACGGCGCGCAAGGCGCCTCGCGTCACCGTGAACGACCCGTGGGGCTATGGGGCGTCGCTGGAGTGGGCGACCTCGTGCCCTCCGCCGCGGCACAACTTCACCTCGATCCCGCGGATCCGCAGCGAGCGTCCCGCGTTCGATCTCAATCACCCCGAGGCCGGCATCCCCGTCGGCGTCGGCCCGGCGAAGGACGCTCCCGATGCGCCCGTTGTCGACCTCGACGCAGGAAAGGTGAAGTAGCGTGCGCTCGAACACCAATCTCTGGTGGCTCCTCGCCGGCTTCTTCGGCTTCGTCGGCGTCGTCTACACGGTGTGGAACATCATCGCCCAGCCGGAAACGCCGATCCAGAACCAGATCGAGTGGGTCGGCACCGTCGGCCTGTTCTTCGCCGCTTTCATGTCGGTGCTCATCGCCTTCTACCTGGGACGCGTGCACAAGGCCCAGGGCGGCGAGCTGCCCGAGGACGTGCTCACGGCCGACATCGATGACGGCGACCCCGAGCTGGGCGAGTTCAGCCCCTGGTCGTGGTGGCCCATCGTCCTGGCCTTCGCCGCGGGCATCGCGATGATGGGTCTGGCCGTCGGCGCCTGGCTGATGCCGATCGGCTTCGCCATCTTCCTCGTCGCCATCGTGGGCTGGGTCTTCGAGTACTACCGCGGATACTTCGCGCGCTGACCTCACTCAGCTTCGAGGCCGCGGCCGTGTCGGACACCGGCACCCACCGCACCTCAAACCAGGACTCGGCCTTCGTCTCCGCGTCGGGTGCGGCGGTCGCGGACGGCGTGGGCGGCGGTCCCGCCGGTGACGTCGCGTCCGCCATCCTGGTGCATCGCCTCGTGGCGGGCGGCCTGGGCCGCCTGCACGACACGGAGGAGCTGCGCACGAGGCTGCGCCTGGCCAACTGGGACATCGGCGCCCTGACCAGACGCGACGACGACCTCGAGGGCATGGCGACCACGTTCACCGGGGTGTTCCTGCACGGCGCCGCGCTTCTCCTCGCCCACGTCGGCGACTCCCGGGCCTACCGGCTGCGCGACGGCGTCGTCACGCGCCGGACGCGGGATGACTCCTACGTCCAGCATCTCGTCGACGTCGGCCTCGTGGCCGCGGGGGACGCCGCGACGCACCCTCAGCGCAACCTGGTGACCGCCTCCTTCAGCGGTGCGGACACCGACTCGGATCACCTCACCGTGACCCTGGAGTCCGTGCTCCCCGGGGATCGATGGATGCTCTGCAGCGACGGCGTGTCGGACTATCTGCCCGAGCACGACCTCGTGTCGATCCTGGGGTCGGACTCGCCGGGGCACGCGGCGCGCGCCCTCGTCGACGCGTCGCTGGATGCCGACAGCATGGACAACGTCACCGCTGTCGTCGCGGACGTCATCTCGCCGCGGTTCGAGCCGGCGGGAGACTTGTCACGCGCATCGGCTGCCGAGGTGGCCTTCGCTGGCGCCGCGGCGGCGATGTTCCGCGAAGAGCTCGTCTAGCAGGCGCACGAGGGCGCTGACGCGCTCAGGGGGCCCGTCAGCGGGTCGACGGACCGGCGGTGCGTGCCGGAGCCGTCCTCGATCGGATATCCCTCACGCGCCCAGTACTCGAAGCCGCCGAGCATCTCCTTGGCGTCGTAGCCGAGCAGGCTCAGCGCCAGCGCGGCCTTGACACCGCCGTTGCACCCCGGGCTCCAGCAGTAGACGACCACGGGGGTTCCGTGCGGCAGCTCGGCCTCGGCGCGGTCGGCGATCTCCCGGGTCGGCATGTGGATGGCCCCGGCGGCGTGGCCCTGCGCCCACGCCTCGGCGCTCCGGGAGTCCAGGAGCACGAAGTCGTCGCCGGCCTGCTGCGCGGCGTAGACGTCGGAGGCGTCCGTCTCGAAGCGCAGCCGGCGGCTGAAGAACTCCACCGCGGCAGCGGCGCGGCTCGCACCGTGCCGCACGTCGTCCTGCGCGAGGGGAGCGGTGCCGGGGAGCGCGGTGTCGGAACTCGTCATCGTCATGCTCCCAGCCTAGGAACGACGCGGCGTCGGCGGCGACCGCGCGGCGGCCACGCCTCGCGCGATTTCCGCCAGAACGAGGGATGCCCCGGTCCGCCGAGAGGCGGGCCGGGGCATCCGACGAAGAGCAAAGCGCTTAGGGCTTCTTGCTCCTCTTGGCCTTCTGGTCGTCGCCGTTGTCGGCGACCATCACGTTCGAGGGCCGGTTGCCGGTCTCGGTGACCTTGACCTCCTCCTGCGCGACGGCGTCGGGAAGTCCTGCGCGCTCGTGCGCCGCCTGGATCTCTCCGGCTTCTTCGTGAGCGATGTGGTCGAGCGAGTGGCGCTGATGAGCCACCGCGGCCTCGAGCTCCGTTGCGGTGATCGGGGCGAGCCGGTCCTCGAAGAACCAGCGCGACAGCGAGGCGCGGATGTTCTCGTACCAGGGGATGCGGCCCTGTGCGTTGGGGCGCACGATGAGCGGCTCGTACGACTCGACATCGACCAGACGCCAGCGCTCGTAGGCGTCGACGGGCTGGTGCACCTCGATGTACTCGCCGCCGGGCAGGCGCACGATGCGACCGGACTCGAATCCGTGCAACGCGATCTCGCGGTCCTTGCGCTGCAGTGCGATGCAGATGCGCTTCGTCACGAAGTAGGCGATCAGCGGTCCGATGAACAGGAGCGCCTGCAGCGTGTGGATCACACCCTCCATCGTGAGCCAGAAGTGCGTCGCGATGATGTCCGAGGCGGCCGCGGCCCACAGCACGGCGTAGAACGTGACGCCGGCCGCGCCGATCGCGGTGCGCGTCGCGGCGTTGCGCGGGCGCTGGGCGATGTGGTGCTCGCGCTTGTCGCCGGTGACCCACGCCTCGAGGAAGGGGTAGAGCATGGCGAGCACGATGAAGATGCCGATCACGCCGAGCGGGATCAGGATGTTCCACGAGAACGTGTAGCCCAGGATGACCGACTCCAGGTGCGGGGGCACGAGACGCAGACCGCCGTCGGCGAAGCCGATGTACCAGTCGGGCTGCGTGCCGGCCGACACGGGGGAGGGGTCGTACGGGCCGTAGTTCCAGATCGGGTTGATCGTGAACATGGAGGCCATCAGCACGATCACGCCGAAGGTGATGAAGAAGAATCCGCCCATCTTCGACATGTAGACCGGCATTATCGGGTAGCCCACGACATTGCTGTTCGTGCGACCGGGGCCGGCGAACTGCGTGTGCTTGTTGACGATCATCAGCATGAGGTGCACGCCGACGAGTGCCACGACGATCGCGGGGAGCAGCAGGATGTGCAGCGTGTAGAGGCGTCCGACGATCTCGGTGCCGGGGAATTCTCCGCCGAAGAAGAGGAAGGAGAACCACGTGCCGATGATCGGGATGCCCTTGACCATGCCGTCGATGATGCGCAGGCCGTTGCCGGAGAGCAGGTCGTCCGGCAGGGAGTAGCCGGTGAAGCCCTCGGCCATCGCGAGGATGAAGAGCACGAAGCCGATGACCCAGTTGAGCTCGCGCGGCTTGCGGAAGGCGCCCGTGAAGAACACGCGCAGCATGTGCACGCCGATGCCCGCGATGAAGACGAGCGCCGCCCAGTGGTGGATCTGGCGGACGAGGAGGCCGCCGCGCACGTCGAACGAGATGGCGAGCGAGGACTCCAGCGCTGCGGACATCTCGACGCCGCGCATGGGCGCGAAGTTGCCGGTGTAGTGCGTCTCGACCATCGAGGCCTGGAAGAAGAACGTCAGGAACGTGCCGGAGAGCAGCACGACGACGAAGCTCCACAGCGCGATCTCGCCGAGCATGAACGACCAGTGGTCGGGGAAGATCTTGCGGCCGAGCTCCTTGACGAAACCGGAGATGCTCGTGCGCTCGTCGATGTAGTTGGATGCCGCGCCGACGAAGCGGCCGCCGAGCGGCTTCTCCCGTTCGGGGACGACGACCGGCTCAGCGGTTACCTGTGTGGTGCTCAATTTCGCTCACGCTCCCAGAAGCTGGGGCCGACGGGTTCTTTGAAGTCACTCTGGGCGACGAGGTAGCCCTCGTCGTCCACCGTGATCGGAAGCTGCGGCAGGGGTCGAGCGGCCGGTCCGAAGATCACGGCCGCGTGGTTCGCCACGTCGAACTGCGACTGGTGGCAGGGGCACAGCAGATGGTGCGTCTGCTGTTCGTAGAGCGCGACGGGGCATCCGACGTGCGTGCAGACCTTCGAGTAGGCGACGATGCCGTCGTACGACCAGCCGGCTCGTTCCGGCGTCTCGTTGAGGTCTTCGGGGAGCAGGCGCATGAGCAGGACGATCGCCTTGGCCTTCTCCTCGAGGTAGCCCTCTTCGTGGCTCAGCTCGGCGAGGGACTCGGGGATGACGTGCACCGCGGAGCCCAGGGTCAGGTCGGCGGCCCGGATGGGCGTGCCCTCGGGGTCGTGCGCCAGGCGCATGCCCTCTTCCCACATCGTGTGCTTGAGGAGCGTCACGGGATCCTCGTCCTGCGGCGCCAGCCCGCGGAAGAGCGTGATGCCGGGAAGAACGGACGCGGCCAGCGCGGCGATCAGCGAGTTGCGGATCACCGTGCGGCGCCCGAATCCCGACTCCTCGTTAGCGTCCGCGAACGCCTTCACGGCGGCGGCGCGGGTCGAGTCCTTGCCGCGCGTGGGGTGGCGGTACTCCACGTGCTCCTTGTCGGACATGATGGCCTTCGACCAGTGGATCGCCGCCACGCCGATGGCGAGCAGGGCGAGGCCGATGCCCAGTCCGATGAAGAGGTTGTTGTCGCGGATCGCGAGAACCTGGCCGCTCTCGATCGGGAAGATCATGTAGGCCGCGATGGCGAAGACGCTGGCAGCCACCGACAGGTAGAAGAGCGTGTACACCGTGCGCACGGCGTTCTTCATCGCGCGGGGGTCCTGGTCGGTCACCCGGGCGCGATGCGCAGGCAGCCCCGGGTTCTCCACCGGGTCCGGAGTCGCGACGACAAGGCCCGCGGAGGGCTTGTACGCCCTGTCGAGCTGCTGTCCGTCGTCCTCGTGTGCCATTGCTCTCCTGCGTTCCTCTTCGTGAATTGAATGCGTCAGTTCGACTTCGCGGTGATCCACACCGTGAGCGCGACGAGCGCGCCGATGCCGAAGATCCAAGCGAACAGGCCCTCGGAAACGGGGCCCAGGGCGCCGAGGTTGAAGCCGCCGGGAGAGGGATTCTCCTGGATCCAGAGCAGCGACGAGATGATGTCGCGCTTGTCTTCGGCCGTCAGCGTGAGGTCGTTGAACACGGGCATGTTCTGCGGTCCGGTCGCCATCGCCGCGTACATGTGCAGGGCGCTGGTGTCGGTCAGGGCGGGCGCGTACTTACCCTCGGTCAGGGCACCGCCCGCGGCGGCGACGTTGTGGCACATCGCGCAGTTGATGCGGAAGAGCTCGGCACCGCGGGCGACATCGCCCTCACCGTCGAGGATCTCCTCGTCCGGGAACTCGGGGCCCGGCGCCACGGACTGCACGTACTCGGCCATCGCGAGCGACTGCTCTTCGGTGAACTGCGGCGGCTTCTGCGGTGCCTGCGGCGCCTGGCGCTGCAGCGGCATCCGGCCCGTCGAGACCTGGAACTCCACCGACAGCGCGCCTGCCCCGTAGAGGGAGGGACCGTTCTCCGTGCCCTGCAGGTCGAGGCCGTGGCACGTGGCGCAGTTGGCCTGGAACAGCTTCTTGCCGTCTTCGACCGTCAGCGCGCTCGCGACGGTCTGCTCGGATGTCGCGGCGACGGCCGCGGACGCGCCGGCGTAGACGCCGCCGGTGAGCAGGAGCCCGATGCCGATCAGTGCGGCTGCGGCGAGGGGGCTGCGACGACCGTTGCCGTGCCGCTTCTTCTCTCGTGCCATGTGGGGAATCCGCTCCGCTCTCTATTTAAGGAAGTAGATGACGAGGAACAGCGCGATCCACACCACGTCGACGAAGTGCCAGTAGTACGACACGACGATCGCGGTCGTCGCCTCCTTGTGCCGGAAGTTCCGCACCGCGTAGGCGCGGCCGATCACCAGCAGGAAGGCCAGCAGGCCACCCGTCACGTGCAGGGCGTGGAAGCCGGTCGTCAGGTAGAACGCCGATGCGTACGAGTCGGCGCTGATGGGCATCCCCTCGGCCACGAGCTGGGCGTACTCCCACACCTGGCCGGAGACGAAGATGGCGCCGAGGGCGAAGGTGAGGAAGAACCACTCGACCATTCCCCAGCCGAGCCACCCGCGCTTGCGCGTCGAGTAGGGCTGGAAGCGCTCCGCGGCGAACACGCCCATCTGGCAGGTCACGGAGGAGAGCACGAGGATGATCGTGTTCACCGTGGCGTACGGGATGTTCAGCAGCTCTGTGCGCTCGGCCCACAGCTCGGGCGAGGTGCTGCGCAGCGTGAAGTAGATCGCGAAGAGGCCGGCGAAGAACATGACTTCGCTGCCGAGCCACACGATCGTGCCGACGGCGACCGGGTCGGGTCGCTTGATCTGTCGTGCCACGGGGGCATAGGTCGCTGAGGTCGTCACGCTCCCCATTATGGCCGATTCGGAGGCGGGGCAATCGCATCTGAGGGTATCGGTTTGGCCCGATCTCTCGACGTCGAACCATATGGATGCGCTGGGAGGTCGCTCTGAAGCCGCTGGGCGTGGGGGATCGGCGCCGGGTGCGTCGCCGGCCGGTGAAAGGGCCTCTCGCCGCCTCGATAGGATCGCAGGCATGGCTGAGCAGCTCTCGTGGCCCGATCTCCTGGCATCCCTCCTGCGGCGTGAAGACCTGAGCGTCTGGGAGTCGACGTGGGCCATGCGCCAGGTGATGGCCGGAGAGGCCACGCCGTCGCAGCTCGCCGGCTTCCTCGTCGCACTCCGCGCCAAGGGCGAGACGGTGGACGAGATCGTCGGGTTCCGCGACGCGATCCTGGAGGCGGCGCTTCCCCTCCCCGTCGATCCGAACGTGCTCGATATCGTCGGCACGGGCGGCGACCGATTCGGCACCGTGAACGTGTCCACGATGTCGGCGATCGTGGCGGCCGCGAGCGGCGTGCCCGTCGTCAAGCACGGCAACCGCGCTGCGAGCTCGTCGTCCGGCTCCTCCGATGTGCTGGCGGCCCTCGGGATCGACCTGACACTGTCGCCGAAGGCGGTGGCCGAGACCCTCGATCGCACCGGCATCACGTTCGCGTTCGCGTCGGCGTTCCACCCCGGGTTCCGGCACGCCGGCCCGACACGCGCGGAGCTGGGCGTGCCCACCGTCTTCAACTTCCTCGGCCCCCTGTGCAATCCCGCGCGTGCCGAGGCGAACGCCGTGGGCGTCGCGCATCTGGACCGGGTGCCGCTCATCACCGGCGTCTTCCGCACACGCGGCGCCACCGCCCTCGTGTTCCGCGGCGACGACGGCCTCGACGAGCTGACGACGACCGGTCACAGTCGCGTCTGGGAGGTGAGTCGCGGCGACGTGCACGAGCACGACCTCGACCCGCGCGACCTCGGCATCCCGTTCTCCGACATCGACGATCTGAGGGGCGGCGCTCCCGCCCACAACGCCGACGTCGTGCGGCGGGTGCTCGGGGGCGAAGCGGGGCCGATCCGCGACATCGTGCTGCTCAACACGGCGGCCGGCATCGTGGCCTACCGGCTCTCGCAGGATGCCGGGCAGGTGCACCGGCCCATCCTCGAGCGACTCGCTGAGGCGATGGATGCCGCGGCCTCGGCCATCGACGACGGCTCGGCCGAGTCGAAGCTTCACGCCTGGGTCGAGGCCACGCAGTCGTTCGCCGCGGCCTGACGCCCGTCATCCACCCGGCCCTGGCGCGCCGTCGGGGCCCGGCGATACCGTGAGAGCACCTCGCCCGCCGATCCCCCAGGAGGATGCCATGTCCGACGCAGCGACCCCGAGTGCCGTGCCCGCCGAGACGACGACCGGGGCCGTCGAGGCCCCCGCCCGCAAGCTGGGGGCGGTCAAGACCATCGGCATCCTGAGCATCCTCGCCGGGATCCTGCTGATCGTCGTCGGCATCATCGCCTGGATCGCGGTGGCGACGCAGCTTCGCGCCGAGAACATCACGATCCCCGACGACGCGATGGCGTTCCAGGGTCAGATGGTGCAGGGACCCGTCACGGCATACGTGCAGGCGGACATCATCCAGCACCACGCGCTGGAGGCGTCCGGCGGCAAGACCTACGCGGAGCTGCCCCAGGACGACCCGGTGCGCGCCACCGTCATGGATGCGTCCTTCCTGCGGGCGTCGCTGTTCACGTCCATCGTGGCGTTCGGCGTCGCGGCCTTCGCGGCCGGCGTCGGCATCCTCTTCATCCTCGTCGGCTGGGCGCTCAAGCGCCTCGCCGATGCGCCGGTCGTCGTGAAGCGCGCGTCCTTCTCCGGGACGTAAGCGCGCGATGCATCCGATCGACGCACTCAACGAGATCGCCTACCTGCTCGAGCGCGAGCGGTCCTCGCGCTACAAGTCGAAGGCCTTCCGCGCGGCCGCCGATGCGATCGCGGCCCTGCCGCCGGAGGTGCTCGGCGACCCGGAGCGCCTGCGGCGAACGAAGGGCATCGGCGACTCGACGTACGCCGTGATCCGGCAGGCGCTCGACGGGAACGTGCCGGACTACCTCGTCGACCTCCGGCAGCGAGTCGGCGTGGCGGGCCGCAGCGAGCTGCGCGGTGCGCTGCGCGGCGATCTGCACTCGCACAGCGACTGGTCGGACGGGACCACCACGATCGAGCTCATGGTCGAGAGCGCCCGCCGGCTCGGTCACGAGTATCTCGCCCTGACCGATCACTCGCCGCGGCTGCGCGTCGCCAACGGCCTCTCGCCCGAGCGCTTGAGGGAGCAGCTGGGCGTCGTGGCGGGCCTCTCGGGCGACGGGTTCACCCTGCTCTCCGGTATCGAGGTCGACATCCTCGACGAGGGGGAGCTCGACCAGGAGCCGGCGCTGCTCGACGAGCTCGACATCGTCGTCGCATCCGCTCATTCCAAGCTGCGCATGGAGAAGGGGCCGATGACCCGCCGGCTCGTCACGGCCGTGTCCGATCCGCACGTCGACGTGCTCGGCCACGTGACGGGGCGGCTCGTGGAGGGGGCGCGCGGGACGCGACCGCAGTCGACTTTCGACGCCCGCGCGGTCTTCGAGGCCTGCGCCGAGAACGGCGTGGCGGTCGAGATCAACTCGCGTCCCGAGCGTCAGGACCCGCCGGACGAGCTGATGGCGCTGGCGCTCGAGATCGGATGCCTCTTCTCCATCGATTCGGATGCCCACGCTCCCGGTCAGCTGTCGCTCATCGACTACGGGGCCGAGCGGGCCGAGCGGGCCGGTGTGCCGGCGGAGCGGATCGTGACGACGTGGCCGCTGGAGCGTCTGCGTGCCTGGGCGCACGGCGGAGGGGAGAGACGGTGAGCGTCGAACGACGGGACGCGCTGCTGCGCCGCAACGAAGACGAGTATGTGCTGCTGCGGGGGATGGTCGAGCGACTCCGCGGCGACGGCCGCGCGGAGGCGGAGTTCGACGGCGACGCGCGCGACCGCACCGTGCGGGACGTGCTCGCGCATCTGCACGCCTGGCACCTGCTGCTGGAGGACTGGTACGCCGAGGGGATGGCCGGGGGAACCCCGGCGATACCGGCCGAGGGCTACACGTGGCGTGACCTCGACGCCCTCAACCTGGTGCTGCGCGACCGGTGGGCGGGGTCGTCGCTCGACGCCGTCGCCGCGCTGCTCGACGAGTCGCACGCCCGTCTGCAGCGGATGATCGCGGCGCACGACGACGGAGAGCTCTTCGACGCCACGGCGTACCCGTGGACCGGGGGATCCGAGCTCGGGGAGTTCTGCCTCGAATGCGGAGGAAACCACTACGCGTGGGGCCGCGCCGCGATCTCCCAGGGACTGGGAGACCCCGACGGTCGCTGACGAGGCGTTCCTTAGACTCGCACCGTGACCTCCCCGCCCGCGCCGCACCTGCGCGGGCCGATGCCCTGGCTGGTCATCGCCGGGGTGCTCGTCGCGGCGCTCAGCCTGCGGGGACCGATCGTCGCGCCCACCCCCGTCCTCATCGACATCGAGGACGACCTGGGCATCAACGCGGCGACCGCCGGGCTGCTGACCACCGCGCCGGTGCTGATGTTCGCGGTGCTGACCCCCGTCGCCGCGCTCGTCATCCGCCGGGCGGGCGCGGAGATCGCGCTCATGCTCTCCCTGTCGGGCGTGCTCGCCGGAACCCTGGTGCGCGCCCTGCCGGGCTTCGGATGGATGCTCGCGGGCTCGCTGATCATCGGGGCATCCATCACGATCGGCAACGTCGTCATCCCCGTCATCATCCGGCGCGACGTCGCCCCGGAGCGGGTCTCCCTGGTCACCGCGGCGTACACGGCGACCCTCAACGCCGGATCGCTCCTCACATCGCTCGCCACGGTTCCGCTGGCCTCGGTCGTGGGCTGGAACGCCGCCCTGGTGATCTGGGGCGCGGTCACCCTCGCCGGCGCCGTGCTGTGGGGCGTGCACCTCGCCCGTGAGCGGAGGGCGGGGAGGAGCTGGGGAACGCGGGAATCGGGAGAGCAGCAGGAGGTCGCGACGCGGCCCGCGCCGGCCGCCGCCGGTTCGCTCGATTCCGCCTCCCTCACGGGTCCGATGCCCGCCGTCGGCGCTGGGACGCGTGAGCGGACGACGCTGCGCAGACCCGTCGTGTGGCTTCTCGTGGGCGCCTTCGGCGCGCAGACGTTCGGCTATTACGCCATGTCGACGTGGCTGCCCACCCTCGTGGTCGACACGCTCGGCGTCGGGCAGGCGGCGGCGGGTGCGCTCGCCTCGATCTTCCAGGGCGTCGGCATCGTCGGCGCGTTCCTCGTGCCGCTGCTGGCCCGGTTCGCGCCGCCGGTCGTGCCGGCGGCAATGGTCTGCTTCTGCTGGCTCGCGCTCAGCACCGGCCTCCTGCTCGCCCCGGGTGCGTTCGTCGTCTGGGTGGGTTTGGGCGCGATCGCGCACGCGGGGGGTTTCGTGGTGATCTTCACGCTGCTCGTCGGGGTCGCACGCAGCGATGCCGAGGCGGCGGGGATGTCGGCGCTCGTGCAGGGCGCGGGCTACGGGATCGGCGCACTCGGTGCGCCGCTGCTCGGGGCGGTGCACGAGTCCACCGGTGGATGGAGCGTGCCGCTGATGATCATGGTCGCGGTCGCCGGGGCATACGCGGTGCTGCTGCTCTCGGCCTTCACCGCCGCGCGGAGGAGCCGGAGCTGACGCGGATCGTCGACGCCGCGCTTCAGCGGCTGAGAGCCGCGAGCACGCGCTCGACGGGCGACGCCAGGTTGTGCGACGCGGCCAGCGCCGCGAGCTTCGCGCGGGCGGCGTCATCGGGGGGAGTGATCCTGGAGTCGATCTCGCCCAGGTCGAGGTCCTTGACGACGGCCACGACGGTGGGCGCCACCTCGAGATACGCCGCTCCGGCCCTGATCTTGGCCTGAAGCCCCGCCGACATCCCCTCGCCCGCCTCCGCCGCGGCGATGATGCCGGGCAGGTCGCCGTGTGCGGCAAGGAGCGAGGCGGCGGTCTTCTCGCCGATCCCGGCGACACCGGGGAGCCCGTCGGACGCATCGCCGCGCAGCGTGGCGAAGTCGGCGTATTGGCTGGGGAGCACGCCGTACTTGCCCACGACGACGGGCTCTGTCACCAGCTCCAGGTTGCTCATGCCGCGAGCGGTATAGATGACCCGGACCTCGCGCGCATCATCCACGAGCTGGAAGAGGTCGCGGTCGCCCGTGACGATGTCGACCGGCACGTCGGCCTGCGATGCGAGGCTGCCGATGATGTCGTCGGCCTCGTGGTGGGCCCGGCCGACGATCGGGATGCGGAGAGCGTCGAGCACCGCCCGGATCGTCGGGATCTGCACCTCGAGCGGGTCGGGCGTCTCCTCGACATCCGGGCCTCCGACGATGACCTCGGCGACACGGTGCGACTTGTAGGTCGGGATGAGATCGACTCGCCACTGCGGGCGCCAGTCGTCATCCCAGCACGCGATGAGGTGGGTCGGCTCGTAGGTCGTCACGAGCCGCGTGATGATGTCGAGCAGGCCGCGTACGGCGTTCACCGGCGTGCCATCGGCCGCCTTCACCGTGTCGGGGACCCCGTAGAAGGCGCGGAAGTACAGGGATGCCGTATCGAGCAGCATGAGGCGGTCGGTCACGCGCCCATCCTGCCATGGTGGTGCGACGCGGCTCCGTCCCGCCTCAGGCGCCGAACTTCGGCGTGACGGTCCACGCGGTGTTCTGAGACAGCGCCGCCGCGACCGAAAGCGCCTCCCGGCGAGCATCGGCCAGGCCCGCGGACGAGTAGACGTCGATCGCGAGCGGCGGCGGCTCCCCGAACTTCGGGATCTCGATCTCGGCCCAGGCGTCGGAGGAGAGGCGGATGAACGGCCTCGCGGTGCCGGCGTTCTGTACCGGCGCATCCACCGCGAGGGCGAGGACGGCGAGGGCGGCGAGCTTCGTGACCGCATCGCCGACGACGAGGGTGGCGAGGTGCTGCGTGCGGTCGGGAGCCGGCACCGGTGGCAGCGCACGGGGGCGGGATTTGCGGGAACGCCTCATGGCGCCAGCCTAGGCGCGTGCGGAAGGCGGAGGGTCAGCCGCCGTTGACGATGCCGATGATGCCTGACGCCAGCATGTAGATGCCGACGCCCCCCACGAGGACCCAGATCAGGATGCGTGTGGCAGAAGGGCCCTTCGGGCCGTCGTCGATGTCCATCACCCCCGAGGGTAGCCGACGGATGCCGACCGGCCCGATGAGCGTCGGAGGACCGTGGCACACTCGCCCCATGACCTTCGCGAACATCGGACACCTCGGCACCCTCCCGGGCAGGCGGGACGAGCTCGTCGCCATCCTCACCCGGCCGAACCCCGGGATGGCCGACATCGGCTGCCTGCTCTACGAGGTCGGCGTCGACGACGAGCAGCCCGACACCGTGTTCGTCGCCGAGCTGTGGGAATCGGCCGACGCGCACCGCGCGTCGCTCCAGCTTCCCGCCGTGCAGGCGGCCATCGCCGAGGCGATGCCACTGCTGTCGGGGGAGATGGGCGGGACCCGCTTCGACGTCGTCGGTTCGCCGCTGCGCTGACGCGCCGGCCCACCGCTGCGCGCACGCGCCGGCCCCCCGCGCGACGTGCGTCGGCACGAACACCGGCGCACATCTTCCGCGCCACCGTCGCCCATACCTCCATCCCGGGCCGGCCGCAGGGCGAGCGCCAGAGGCGTCTGCCGTGTGCGAGACCGGGGACGCTAGGCCAGGAGGCGCCCCGCGGCGGCGAGGCTGAGGCGGCGTGGCACGAGCCCGCCCAGCGTCGCCAGCGTGCGATTCTTGATGCCGGAGATCACGCTGGGGGGCGTGTCCTTGCGATCGAGGGCGCGCAGCGCCGTTGCGACGACCTGCGCAGAGGTCTGGAAGTTGCCGACCGCGGCGTCGGGAGTGCCCACCACCTCGAAGAACTCGGTGCTGGTGGCGCCGGGGCTGAGGGCGAGCACGCTGAGACCGGTGTCGCGCGTCTCGTGGGCGATCGCCTCGGTCAGGCTCAGCACGAACGCCTTGGAGGCGCCGTAGACCGCCATGTTCGGGCAGGGCTGGTACGCCGCCGTGCTGGCGATGTTCACGAGGGCGCCCGTGCCGGTGCGAATGAGGTCGGGGAGGAACTCGCGGGTGAGGGCCGTCAGCGCCATCACGTTCAGCTGCAGCATCGACTCGATGCGCGCCGGGTCCTCATCGACGAAGGCGCCGCGGATGCCGAATCCCGCGTTGTTGACGAGCGTCTGGATGCCGCGGCCGCCGAGCGCGGCGCGCACGGTCCGGGCGGCGCCGGGCGCCGTGAGGTCGAGGGGGACGACGGTCGCGGTGACCTTGTGATCGCGTTCCAGCCGGCCGGCGAGCTCGCGCAGGCGGTCCTCACGGCGGGCGACCAGCACCACGTCGGCGCCGCGCTCGGCGAGCCGCGTGGCGAACTCGGCGCCGAGGCCAGAGCTCGCACCGGTGATGAGGGCGGTCGTGCCGCGGTACGTCATGGTCATGGCTTCACCCTAGGCGCGGCAGAATCGGGTGATGTCGTTCGGTCAGGCCGCTCGCGGTCACTT